>NZ_JBCECK010000100.1:4114-19519 GCF_039207105.1 Mucilaginibacter sp.
GTAATGGTGACTTCGCTTTCTCTGGTCCTAAAAGAGAATTAGGTAACGGTGACTTCGCTTTCTCTGGTCCTAAAAGAGAGTTAGGTAATGGTGACTTCGCTTTCTCTGGTCCTAAAAGAGAATTAGGTAATGGTGACTTCGCTTTCTCTGGTCCTAAAAGAGAATTAGGTAACGGTGACTTTGCTTTCTCTGGTCCGAAAAGAGAATTAGGTAATGGTGATTTCGCTTTCTCTGGTCCTAAAAGAGAATTAGGTAATGGTGACTTCGCTGCATAATTATATATATAGTATAGGGATATACAAAAACAGAACAGGTCATGCCATCACGGCATGACCTGTTCTGTTTTAAATCAATAAACATCAATATATTTGCTGCAAATTGATAATTATGCAGCATATAAAACAGTATGTAAACGACAACAAACAACGTTTACTCGACGAATTGTTTGAACTTTTGCGTTTCCCTTCGGTTAGTGCCGATCCTAAATACAAAGCAGACGTATTAAAAACCGCCGATTACGTGGCGCAAAAACTGCGCGATGCCGGTGCCGACAAGGTAGAAGTATGCCCAACAGCCGGCTATCCAATCGTATACGGCGAAAAAATAATTGACGCGTCGAAACCAACCGTACTGGTTTACGGCCATTATGATGTGCAACCGGCCGATCCGCTGGAACTTTGGAAAACCCCTCCTTTTGAACCTACCGTACGCGATGGTAAAATATATGCCCGCGGTGCCTGTGATGATAAAGGCCAGTTTTATATGCATGTAAAGGCGTTTGAGCTGATGATGCAAACCGAAACCCTGCCCTGCAACATTAAATTCATGATCGAGGGTGAGGAAGAAGTTGGTTCATCAAACCTGGGTATTTTTGTAAAAGAGAACAAAGAAAGATTAAAAGCCGATGTGGTACTGATATCAGACACCTCCATGATCAGCATGGAAAACCCATCGTTAGAGACCGGCTTACGCGGCTTATCATACCTGGAGGTTGAAGTAACCGGCCCCAACCGGGATCTGCATTCGGGCGTATATGGTGGCGCTGTAGCTAACCCAGCCACCATCCTGGCTAAAATGATAGCCTCGTTGCATGATGAAAATAACCACATAGCCATTCCGGGTTTTTATAATGATGTGATTGACCTAACACCGGCCGAACGTACCGCCCTTAACAACGCGCCTTATAATGAGGAAGAATATAAAAAAGACCTGGATGTTGAGGAGCTTTGGGGCGAAAAGGGCTATACTACCTTTGAGCGTACCGGTACCCGCCCCACCCTTGAGGTAAACGGCATTTGGGGCGGATACATTGGCGAAGGAGCGAAAACCGTATTGCCATCAAAAGCCAGCGCCAAAATATCTATGCGACTGGTGCCTAACCAAACCAGCGAGAAAATAACCGAACTGTTTACCAAACACTTCCTGAGCATTGCACCCAAAACCGTTAAGGTAAAAGTAACCCCGCACCACGGCGGCGAACCTGCAGTAACACCAACCGACAGCATAGCATACCGTGCGGCCCAAAAGGCCATTGCCGAATCGTTTGGTAAAGATCCTATACCTACCCGCGGTGGTGGCAGTATACCTATTGTAGCACTTTTTGAGGCCGAGCTTGGGCTTAAAACCGTATTGATGGGTTTTGGCCTTGACAGCGACGCGCTGCACTCGCCAAATGAAAAGTATGATATTTATAATTATTATAAAGGTATTGAAACTATCCCCCTGTTTCATAAATATTTCGCACAGCTAAGCGAATAAGCTTATTCTTTATCCGGGTTAATATACCAGGCACACTTACGAAGTTTTAAAAAACTTCGTAAGTGTATTAATAATACGATGTATCTCACCTGTAGAGATCCAGTATTTTACAACTCAGCATGACAGCTTGTTTCGTTACCCTGTATTATTCATCGGGATTAAAACAAGCATAAAGCCTGTAACATGTTCCCTACATTGTTATTCAAAACGCGCCAAATGTAACAAACCCACTACCCCAAAAACGTTTTCCCTCAAAACAGGCCGGGAGGGCATTTTTTTTCATTTTAAGCCATTGGTTAATTTTTACTACCCTATTCAACTTAGCTCAAACTAATTGGCACTAAATTTTCTTAGAACTAAAAAATAAATCATTTAGCTGTCCGGATTTATTTTTTACTTAAGTATGATAAAGCAGATATTTTATTTATATTTACTTGTATACAAGATAGTTAGTGTATAAAATACGTCAATTAATACTTGCAAGTTCATAAAACGAAAACGATTAAGTAACAAATAGAAAATTTTAAAAATTGAGATTTATTGAAGAAAAGGCACAAATAACTAAAAATGATTTTTATAGGAGCATAACTTTATCATATATTATTATACTACTATAGTTTATATATACAACAGTATAATACCTCCTATTTATTTTACCGGCAACCAGGAAGTGTTCAAAAATGATATTTAAAATAATAAAAACTAAAAGGACATTTTTTCACTTTATAATTAAAACAGCGATTAATTAATGCAAACCATTATTATCACATATTAAAAGGAGCACTATCATGGAAACCAAAGAAAAAGCAAAAGGCGAAACCGCCAAGGAGATCAGGGATCACAAAGTAACCAAAGCCGAAAAACACACTCCTGCAAAAAGTGTAAGTAAGCTGAAAAGAAAACCGCTTTTGTAAGCATTGTTGCCAGGCATTGAGTAAAATCAATGCCTGGTTTGTTTAAACAATAAATTTTTCACATCTGGCCAGAAAATCAGGGCTGGCATCGGCTCCTATGCCCGCATCATCGGCAATATCCAGCTGATACCCATTATAGGTTGCGCCACCAATACAGGGGTCTTGTAAATGGCCCAGCATACAGGTATCCATATCATAAAATTTAATATTGGGGCAGGCATATACAAAATGCAATTTGGCGCTCAGTGCAATACGGCTCTCTAACATCCCCCCCATCATACAGGCTATCCCTTTTGATGCCGCCTCGTCATGTATCTTTTTGGCTTCCCATATACCGCTGGATTTGGCCAGCTTAATATTGATGTAATGACACGAGCCACTGTTGATCTGCTTGCGGGCATCATGATGGTTATATACACTTTCATCGGCCATAATTTTTACCGGCGAATGCCGCATTAGTTGCGGCAGGTAATCATCGTACCAGGTGCGCATGGGCTGTTCACAAAATTCAATATTGTACGGCCCCATAGCTTGCAGGGCAAAAACAGCATCTTCATAGCTCCAGCCCTGGTTGGCATCAATACGGATCTCTATTTCGCTGCCCACAGCCTCACGTATCTGTTTTATACGCTCCACATCCTCAACAGCGTTTTTACCCAGTTTTACCTTTAGTATACCGGCTCCAGAAGCTTTAAAATCAAGCGCTTTAAGGGCCATAGCATGCGGCCCTGCTATGCCAATGGTAATATCGGTTTCAACCTCGCGCCTTTCGCCCCCTAAAAATTGGTATAAGGGCAAACCCGCGTTTTTGGCGGCTATGTCAAACAAGGCCATATCAAACGCACTTTTAATAGTAGAGTTACCTGCAATAAAATTGTGCAACTGCTGTAACCGCGCTGGGATATCCAGGGCATCCTTACCTTTCCATAGGCGGGCAAACTCACGCGCCAGCACCAGGCAGGTATCCTGGGTTTCGCCGGTAATGAACTGAAATGCCGCGCATTCGCCCACGCCATAAAAGCCGGCATCGGTATGTACCCTGATAAAAACATTCTGCGCATAATCCATTGTACCGGTAGCAATGGTAAATGCCTCCATCGGGATGCTGAAACGGTATATATCTATATGGGTAATGGTTACTCTATTGTTCACTTGATCGGAATAATTAATTGGGCGATAAAAAAATAAACCTATTAACTATTTGTGGTTTTATCAACCACATATCCAGGGAAATCGATTTTAATTTTAGCAATGATTATGAAGTATTTCCGAGGCTCCTTGCCCACTTTTTTAACTATAAACATGTGGCTCTGCTGGAATCAGGAATTAATAAAGCATAAGAACTCCGGAGGAGCAACCTGTTGATAGATGGCACTGCTATTTTAAGGGCTCTATAAGAACCTCCTATTAAAAAAGGGTTTCGTATATTTATTTACTCTCGATAGCAGCGACAAATGTTTATTACCTTGCTTTGCGATAATTACAAAGTTATTAAAACTCTTTTCTTTCCACCCCCTGTTTGTTTATCTCGTAAAGAAATGGACGTTCTTCTTCATCACAAATTTCTAACACTCTATGCCAATGTTGAATCATTAGTTGGACGAGTGACCAAAGGGTAGTTTTTTTGCCCTGTTTTATCCAAAACACACCTATGTTATAATCTTTGATAGCGTTATAAAGGTGTCGTTGAGTCCTAAAATCGGCATCATAAGTTATAAGTATTCCATTACTTTGAACAATCTCTAAAACAGCTGCATCGCATATACCCGTTTGATTTAGCAACCTAACAGAAGTAATTTCAAATTCAACACTCGAAGCTATTGGAGCAAGAGTTTTTAACCCCTCTACTAATATATTAGGTACATTCTCGTCAAAAACAATATGCATTAAGCGCTTCGTTTAAAGTAAAGAATGGCATCTTCCACCTGATCAATATGTAAATTATACAACATACATATCGCTTCCTTACTTTCACCGCCTTCTATGAATCCATTTATAATTTCAGCCTTTATACTTGTTCCTATTATTGTTGGTTGCCCAAACTGCAATTTAGGATCAATAACTACTTTTTTAGCCTCGGTTGGGAAATATTTAGCAGCAATATCGTCTCCATTAAATTCTATCTTTGAAAGAAATGGTGCAAGAATAGGCTTTAACGAAAATTGTTTTTTATTGTCTGCCTTAATTAAGTTTTCTAAATACTCATACCATATCCCTTTTTTTCCGTCTGTATGGATTTTTCTTGCGAAAGGATAAAGAGTTTTTAAATCTTCAGATATTTTTGCATGTGCTTTTTTTATTTCTTGAGCACTTACTTTAAGTTCCCTTAGATGATAGAATGTGTAGAACTCAATAAGAGTATAAAAATTTATAGCCTTATTTCCCTTTATACCAAAAGTATACCCATCCCAAAACTCTCTCATCCAATAACTAACCTTTGAGTATGGCAAGTTTAAAATGTTGGATATATCACGAGCAGTATAAATACCTTCGCCCACTTTTGGCAATATGTTAATGTTTTTTTTATCGGTCATTGCTTAACAAATATATATTTAAACGATGATTTCTTTTATAAAGATACAAAAATACAAAAAATTGAATATCAGATATTTACAGCATATGTGTAAAATATTTTCTCTTTGATCTATTAGGTGTACCAGTAGACCAAAGTAACTCAGCCCTTCACGGCCAAGAGCGAGTATACAACAATCACAAGTCATCTTGCACAGCCTAAAGTAATAATTTGATACAGTAATTTGCACATTAATACGAATAGATTATATTTGCATTACTACTACACCAGTAACAATTCAATTTTAGCCTCTTTTATCCTATTCTACAGGATACTTGTCAGGCTAATTTAAAACTTCCTTACTAATAACAATACAATAGCAATAATATGGCTCAGCAAAACACGCCTGCTCAATTTGATTATAACTCAACCAGGAATAAACTTATCCTGTCTGAATATGGCCGCAACGTACAAAATATGGTAAAATATATTGTAGCGCTGCCCACTAAAGAAGAACGTAACCGCTACGCCCAGGTAGTGATTGACCTGATGGGATTTTTAAACCCGCACCTGCGAGACGTTGCGGACTTTAAACACAAACTCTGGGATCACCTGCACATTATATCTGATTACCAGATTGATGTAGACTCACCCTATCCAAAACCATCTCCTGAGGCTATTCACATCAAACCGCAGCCTTTAAGATACCCGCACCAGCGCATCAAATACAAGCACTATGGCAAAACCATTGAGCTGATGATCGAGAAAGCCAAAAGCATTGAAGATCCTGATCGTAAACGCCACATGGTACAGGCCATTGCCAATTTCATGAAAATGGCCTACGTACAATGGAACAAAGATTCCGTTGCCGACGAGAGCATCCTGGCCGATTTGTTTGCCCTGTCTGGCGGCACCTTAAAACTGGAGGATAACGTTAACCTGAACCGTGTGGAATTCAGGCCAAACAACTTCTCTAACCAAAATAACAACAATAACAACCGTGGCCGCACCAACAACAATAACCAAAACAATCGCGGTGGTGGCGGCGGCCGTACCAATAACAATAATCAGCGCAACAACAATCAAAACAACCGCAACAGAAACAGCGGCGGCGCCAAAAAATATTAATTGATTGGTTAAATGATATTTCCGAAACAGCCCGGCATCTGAAAAAAAGATGACCGGGCTGTTTTCATAAAGAGGGATTGGTAACAATACAGAACCGTCAAAAACAGATTAGTTATTTGATAACCAGCTTTTTAAAGTTTTTTAATTCACTCAAAAACTATATAAAACACTAAATTTCGGAAGATTTTGATCATTTTTTGAGCATTTTTACCAAAATTCCGTTCAATTCCGGTGCATTTTTTGTTAAAATTCAAACTTTAAAAAGTTTACAGGGTTAACAAACCGGCGGCAGGATCAATGAACTAATGGTATCAGGAATGTCCATTAATTTTATAATCTTTGCCGGGAAATTGGCATCTGCTTGCTAATTTACATGTGCTTAAAATAAATAATGACCTATCAATTATAAACTCCTATGACTAACGCATTTGTGATCAACGGCGGAAAACCGTTAAAGGGCGAAATTACTCCGCAGGGAGCAAAAAATGAGGCTTTACAGGTAATTTCGGCGGTATTGCTGACCGATAAAAAAGTTACTATCAGCAATATACCCGATATAAAGGATGTAAATAAACTGATTGAGCTATTGGGCGATATGGGGGTTATTGTAGAGAAGATTGCCGAGGACACCTATAACTTCACAGCCAAAGATATTAACCTGGATTTTTTCCAGTCTGAAACATTTAAATCAAAGGGAGGCGGTCTGCGCGGCTCTATCATGATAGTAGGCCCCTTGCTGGCACGCTTCGGCAAAGCCTCGATACCCAAACCCGGCGGCGACAAAATTGGCCGCAGGCGCCTGGATACCCACTTTTTAGGTTTTGAAAAACTTGGCGCACAGTTTCACTATAATCCTGCAGATGGCTTTTTTAATGTAGATGCCTCTAATCTGCAAGGTAGCTACATCCTGCTTGATGAGGCTTCGGTAACGGGTACTGCAAACATTGTTATGGCGGCCGTTTTGGCTAAAGGTGTTACTACCATTTACAACGCAGCCTGCGAACCCTACCTGCAGCAGCTTTGCAAAATGCTGAACCGTATGGGCGCTAAAATTAGCGGCATTGGCTCAAACCTGCTTAGCATTGAAGGTGTAAGCTATTTGGGAGGAACCGAGCACCGTTTACTGCCCGATATGATCGAGATTGGCTCGTTCATTGGTCTGGCGGCTATGACGGGTTCTGAAATAACCATTAAAGATGTAAAATACCCTGAGCTGGGCATGATACCCGATGTATTTAAACGCCTGGGTATAAAACTTGAACTACGTGGCGACGATATTTACATACCCGCCCAGGAAAATTATGAGATAGAAACTTTTATTGACGGATCTATCATGACCGTTGCCGATGCCCCCTGGCCAGGCTTTACACCCGACCTGATCAGCATTGTGCTGGTGGTTGCCATACAAGCCAAAGGGTCTGTACTCATTCACCAAAAAATGTTTGAGAGCCGTTTATTCTTTGTAGATAAGTTACTGGATATGGGTGCCCAGATCATCCTGTGCGATCCACACCGTGCTACTGTTATTGGTTTGGATAAGCAGGTTCAGCTGCGCGGTATTTCCATGACCTCGCCTGATATCAGGGCTGGGGTGGCTTTATTAATAGCAGCCTTATCAGCTCAAGGCCAGTCAACCATTTACAATATTGAGCAAATTGAGCGTGGCTATCAGCACATTGATACTCGCCTTAAAGCGCTCGGAGCTGATATTACCCGAATATAACAAAGCTTAAAGCCCATAGCAAAAAGCATAAAGCCTTGAGGTTTTATGCTTTTTGCTTGTTAAATATTTTTTATAGCTTTAGCTGTTAGCACATAGCCATTGCCCCTAAATAGCTTTTTGCTTTAAAAACTTAAGCGCCAATTAAAAGCCAATGCCTCCGTACAAAAACCGAAGATCAACTTATGCTTACTTCATACTGATTTTTGTATTTGTAAAAATTGTGCTTAACCTTTTTGCTATAAGCCATTTCGGTTTTCACCGGGATGAGCTTTTGCACCTGGTTTTGGCCGACCATCTGGATTGGGGCTATAAAGAAGTACCGCCACTTATAGCACTGGTAGCCAAACTGTCCATAACTTTATTCGGCGATTCTGTTTTTGCTGCCCGTATTTTTCCAACCATCGTTAGCGGGCTCATCATCTGGTTTACCGGGCTTATTACCGTTGAATTTGGCGGTAAAAAATTTGCCATAACCTTAACCTGCCTGGCTCTTATATTTTCGCCGGCATTCGCGGCAAGCGGGTATCTTTTTCAACCCGTGGTGTTTGATCAGTTTTGGTGGGTACTCACCGTTTGGTTATTGATCAAATATTTGAACACTACCGATGTTAAATACCTGTATTGGCTTGGCCTGGTGGTTGGCCTGGGCATGCTTACCAAGTATACTATGGCGTTTTTCACCTTCGCGCTCATTATTGGTATACTCATCAGTAAACAACGCAAACTATTATTTAACAAGCATATTTTGGGCGCGGCAGTGGTTGCCTTTTTAGTATGTCTACCTAATTTGTTCTGGCAAATTCATCATCACTGGCCCTTAATACACCATATGAAGGAATTGCGCGAGCAGCAGTTAAACTATATTAGTCCGACACAGTTTATTGAACAGCAGCTTTTGGTGCATGGTATAGCCCTGTTTGTTTGGCTTACCGGGTTATTGTTTTTAGCCTTTTCATTCAGGCTACGTAATTTTCAGTTTTTGGCCATTGCCTATGTGCTGATATTCATTTTTTTGCTGAATATGGATGGCAAAAATTACTATTTGTTTGGCGCCTACCCCATGCTGTTCGCAGCCGGGGGATTTGGCTTTGAGCGCCTGTTGAAAACTCAAGGTTACGCATTGCGCACACTCGCGATTATGCTGTTTGTGATACCTAACATGCTCCTGTTCCCGATGCTGCTGCCTTTTTTATCTATTGAGCGCACATTGGCCTTTTTCAGGTTTACTAATAAAAACATACCGGCTACACACTTTATCACCACCTGGGAAGATCAAAAACTACACCCCCTAACCCAGGATTATGCCGACATGTTTGGATGGGATGAACTGGCCCAAAAGGTTGGCGAAGCTTATAACAAGCTTACACCCGATCAGCAAAAACAAACTCTTATTTATGCTGACAATTACGGCGAGGCCGGCGCACTACACCACTATCGCAAACAGTTCAACTTTCCCGGAGTGATATCATTGAATAGCAGCTTCGCGCTTTGGGCTCCTGATAGTTTGAAGTGTAAATATCTGATCTACGTTGATGATGATGGTGGTGGCAATATTAAACAGTTTGTTGCCGGTAACATGATCGGCTCGTTCCAAAAACTGGGCGAAATCAGCCATTACCTTGCCCGAGAAAAAGGCACCGGCATATACCTGATCACCGATATTAAAGATCCGCTGCAGGAAAGATATACAAAGGAATTAGCAAGGAAAAGAAAGGAATAGAGGCCCCTCTAAATCTTCCCTGAAGGGGAGACTTCAAAAGTAATATTCTTTCATTGGGTAAGAAAAACGTTATCGGTTACAGGAAAACCTGAAGCTGAGCACAGTACTTAATCTTACGCTACTGCAAGTGTTCCGCTTGTAGTAATATGTACATGATGGCCACAAGCGGGCCCCTTGCGACAACCGAATATAGATTTCAACACACGCCAACACTCCGCTTTTATTTTTATATTTACTCTAAACCTCAATAAGCTATTAACCTATGTTTTCAAAAGTAATACAATTGAAGTCACACATAAAAAAAGTGATATCTGCTATAAAAAAACTAAAAGGTATAGAACAAGAAAGCAGTGAGCTTAAAATATTAGTCGCTAATATTTTAATAAAACAAAATCAAAATAACGAGAGGCAAATTGTTGAAAACATTCAATTAGCAGAATTTAAAGTTTTTTCGCAATGTGGCGATGATGGTATCATTCAATTTTTAATCAACTACCTTAATATACAACAGCGCACATTTATTGAGTTTGGTGTAGAAGATTATACGGAATCCAATACTCGGTTTTTATTGATCAATAATAACTGGACCGGACTGATAATGGATGGGTCTGAAAAGCATATGGATACGGTTAAAAAGGATAGCATATATTGGCGCTATCAGCTTACCGCTGTTCCAGCTTTTATTACCGCCGAAAATATTAATCGACTTATTGTTGAAAATGGATTTGAAGGCGAAATAGGACTTTTACATATAGATATTGATGGGAATGATTATTGGGTATGGAAGGAGATTAACGTGATATCGCCAATAATTGTCATTGTAGAATACAATAGCATATTTGGTGCTGAGCATGCCTGGTCTACCCCTTATAAATCTGATTTTGACCGTACTGCTGCACATCATAGCAATCTGTATTTTGGAGCTTCGTTAACCGCTTTATGCGACCTCGCTGAAGAAAAAGGATACTATTTTATCGCATCAAACAGCACCGGAAATAATGCATATTTTGTAAGGAAGGACAAAATAAAGGATATTAAACCGTTGAACGCAAAAAGCGGTTACGTACTATCAAAATTTCGTGAAAGCAGAGATAAAAAGGACAATTTGACTTATTTAAGCGGAGCAGAGCGTTTAAAAGCGCTGCACGGAATGGAAGTGTATAATACACGAACCAAACAACTGGAAAAAATATAATGCAAATTGCTGACTAAGCATGCGCACTTGTACTGGCAACAAAAAATGAAAGGTGCCATGCCTCGGCACAACACCTTTTATCTTTTATCTTTTTGTCATTTGCCTTCCAGTCTTTCCTCCCCTAAGCCGATATCGCGTTGATGATATCATATTGGGTGATGATCTCAATTTTCCCTTGCTCATCTTCAGCCAGTACAGCAATATTATCCTTATTGATCATGGTTGAAATTTTATCAATAGACGTATTCAGATCAACAAACGGAAACGGTGCAGTAGTTATATTTTTGATCGGCTGCGATTTGATGGATGGGTTTTCGATCAGCGAAGCCAAAATATCACTTTCGGTGATCTTGCCAATTACCATACCTTTTTGAGTAACCGGTATCTGCGATATATTAAGCGATTTAATGGTATTAATAGCTTCAAGTACACTTTTCTCACAGTCGATAGTAATGATCTCCTGTACCTCTTTTTTGCTGATGATATCACGGGCAGTAAGCTTGCCATCTTTTAAAAATCCGCGGTCGCGCAGCCAGTCGTCATTGTACATTTTGCCTAAGTAACGAGTGCCGTGATCCGGGAATATGATCACTACCACATCACCTTCCTTAAACTTATCTTTCATTTGCAGCGTACCCGCAACAGCCGATCCGGTAGAATTACCTGCAAAAATACCTTCTTTACGGGCAATTTCGCGGGTCATGAGGGCGGCATCCTTATCAGTTACCTTTTCAAAATGATCTATCAGGCTAAAGTCAACGTTCTGCGGTAAAAAGTCTTCACCTATACCTTCAGTGATGTATGGATAGATCTCGTTTTTATCCATGATACCGGTTTCCTTATATTTTTTAAATACGGAACCATAGGTATCAATACCCAGCACCTGGATGTTAGGGTTCTTTTCTTTCAGGTAACGGGCCGTGCCGGAGATGGTGCCGCCAGTGCCTACCCCTACTACCAGATGCGTTATTTTACCTTCGGTTTGCTCCCATATTTCGGGACCGGTTTGTTCATAATGCGCCTGCGAGTTGCTCAGATTATCATACTGATTAGGTTTCCATGAATTGGGTACTTCGCGCTCCAAGCGAGATGAAACAGAATAGTATGAACGCGGGTCTTCCGGCTCTACATTGGTGGGGCAAACAATTACCTCGGCGCCAAAGGCCCGCAGGGCATCAAACTTTTCTTTTGATTGTTTATCGGTACTGGTAAAAATACATTTGTAACCTTTAATAACAGCCGCGATGGCCAGGCCCATACCTGTATTGCCCGATGTACCTTCAATGATAGTACCTCCGGGCTTCAGTTTACCACTTGCTTCGGCATCCTCAATCATTTTAAGGGCCATACGGTCTTTAATAGAATTACCAGGATTAGTGGTTTCTATCTTAGCTAAAACCGTTGCAGGGATATCCTTAGTTACCTTGTTCAATTTAACCAGGGGCGTATGGCCAATGGTTTCCAATATATTGTTATACCACATAAAATTCAATATCTACAAACCCGGTATACTTAGCCGGATAACGCCTCTAAATTAACTTTCTTAAATGATATATCCATTGGTTCATTAGTTTATTTGTTGATTGGTTCATTGGGTGTTGGTTCATTAGTTCATTGGGGAATTGGTTCATTGGTTCCTTATCCTAATGAGACTAATGAATAACTAAACTAACAAACGAATAACTCAAACTATTGCACCAATAAACTAATGAACAAATGAACTAATAAACGAACCTAAAACTTCAGGTGTTTAACTGTTAAGCCATTATTAATCAGTTGCTTTAGCGATTCGATACCTACATGCAGATGTGTTTCTACATATTGCTCGGTTACAGCCGAATCGCTTTCGGCGGTTTTAACACCTTCCGGGATCATCGGTTGGTCAGACACTAATAACAACGCCCCGGTAGGTATTTTATTGGCAAAACCGGTTGTAAAAATGGTGGCGGTTTCCATATCAACGGCCATAGCCCGCAAATCTTTCAGGTATTTCTTAAAGGTTTTGTCGTGCTCCCAAACGCGGCGGTTGGTGGTGTAACATGTCCCGGTCCAGTAATCGCGCGAATAATCACGAATGGTGGTTGATATCGCTTTTTGCAGGGCAAATGAAGGCAAAGCGGGCACTTCTGGTGGTAGATAATCGTTGGATGTACCTTCGCCCCTAATGGCTGCTATAGGCAGTATCAGATCGCCTACGTTGTTCTTCTTTTTTAGTCCGCCGCATTTACCCAAAAAGATAACGGCTTTGGGATGTATTGCTGTAAGCAGATCCATCACAGTAGCCGCTACCGAGCTACCCATACCAAAATTGATAATGGTTATACCGTTGGCGGTTACGCTTTGCATGGGCTTTTCGATACCCATAATTGGCGCGTTATCATGCCATTGCGAAAACAGCTGTATATACTTTGAAAAATTAGTAAGTATAATATATTCGCCAAAGGCCTCCAGCGGGCGGCCTGTATAGCGCGGCAGCCAGTTGGCCACAATAGCCTCCTTGGTTTTAAGGCCCGATTTTATGGGTGTGTGCACCTCTTTCACTACCGGTGTATCGATAGGGTCTTTTTTAATATTCAATTCCTCGTTCATATTTTTTCACTTTAGCGTTTTTAAGTATCAAGTAGTTAGTATTTAGTATCAAGACAGAACTCATTTGGGTATTCAATAATTTAATCAAGTCGTGATACTTGATACCAATTACTTGATACCGCTACCCGATACCATCATTGTCTGATACTAAATAAAAACCTGCTTATACAACAAACCCCGGCGTTGCACCAGGGTTCGTGTTTTATTATAATAAAGATAGCTACCTAATTCGTTCAAATTGTTATGCTACTTTTAATTTTTTCAGATCTGATTTTTCAAATTTCTCGTGAGCATAATCTAAAGTTACCTGTAGTCGTTTCACATCTTTTTTAGATGGGAACTCAAACATGGCATCTATCATGATAGCTTCACAAATTGAGCGTAAACCCCTTGCTCCGAGTTTAAATTCCATTGCTTTGTCAACAATGAACTCCAACACTTCATCATCAAAATCAAGCCTTACATTTTCATATTCAAACAGTTTTTTGTACTGTTTAAGCAATGAGTTTTTAGGCTCGGTTAATATATTACGCAATGCAGCTCTATCCAGTGGGTTTAAATAAGTTAACACCGGCAGGCGACCAATTAGCTCCGGAATTAATCCGAACGATTTCAGGTCCTGCGGAGTAATATATTTATAGAGGTTTTTCATATCAACCTCGCCATCATCACGTTTTAATTTATAACCAACGGTTTGCGTACGCAGCCTGTTGGCTATTTTACGGTCGATACCATCAAAAGCACCACCGCATATAAACAGGATATTACTGGTATTTACGGTGATCATTTTCTGATCCGGGTGCTTACGGCCTCCCTGTGGTGGTACATTAACCATAGTACCTTCCAGAATTTTTAACAAAGCCTGCTGTACACCCTCGCCAGATACATCACGGGTGATAGAAGCATTATCGCTTTTGCGGGCAATTTTATCAACCTCATCAATGTAAACAATACCTTTTTCGGCCATCGTTACATCATAATCTGCCGATTGCAGCAAGCGGGTAAGTATGCTTTCCACATCCTCCCCTACATAACCTGCTTCGGTAAGTACGGTAGCATCGCAAATACAAAACGGAACGTTCAGTATTTTTGCCATAGTTTTGGCCAGTAAGGTTTTACCCGTACCGGTTTCGCCCACCATAATAATGTTTGATTTCTCGATCTCTACCTCATCCTTATCAATACGCTGGTTTAAGCGCTTGTAATGGTTATATACAGCTACAGAAAGTATCTTTTTGGCATCATCCTGCCCTATAACATATTGATCAAGGTGACTTTTAATTTCGGCTGGTTTTAATAAAGCCGGCGCCGATGGCGAAGCTTTAACCTTACGTACCTTTAATTCCTCAGCCAATATTTCATTAGCCTGGTTAACGCATTTATCACAAATGTGTGCGTCGAGGCCCGCAATCAACATCAGGGAATCCTGCTTTCCTGCACCACAAAATGAGCACCTGATTTCCTTACTGCTTTTATTCATCTGATTTGTGTGTTATCCAAAATTAACTAATTGGCGGCATAAAACAAATTTTTGAGTCCAAAGGCGTTAATTTTATGCGTTTAAACGCACAATTAACGCCCCGAACTCAAAAATTTTAAAACTCCGGGAAATTATTTTTTCCCTTTGCTGCCTTTTAAAATCTCATCTACCATACCAAATTCTTTGGCTTCTTCGGCAATCATCCAGTAATCACGGTCAGACGCGTCCCAAACTTTCTGGAACGGAGCACCGCTATGATCGGCAATGATCTGGTACAATTCTTTTTTCAGTTTAGTGATCTCATGGTAAGATATCTCGATATCTGACTGCTGGCCCTGAGCACCGCCTGATGGCTGGTGAATCATTACCCTTGCATGTGGCAATAT
>NZ_JBCECK010000101.1:0-19506 GCF_039207105.1 Mucilaginibacter sp.
TAGCTGAGTTCACCGCCCATTTCCTGGGTCATTAATTTGGCTATAGATAATCCTAAACCAAGCCTGCTTTCGGTGGGGGCAGTGGTTTCATTAAGCGTTTTTAATTTATTGAACATCATATCCAACTCCTGCTGGCCAATAGCTACACCCTCATCAATAATTTCCAAAACAAATCTTTGACGCTGTAGGCTGGTAACCACCCTGATCTCGTTGTTGGTTTGGGAAAATTTTATAGCGTTTGATAACAGGTTTTGAAATACCTGGCCTGCAAATACACGATCGAGCTTTACGTTTAGGGGTAGCTTTAATATGTTATTGGTAAGGTGAATATTTTTCATCTGCGCGGTTTCAAACAACTGCCTGAAAACGTTGGTTACCTCCATGTTGGCATCAAAGGTTTCCATGTTAAACTTCATCTCCGGCGATTCTATCTCCTTTACATCCATCAGCCTGTTCAGCATATATTGCATTTTATCGGTAGCTTCGGTGATGTAGCCCACATATTCTTTCTGATCCGCGCTTAAACGGTAATCTTCTTCCTGGATCATGTTGTTACTCATGACGATAGAGCCGATGAGGTTTTTCAGATCATGCCCGGCAATATTGATAAAGCTGTTCTTTTGATCGTCGAGTTTGCGCAATTGCTCATATTGCGCGTCGATAAGGTTGTTTTTGGCGTTGATATCGGCATTTTGCTGCTTTAGTTGCTCATTTGATTTCTCGATGAGCATTTGCGACTGTACATCCCTTTTCATTACCTTATAGCGGGTGCCCGGAATAATACATGAGATCATGGCGGTTATAAAAAAGAACTGCCCGCCATTACTGATCACTACATCAAGGTTATACTCGCTCAGTAAATTGAAAAATATGGCCAGTAATAATAAAGCCACCAATACCTGTATAAAGGAATTAAAGGGTTCCCAAAATACCTGCAGATTAAAAAAGAGTACTATAGTTGCAAATACCAGGTAGTAAATGTTAAGGTTCTGGATCTTTACTACATTGCACAAAACCGCCGATGTTATGGAAAGCATCAGGAAGCTGATATGCAGCAATAGACGGTAATCATACCTTTTAGCTGTGAAAAGGCCGTGCAAGCCAAAAATTAAAGCGCTGGTTATTAACCGTACTATAAAAAACTGGATCCAAACATCCGGAGCATACACGTAATCAACAATACTGAAAACAGGGTAAAGCAAAATAATAGGCCAAATGATATTATTTGTCTGGAACCACGCTTTTTTGGAAGTTTCTTTAATTAATTCACTTTGAGCAATCTGAACAAACATTATTCGTTATCTTGAATTATAGGTAAAATATACCCTGTTACGGCACTTATAGGTTTAAAAATTGAACAAAAGAGTTATTCCTTTTACGCAATCTTTAACCCATTTGTTAATGCTAATATTAACAGTTGTTTGCGCTGATGCAAAAAGCAGTCCAAAAGTTGATGAATATGATTCAAATGATCGGAAATTTGGATAGGGGCATCATTTCCTTATAGTGCGGAAAATTTTCCAGCGCTAACTCAATCTATTTGCGGTAAAACTATCGGTAAAAATGCTTCCGGCGTACATAAAAGAGGCAATAGGCTATAGTACTGTGAAATGAAATAACGTAATTATTTTTTAATTGATTACCTTTGTTGAGTAATATACTGCTATGAGATTTTTTGAAGAAAAACGTCGCGAAGTAATGAGTCATATTGAAAAATATATGCTCGAAAAGATGTTTGAATATTTAAAACCTGTTGAAAATATATGGCAACCGTCTGATTTTTTGCCCGATTCTTCAAGAGACTCCTTTTTTAGTGAGATAAAAGAACTACAGGAAAGCGCGCAGGGTTTAAGCTATGATCTGATAGCCGTTTTAATTGGTGATACCATTACCGAAGAAGCCTTGCCTACCTATGAATCATGGCTTACTATGGTTGAAGGTGTAAACAAGGACGAAGACGGAGGCTGGATGAAGTGGACCCGTCACTGGACCGCTGAAGAGAACCGTCACGGTGATCTGTTGAATAAATATCTTTACTTGTCGGGCCGTGTAAACATGCGCATGATGGAAGTATCTACCCAATACCTTATTGCCGATGGCTTTGATATTGGTACCGGTACCGATCCTTACCGCAACTTTATATATACATCATTCCAGGAGCTGGCTACCAACGTATCGCACAGGCGTGTGGCATCACAGGCTAAAAAAGATGGTGATACGCTGCTGTCAAAAATGTGCGGTGTTATTGCCAGCGATGAAGCTCGCCATGCCAAGGCTTACAAATACTTTATTGAAAAGATATTTGAAGTTGACCCAAGCGAAGCTATGATAGCCTTTGAGGATATGATGCGTAAAAAGATTGTTATGCCTGCTCACTTTTTACGTGAGGTAGGTTTAAAAATAGGTCAAACTTTTGGCCACTTTACTGATGCTGCTCAGCGCCTGGGTATTTATACAGCTGTTGACTATGTAGATATATTAAAGGAGCTGATAGAAGACTGGCATATTGAAAGCGCTACAGACCTGAATGAGGCCGGCGAAAAGGCACGCGACTATATCATGAACCTGCCATCGCGCCTGCTGCGTGTTGCCGAGCGTATGAAAAACCCAATGCTTGAGTACAAATTCAGCTGGATAAACGGATAGTTTTTTCCTGTTTAAGATATTAAAAGAGGCGCATTTATGCGCCTCTTTTTTGTTTATCCGGAATTTACTTTGCGACAGGGTCAAGTGATTGCATCGCGAAACAGCGTCACAGAGAGGGAGGAAAACTTTAAGTGATGTTGGTGGAATTAAAAAGCTGCATAATAGTGTGTTGATTAAAGGGGGATATTAACATACCCTTAATCGGTAATATGTATATTGTGCGTTCAAATGTTTGAGAACGATAAAACGATATATAGTATTGTTTACCTTAGGGCAATTGCCGCATTAGCTGTTTGTGCTATACACTTTAAGCTAAATACAGGTATAACCTTAAATAAAACTTTCAACTACATAATTGATAATGGCCATCAGGGCGTAACAGTTTTCTTTGTTATTTCAGGCTTTATTTTGCCTATATCATTGTACCGAAAAGGGTACAAGATCAGCGGCTTTTTTAACTTTATAATTAAGCGAAGTTTACGTGTTGACCCGCCGTTCTGGTTTTCGATATTGTTACTATTTACTATCGGATTTTATCCGCTAAGTCTTATAAAAGTTAGTACAATACTTGCACATATAACTTATACGGTTCCTTTCTTTAATGGGCAGCACTGGTTTACCGAAGTATATTGGACACTTTCAATTGAATTTCAATTTTACTTGATTTTGGGGCTTCTTTTTCCAGTTTTTATGAAGCTTCCAAAGTTAATTACTGTATCGTTGTTAGTCCTGATAAGCTATTTCTGTTTGCGCTTTACGGTTCGGTGGTTTATTATATCTTATGTATATCAATTCACATTTGGCTTTATTGCATTTTTAGGTTATACGCAATTAATTAAGGCTAAAGAATTTTGGATAAGTTTTATAGGTTTTACATTACTAATTTGTTTTAGTAAATCTATTATAAGTGGTTTAGTTCCTTTTTTTACAGTATTGGCCATAATTCTTATCAAATCGCGGAAAATTGAACCTATAGGGAACTTTTTAGGAACAATTTCTTATTCGATTTATCTGGTTCATATCCCTGTTATGGCATTCGTTGGGCATATTTTTTCGGGTTACAGTTTAACACCTATTGCTCTTTGCGGCTTATACGTTATAACAATTATTCCCGCCGCTTATATAATGTATATGATTGTTGAGCGGCCAGCCCTTAAATTGTCAAAAAGAGTATTTTTAAAGTAATTCAAAAAGCTTTTTTAGGCATAACACAGATATTTGCGCTCGTTTGCAACGAGTGCTTAACAGGGTAAGGCGATTGTATCGCGAAGACGGACTACAGACGCGGAAAAACATTAAGCACTCGTTGCAAATGAGTGCAAGCCACAAGGGTATTCAGATAGTGAGCTTATGCTCCATCAACCTTAAATCCCGGCTTGCTATATCCTTCGGGCACATATCCTTCTGGTATTTGAATATGATTACCATCACGCAGGGAAGTATAATGCGGCGACATGATCTCGACCCCGGCCTCGTTAAACTTATCCTGTATATTCTGGTGCAACCGCGAGTAAACCCCAGCCATTTGGTTTGATAACGAGGTGTAGGCATTTATCTGGTAGCTTACATTAAAATCATTCAGGGCGGTTTGCAATACAAAAGGTTTATGTTCGCTGAGTATACCATCCGTAGCTTCGGCGGCACTAATAAGCAGATTATAAACCGTTTGCCACGGCACATCGTACCCAATAGTAACGGTGGTATTTAGAATAAGGCCCATAGTTTTGGCCACAGTGCTATAATTGGTAGTGTGCCCGCTTAATATGGTGCCGTTAGGTATGGTAATGTCTTCGTTTTTTATGGTGCGTACACGGGTTACCAGCAGGTTTTTTTCAATCACATCACCCATAACCTCTCCTACCTTAATGCGGTCGCCAATTTTAAAGGGGCGCATATAAGTAAGTACAATACCCGAAACCATGTTAGATATGGCCGATGATGACCCCAGCGAGAAAAGTACCCCTAAAAACACGGTAACTCCCTGAAATATTTTTGAATCGGACCCGGGGAGGTAGGGGAATATCACCACAAACATAAAAGCGTACAGCAGCACACGAATAATATTGTAGGTAGGCATGGCCCATTCCGGGTAAAAGCCATTAATGTTGATAGCGCCAAGAGAAATTTCGTTAGCAATAAACTTTACCAGTTTAACAATATACCTGTTTACAAAGTAAATAACCACAATGGTGAGCAGGTTAGGTATGTAATGAAAAATGGCAAACACTATGCTTTTGAAGGGATTTACCACATAACTTAACAGTTGTACAGCGATTGGCTTTGACGATGGGAAAATAAAGAACAGCACCGGCAGCGCCAGGTAAACCAGTATAATGATGAGCATAAACCTGATAATGCGCAGCAAACCGGTAATAAGCGGCAGCAGGCGTTTGGCATACATAACCGGAGCGCCCTGGGCGGCCAGCTTATCCATCCGTTTTTCCCAGGCCTGTAATATTTTAAGCTTTGCCCACCTTGATCCCTTATTTAGCGCCCATATTAAAGCAATAAGCAGGATGATAACAGCAATGGCTTCCAGTATGTTAATAACCACTTGTTGTGCGCTATTATTCGTGAAGTAGTTGCCCAGTTTTTTCTTTAGTATATCCAGGTAGCTCGCGGCAAGCTGTGGGCGCGATAGTTCAGAAAAAGTAGCATCCTTATTATTAACCCCCATTATAATTTGCGAGTTGTAAGAAATAACAGAAACGGCGGTGTCGTTTTTTAAAATGAGGGAGTCGGGATTAAAATCAATGCGGTTAACTAAGGCCTCAATGCGTTTGGTAACTATGCCGGCCCGCTCCGCAGGGTCAAACATACCCTGGCCCGTGGAAAAAACAAAAAGGGTATCATTTTTAATAATTACAGGGTAACCTTTAATATCGACGGTTTTTTGGGCACGGCTGGTAAAGGCAGCTAATAAAAGCAGTATCAGCAGGCAATAATTTTTAGGCATAATGGCAGATTTTACCTTAAAGCTAAAAATTATATTCCAAATCTGTTAGCCCTCCTGCACCAGGTCGGTACCTTGATCACCCGCTACATCTTTAAATAGTTCGTTTAATATAGATTCAATGGTGAGCGAGTTTACATCATCTACATAATGCTCCGACCGGGTTATCCAAAGTTCGGCGCCATTAAGCGTTATGCTAAACAGAAAGCCCTCATATATTTCGGGGCCATATATTTCAATGGCGTCGCCTTTGCGTTCAAAAGCTAAATCAATATCACTTTGCCTGCGTTCATGAAAAAGCGGATTTAGCTTTTGCTGCAGCAGGTTATACAGTTCATTGATATCAACAGGAGTATGCAGTGTTATTATTTTCATGGTAGTACATTTGCATTGTTTAATATTACAAAGCACTTTTGTTATTGTTTCAGCCAGGGGTTCTGCAAGGGTATGGTTATCCGCAATACCTTGGTTTAATTATTAAAAAACATCACCTATATGAATTACAAATTATTGGGCCGCTCGGGCCTTAAAGTTTCAGAATTATGTTTGGGCACTATGGGTTTTGGTACCGAAGCCGGATGGGGTGCCGATAAAGATATCAGCTTTGCCATTATGGATGCCTACGCCAATGCTGGCGGCAACTTTTTCGATACGGCTAATATTTATAAACTCGGTACCAGCGAAAAGATCATTGGCGAGTACATGAGCAATCATGACCGTGATTATTTTGTGCTGGCCACCAAATACACGCTAAAGGATAACATGACCAACCCCAACGCGTCGGGCAATAGCCGCAAAAACATGATGCGCAGTGTGGAGGAAAGTCTGAAGCGTTTAAAAACCGATTTTATTGATGTGCTTTACTTACACATTTGGGATGATATTACCCCGATAGATGAAGTATTACGCGCTATGGACGACCTGATTAAACAAGGCAAAATAACCTATGCCGCCATTAGCGATACCCCTGCATGGGTAGTGGCAAAAGGTAACACCCTGGCCGAACTGATGGGCTGGAGCCAGTTTATTGCCTTACAGGTAGAGTATAGCTTGCTGGCCCGTACAGCCGAGCGCGAATTGATACCGATGGCCAAACACTTCGGCATGACGGTTACCCCCTGGGCGCCATTAGGCGGCGGCGCCTTAACCGGTAAATATTTAAAGGGCGATAAAGGCCGCATTAAACCGGAAAGTAAAAGGTTGAATGCCCAGGCTGAAGCTATTACCAAAGTGGTGATGGATGTTGCTGCCGAACTGGGTGTATCTGAGAGCCATGTAGCCTTAAACTGGACACGCCAGCAAGGTTTTTCATGTATCCCGATCGTGGGTGCTACCAAGGTTCATCAATTGCTGGATAACCTGAAAACCGTTGATGTGGTTTTAAGCGAAGATCAGATCAAAAGGTTGAATGATGCCAGCGCCATTGAACTCGGTTTCCCCGGCGACTTTTTTAAAGAGGATGGCGTTAGGGTTAATTCCTTCGGCGGGTTTTATGATAGGGTGGAGAAAAGATAAAATGCCACTACCGCGAGATTAGCGCAGCGTATCTCGTGGTTATCATAAGGTAAGCTTTCAGCTTACGTTCAGCTGAAAGCTGAAGCCATGCCCGACACACGAGCTGAAAGCTCACGCCAGTAAGCAGAACTTTACCCCTCAATCTTAATATCGTATTTACTTAATAAGCCCGGAAGGCCATGAATAGAGAACATGGCCTTTTTAATTTGGTTATCGTCAGGGTCAATGGTGAAATTATAGGAACTGCGCAGATCGGCACCTTTTAGTATGGTACGGCTAAAGAATGCACGGTGTAAATTGCAACTGATGAATTTAGCATCGGTAAGGTCGCACTCGGTCAGGTCGGTTTCAATCATAGAACAATCATTGAAACGCGCCTTTTTGTTTTTCTTTTTATAAAAGATGGCATTGTTTAAAATGCAGCTATCAAAATGCACCTCAAATAAAAAATCGAGGCTTTTGCCAAAGTTTACTCCACTCAACTTGCAATGCTTAAAGTTAACGTTCTGAAAACCGGCACTGCCTACATCGGCTAAAGACAAGTTGCAATCCTCAAAACTACACTCGATAAATACAATGCTGTAGAGATTGGCGTATGACAGATCGCAGTTAATAAAACGGCAGTTTTCATAGGTGCGGTTGTGTCCGGTTAATTGGTCGGCGGGTGTTTTGGTAAAAGTTTGGTCTTCCTGGTGTTGAGGTTGCATACAGCAAATTTATATTTCTTTTGCTCAATGGCATAGCTATTGTTTGTTTCTACATACATCAAAACCTATAGCTATGAAAACATTAAACAAATTTGCAACCATGCTGGCCATAAGCACATTGCTTGGCGTAGTAAATCCGGTTGCAGCACAAACTGTTAAAGATACCTCATCAACCACTCAACCCAACGGGGCAGGGGCAGGCAATGGCTCAAGCCAGGGAGCACCGGGAGCAGCCACCGTTTCGGGTACAGGTACCGGAACCCTTGCCGATAGCGGCAGCGTACCTACCGGCGATTCAAGCGTGAAAAAATCTGTAGCCGTTAATAACCCCGATGCGGGCACAACAACTTCAGACGGCGGGCACGGAAACTGGGGCTGGCTTGGCCTGCTTGGTTTATTAGGGTTATTGGGTTTAAGGAAGAATGGTGATACGAAAACTAACGATTAAAAAACTCTTCATTTTAGTAATGATTGTACAGTTGACCAATTAGGGTCTTGTTTTATTTCATATCCAAAGCCTCTTGTTATTCCTTTTTTATTAACCTGAGACTGAAGATACTCATGTACTTTTTTGGGTTCCTGCAGATATATATAAATGTCCAGGAAGCTATCATTATACAAATGCCCAATGTAATGAGCAGTAGTGAGTTTTTTTATCTGGTTGAAGAGTTCATCCTCAAATTTGTTAGCAATATCAGATTCACTTTTGGTAGGCAAACCATTCTTGTCAACGTTTTTCAGCTCAAGGGCAATATTTAATGTTAGGCACCAGGGATATGCATTTTTTTGCTCATAACTTTTGTAGGCCATATTAATAGAACCTATCACCGGTTTTCCATTCTCAAGGTTTGCTTTAACAACAGAAAAGTTTTCTGGCGGAAATATGGAGGATTTATTTTGGCCTTTGCTTACAAAAGCTATTAGTAAAAGCAAAGAAGATATGATTGCTTTAGGATTAAATTTCATTAATGTGATAAGGTTGTTTTTATAAGCCAATATATAAATAAGTTTAAATATATACATGCTTATAACAATGCACTCTACATATTCCGCCTGTACTGCCCGCCTACTTCATACAGTGCATGACTGATCTGCCCGAGCGAACAAGATTTACAAACCTCCATCAGTGTTTCAAAAATATTCTTGCCGGCAATAGCTGCATGCTGCAGATCTTTTAACAATTCCGGCACACGTTCCTGGTTACGTTGCTGAAATGCTTGTAAAGCTTCAATCTGATATTGCTTTTCCTCTTCGGTAGCACGTATCACTTCAGCTGGGATAATAGTAGGCGAACCTTTTTTATTCAGGAAAGTATTAACGCCGACAATAGGGTAATCGCCGCTATGTTTCAGGGTTTCGTAATACAATGATTCTTCCTGAATTTTGCCGCGCTGGTACATGGTTTCCATAGCACCCAGCACACCGCCACGTTCGTTGAGGGCTTTAAATTCGGTGAGTACAGCTTGTTCAACCAGGTCGGTCAGCTCTTCAATAATGAAAGCACCCTGTATGGGGTTTTCATTTTTGGCGAGACCCAGCTCGCGGTTAATGATGAGTTGTATGGCCATAGCCCGGCGTACCGATTCTTCGGTAGGGGTGGTTATGGCCTCATCATAGGCATTGGTATGCAGGGAGTTGCAATTATCGTAAATAGCGTACAGCGCCTGCAAGGTGGTGCGGATATCGTTAAAATCGATCTCCTGCGCATGTAGCGAACGTCCGCTGGTTTGAATATGATATTTTAATTTCTGTGAGCGGTCGTTGCCCTTGTATTTATTTTTGATAGCCTTGGCCCAGATGCGCCGGGCTACCCGGCCAATCACCGAATATTCCGGATCGATGCCATTGCTAAAAAAGAACGACAGGTTAGGTGCGAAATCGTCGATATGCATACCCCGGCTCAGGTAATATTCAACATAAGTAAAACCGTTGGAGAGTGTAAAGGCTAATTGTGTGATCGGGTTGGCCCCTGCCTCTGCAATATGATAGCCGGATATGGAAACCGAATAAAAATTGCGCACTTTCTCACTAATAAAATACTGCTGTATATCGCCCATCATGCGCAGGGCAAATTCGGTAGAAAAGATACAGGTATTCTGCGCTTGGTCCTCTTTCAAAATATCGGCCTGCACCGTTCCCCGAACGGTTGATATGGCATAAGCCTTGATTTTCTCATACACATCGGCCGGAAGCACCTGATCGCCGGTGAGGCCGAGCAGCATGAGGCCAAGGCCGTTATTGCCGGGAGGGAGAGGAGAAGCCTTATCTTGGTGCTTGCCAGAAGAAGCCCCCTCTAAATCTCCCCCAAAGGGGGAGACTTTTCTATTCTGTTGATTATTTAATTCTTGTTTAATTGCTTCAATTACTTTTGGCGTGTTTTTTATTACATCATCATTTGTAAAACGGACAACTTTAAAGCCCTCACCATTTAAAACCTTAGTCCTCAACTCATCCTGCTCTTTAGTTATTTGGTGATAACCTCCATCAATCTCAATAGCCAAGCCCTTTGATAAACAAACAAAATCGGCAATATACCCATCAATAGCATGCTGCCTTCTTATTTTATAGCCTGTTTGGTTATTTCTTAATTGTTGCCATAAAATATTCTCGGCTTCGGTGGGATTTTTTCGATTTGATTGTGAGTTGGCTTTTAGTATTTCCCACAAAATAGGATTGGCAGTTTCATAACCTTGTTTTTTAGGCTTACCGCTTTTAGAAGCCTCACCTAAATCCGCTCCAAAGGAGAGGATTTTGTTTTGTGCGTTGCTTATAACTCCCTCTCCTTTGGAGAGGGTTGGGGTGAGGCTTTGATATCCCGGCCGCTCCAACCCCTTGTCATCATATAATTCTTGAAACTTTGCCTCAACCAAATGCTCTAATTTATGTTCGGTGATATATTTTTCGCATTGCTGATCAATGGCCGCGTTCATGAAAAAGCCCAGGAGCATAGGGGCGGGCCCGTTGATGGTCATGGATACAGAAGTAGATGCCGCGCAAAGGTCGAAACCGGAGTATAGTTTTTTGGCATCATCAAGCGTGGCAATGCTTACACCTGAGTTTCCAATTTTGCCATAGATATCTGGTCGGGTATGCGGATCTTCGCCATAAAGGGTAACCGAATCAAACGCGGTTGACAAGCGGTGCGCCGGCTGACCAAGCGATACATAATGAAAGCGTTTGTTGGTACGCTCGGGCCCGCCCTCACCGGCAAACATGCGGGTTGGGTCTTCTCCTTCCCGTTTCAAGGGGAACACTCCTGCAGCATACGGGAACTCGCCTGGAACATTTTCAGTAAGCAGCCAGCGCAGCACATCACCCCAGGCCTGGTATTTGGGCAAGGCAATTTTGGGTATCTGCAGTTGCGACAGCGAGGTGTAAAACAAAGGCTGCTTAATTTCCCTATCGCGCACATGATATATAAAATTCTCGGCCTTGTATTTTTTAACAGTTTCGGGCCAATATTTTAATAATCGTTTACAATCGGGATGAAGACGGGTTTCGAGGGACGCGATAGCCTCACCTAAATCCTCTCCAAAGGAGAGGACTTTGCCTTGCATGTCTTGATCCTTGTTCTTTTGTCCTTTGTCCTTGCTCTGGTTTAGCACATCCATCGCCCCCTTTAGTTGATATAATTGCTGGGCTATCAGGCATTGCTCATCAACCCATTCATCATAAGCTTTGCTGCTTTCCGCTATCTCTGCCAGGTAGCGGTTACGGTCTGGTGGAATAATGTATATTTTTTCAGATTCGCCGTTTTCCTCATCTAATTTCCGCACCTCACTCCCCACACCCCGCTCCAACAGGTCAACCCCAGTTTTGACTTCAATTGTTTTCATGACGGCGGCAAACAGCCTGTTCATGCCCGGGTCATTAAACTGGGAAGCCATAGTGCCGTACACAGGCAGTTCATCATCCTTGGCGGTAAAAAGCTGGTGATTGCGTTTGTATTGCTTGCGTACATCGCGCAGGGCATCGAGGGCGCCGCGTTTGTCGTATTTATTAAGGGTTACCAGATCGGCAAAATCAAGCATGTCTATCTTTTCCAGTTGGGTGGCAGCGCCAAACTCCGGGGTCATTACGTATAGCGAAACGTCACAATAATCGGTGATCATGGTGTCCGACTGGCCAATGCCCGAGGTTTCTACAATAATGAGATCAAACCCGGCAGCTTTGCAGATATCAATACCTTCCTGTACGTGTTTTGAAAGTGCCAGGTTGGCCTGCCTCGTGGCGAGCGAACGCATATATACCCGCGGATTATTAATGGAGTTCATCCGGATACGGTCGCCCAGTAGGGCACCGCCAGTTTTACGTTTGGAGGGGTCGACAGAAATAATGGCCAGCGTTTTATTGGTAGCCATTAAAAAACGGCGCACAATTTCATCAACGAGTGATGACTTGCCAGAGCCACCCGTACCGGTAATGCCGAGAACAACAGCCTCACCTAAATCCTCTCCAAAGGAGAGGATTTTTTGTCCTTCCCGTTTTTCAAAAGCTCTCTCCTTTGGGGAGGGTTGGGTTGGGGCACTTTCCGCCCAGCTGATCAACCTCGCAATAGCACCGGGATCTTGCTCGGGCAGATGATCCATTTCTCCATTCAGTTGGGTAAGGGTGGGCTGATCGCACTGGCTCAGCATATCATTGATCATACCCTGCAGGCCCATTGTGCGGCCATCATCGGGCGAATAGATGCGGGCGATGCCGTAGCTTTGCAGTTCCTTAATTTCATGCGGTAGAAATACACCACCGCCGCCGCCAAATATTTTGATATGGCCAGCCCCGCGCTGGGCCAGCAGATCATACATGTACTTGAAATACTCCAGATGGCCGCCCTGGTAACTGGTTAGAGCGATACCCTGTACATCTTCCTGAATGGCGCAGTTCACTACTGCATCAACCGAGCGGTTATGCCCCAGGTGTATTACCTCGGCCCCGCTGCTTTGTAGTATGCGACGCATGATGTTGATAGTTGCATCGTGCCCGTCAAACAGCGATGCGGCTGTTACAAAACGGATCTTGTACCGGGACTTATACGGAGCAATACTTTCCATGAAGAGCTATAATTGGTTATTACAAATTTAGTGAGACTTTGGGAATTTTTTGGATTGTTGGACTTGAAGACTTTTGGACAAAGGATTGTTCAACGTGTCATTGCTGTATGGTACAAGGCAATCGTGAGCTATACTTGATTATTGTATTAAAGAATATTTAATAGTTATTAACCCGCGTATTGTGCATGTTGTGTGTTTGTTTTTCTCATTATATCACACTTTAATACACAAGTGGTAATATTTAATATTTATAACATGCTTAATATTTAACTTGTATATATAATTTATCATATACCAATTTTTACCTGTAAAGCATTTATTATGAAAACCTTAATCATTAGTACTTGCAAAATTGTGTGTTTGATTTTTATTTGTTGTTTTTTGTCGTGCCGTAAAAATACGGCCGATGTAGTCCCCGACAAATCTGCACCAACAAATGCCCAAACCCAAACTGTTGTACCCATATCTATTTTTACTCCTACCCAGCATGTTTTTACCGATATTCAGGTTTGTTATGACGATAAGATATTTTTATTAGAAAACGGTAAGCTCAAGCGCCTTATCGGCACCGAGTTGGTTGATGTGGATCTGCCTGCTTCGGTTTATACTAACTTTCATCCCACCTTCCTAACCATCTCTAAAGATTATACCTTTTACCTGCGCGCCAGCAACGGTATTAAAATTATAAAAGGCGGGCAGGAAATTAAGTTTTATAAAGTAGGCATGCCGCCGCTGCAAAACTTTACCCCGGCAACGTTTGGTAACCTGGAAGTAGCTACTGATGAATCGGATCATTCCGTAGTTTTCGGAACGGTTAGAGGGGGATTTGATTCGGTATTTTTCTCTCTGTCAAAAATAACTAAGGATGGCCATTTCGGCGATCTTACTTATACCGGTAGCAGTATTAATGAAACACAGCAGTTTATCAGCACCTTTGGCATTGGCGGTTCACCTACAGGTACACTCTGGGATGCCGGGTTGGGCGCCACCAGCAATAGTTTTTATAGCCAGCTTTTTAAAAGTACTTTAAACTCGCCGCCATATGGTTATCTGGTAAGTAACCGTTATGGTCAAGTCCCTACCAATCATAGTACGCCACCGGGCGAAGGATCTATTGATAGCGTTAAGTTTAACGTACTGGTTGCTATTGAGGTAAGCAAAGATGCTAAAACCCTGTACCTGAAAACCGGCGACTATGGTACCGATAATCCCGAACCCGGAGGAGGTATAAGCAATACCGGCGAAATTCTGAAAATAAGCGATGGCCAGGTAAAACTGATTGCTACCAATATTACCAATAAACGGTTAGCCATTTCCAATGATGGTAAAACACTGTATATAGCAGGCATCAATGGCCTGTCGAAAATAACTTTCTGATAATGCCCCTATTAACAGAAGCCGGTGGCGGGCGAAATGCTTGCTGCCGGTTATTTAACCTTTATGTAAGGGCTAATCAATAGCTACATTTCCCGCTAATTAATATAGCAGGAAGATGCAGCCATAATTTTCTAATTGTTGTAAAGGGGGTAGCTTGTAGGGTTATATTTGGTTTGTGTTAATAAAAGTAGCAATTACTTTTGATAAGTATCTGGGTGTAACTACACAATTACTGTGAAAAAAATGTACAATATGTATACAATTTATGTGCAAGGTACACAGTATGTTGCTTTTAAGTTTTAATAAAATTAACTTGTACTTAATTGTTTTAAACCAATATAACCTTATTTATTATGGAAGGCTTGCGAAAAGACATTGAGGACGCCCGAAAGGATATCGAAGATGAAAATAATCATTGGGATAAGCTCTTTAAACTATGTGCATATGTTATTGCCGCGGTTATTATTTACTGTTTTTTAATAACATTTGTACCCATACCTATTGCTAATGCAGAGACAGCCCGGCAGGTACTTATATTTTTTATAGGCACATTGGTTGGTTATTGTTTCAATTTACTAAGCCCCGGTATAAGCTCTAAAAGAAATTTGCCCACACAGCTTAACGTTAAAGGCGATAATACCAGCATAACCAGTGGTACAACTACGCGTACCGATATTGGCGTGCAGCCAGTTGATCCTGATACACCAGTCCAGTAACCTCAGCATGCGTTCGGTTTGCATTAACCATGCACTGCTAAAAATTAACTATCTTTGCAGCAAATGCAATTAACAGGATCAACAGCAGCGGTTTGGGAAAAGGGGTACAACAATTACGGCCCCTGGCTGCGCGAAAAATACAAAGGGCAGCGGGTGTTTAAGGTAATTGTTGATGGCGGTTTTACCTGCCCCAATCGTGACGGCTCTAAGGGCTATGGCGGCTGTACCTATTGTAATGTTGATTCGTTTACGCCATCTGTTAGCCGTAACGCGCCTACTTTGCGCCAGCAGGTGATGGAGGGTATGGAGCGTGCCCGCAAAGGCAACCGGGCCGACAAGTTTATCATTTATTTTCAGCCCAATACCAATACTTACGCACCGGCACATTATCTTAAAATGATGTATGATGAGGCTTTGAGCTATGGCACCGAAGATATTGTAGGCCTTAGCGTAGGCACCCGCCCCGATTGTATTGACGCTGAAAAAGTGGCCCTGCTGGAAAGCTATACCGACCGTTTTGATGTTGATCTGGAAATGGGCATGGAAAGTATTTATAATGATACCCTGAACCAGATAAACCGTGGCTGCAGCCATGAAGAGCTGATCAAAGCCCTGAACCTGGTACAAAACAGCAAACTGGATATTTGCGTACACACCATATTTGGTTTTCCCTGGGAAACGCATGATATGATGCTGAAATACGCCGATGAGATCAACCGTTTCCCACAGATTAAGTTTGTTAAATTTCACCACCTGCATATCGTAGAAGGTTCGGTAATGGGCGTAAAATATAAGCGCGAGCCATTTAAGCTTTTCGGTATTGATGAATATGCCGATTTCCTGTGCGAATTGTTACCCCGTGTTCGTCCGGATATTGTGATCCAGCGCCTCTTCGGCCTTAGCGACCGTGAGCTGCTTATAGCTCCAAACTGGGGCCTCAAAAAATCAGAGATACAGTACTATATCGATCAAAGGATATTAAGCCGCGGCGTAGTGCAGGGTTCGAGCCTCACCTAAACCGCGAAGCGCTCACGAGCACCAAATCAAGACATTGGATTGCGAGTAATCCTCTCCAAAGGAGAGGACTTTACTATGCTCGATTTTGACTCACTCTCCTTTGGAGAGGGTTGGGGTGAGGCTTTTTGGTATCAGTTTTGTAAACTCTTGGTTATATTGTATTGATCTGTTAGTTAAATTTACAGCTACATTGTCACAACGAGCACAACAAAACTATATTCCCGCATTAACCGGGGTACGCGCAATGGCGGCTTACCTGGTTTTTATATCGCATTTTGCCTATATTTTTGACGATAGTTTTCCTCATATTGTGCAACGCTTTTTGGGCGAGTTCCACATCGGTGTAAGTATTTTCTTCGTGCTTTCGGGCTTTTTGATCACTTTCAGGTATTATGATAATTTTAAGGGACTCACTAAAGAGTGGTTTCTGCAATACCTTAAAAACCGCGTGGCCCGCATTTATCCCATGTATTTTCTGCTTACGGTAGCTGCCTTTGTTTACTACTTTATCACCAAAGATGAGTCTGTTACCAAAGGTTACGAGCACCCGGTGGCACTTATGCTCATGAACATTACTTTTGTGCGCGGCTTTTTTTACCAGTTTTGGGATACGGGTATAGCACAGGGATGGTCGTTAACAGTAGAGGAGTGCTTTTACTTTTCGGCACCAATTATATTTTTAATTGCCCGGCGTTATGGTAAATTTTATTTGCAGCCTGTGGTAATTACACTGGTGGGTGTTTTATTATACCTGATTTTTAGCCACATTAACTGGCATGGCTTTTTTGGCAATTTTACCTTTATCATGCTGTTTACCTTTCTGGGGCGATGCTTTGAGTTTTTTGTAGGGATGCAGTTGGCCCGCTATGTGCTTAAAAAAGGTTTTACCCGTACCAACAAAGTAAATTATACTTATGGCGGCTTTATACTCATTTTTATTTGTGTGCTGATAATGGCGCTACAGCCTATCCCTAAGGGATGGGCGGCCGGTGTTGAAAGCCCGGTAGGCATCATCGTCAATAATTACCTTTTATGTATTGCGGTTGCCCTTTTCTTTTATGGTATACTAACCGAGGCCACCCTATTTAAAAAATTCCTGTCGCTGCCTTTTATTGAACTGCTGGGCAAAAGCTCCTATATATTTTACCTGATACATCTCGGCTGGATCTATAACCTTATGCACACGGCTTTTGATCATTTAAATGATTACATTTTTGAACTATATGATAAATGGGGTGTATCCTGGCATTCGCCTTTTGAGTACGATAACCTAAACCTGTTATACGCCTTTATCGTATTAAATATATTAGCTGTAACCCTGTTTAAGCTGATCGAGGAACCGCTTAATCATTACATCCGTAAATCCGGGTTTTTGATCAAGCCGAAACCGGTACGTGAAAAATCAATTGTATAAAACATCAAATACCTGAGCTCCATCTATCGATGAAAAAAACTGTACTAACCTGTGTGTTTATTTTACTGCTCACGGGTATCTTCCTTCCTAACCAGTTGTTTGCAAGCTGGCCAATAGGCAAATACCGTGATATTGTGATCCCCTCTATGTTTCTGTACCGGCAAACCGACAGGTTTGATCGTGACGGCCATAGGATCAAGGGAGATCCTGGTGCCAGTTTTACTTCCTATTCGGCCAATTTGTATGTAGGCTATGGTATCTCCCGCCGGTTAGATATTATCGCCAGCGTACCATATGTGTATACCCAGAATAAATTTGCCAACGGTTCGGTAACCAACCAGGGCCCCGGCGATCTGCTGATGGGCTTGAGTTATAACCTGGTTAATTTTAATTATATACGTTATCTATCAGTGCAGGTGTCAGGTATAGCGCCGCTCTATAAGGGTCACAATCCCACTTTAGATCTGGGTTTGGGCAGTTATGGTTCTGAGGTTAAGCTGATGTATTGCGGCAATCTGCCTAAGTCCATCGCCAGTAAAGGGTACTTTAATACCGAAATAGCTTACCGCAGATATTTTGACGTGCAGGGGCCAGATCAGGTAAGTTTTAGCGGTACCGTTGGTTACCCGGTAAGCCATCACGACCAACTGAGTTTGGAGTTGCTGTTTTTCCGCTCATTTAGTTCCAACAAGGCATTTAATCCCAATATCAACAACGCCCGCGATTACGCCTTTTTTAAACCATCATTAAACTATGGTCATCAGTTTACCCGCAGGTTCTCCACGTTTATAGGCGGATATTATACACCATTTGGACAAAATACCGGTGTAGGTTACGGAGGTTCGGTTTTAGCAATTATTAAAATATAAATAGCGTCATGCTGTACATCAATACATATTTAAAACGCATGGGGTTAAGCCTGTTATTAATAGCCTTAATCCTTGGTAAAGTAAGTGCATACTCGCCTCAAAAGGATGATAAAGAAGAAGTGGTAATTGATGCCAAACCATCCAACAAAAACGCGCTGTATAAAGCAGGTGAAGAGATAAGTTACAAGCTGAGCGTAAAAAACACCTATAAAGAAAAGCAGGAGGGGAAATTTACTTATGAAGTTACTGCCGATGATGGGAAAAAGATATTTGAAAACACGGCCGAGTTTTCGGTTGGGGCAGGTAGTTCAAAAAGCCTCAGCGTAAAAGTAGCCCCTAAGGCCGCAGGCTTTTATCACATCAATTTTATGTTTAACCTGTCGGCCTATGATGATACGGTACATAAAGTTTTTGGGGTAAACCCGGAAGCCATTACCTCGCAACTGCACAAGCCTGCAGATTTTGACGAGTTTTGGCAGCAAACGCGTCAACAACTGGCCAAAGTAACACCGCAATACAAAGTGATATTCCGGCCGGATCTATCAACCAAATACAAAAAGGTGTATTCGGTTGAAATGAAATCATATGAAAACCTGCTGATCCGCGGTTGGATGGTGGTGCCTACCGATGGCAGCAAGTTTCCGGTACATTATCGTGTTCCGGGCTATGTGGTGGAGCTGAAACCCAACATGGATAATGACGATTACATAGCCTTTGACCTTAACGTACGGGGTAATGGTAATAGTAAGGATGTGGTGCATATCAACACCGATAATTACAGCACCAAAAATATTGAAGATAAAGATAAATACATCTACCGTGGTGTTTATATGGATTGCCTGCGCGGGCTTGATTTTCTGTATTCGCACCCGAACCTCGGTATAGATACCTCTAAGATATATATTGAAGGTGGCAGCCAGGGCGGCGCGCTGGCAGTGATTACGGCCGGACTGGATAAACGGATCAAAGTGTTGACCATGCAGGTGCCGCTGTATTCGGATATCCGGGATAACAACATCATATCGGCATCGTATAAAGAGCAGGTAGTGCCTTTTAAAATGTTCAGGCAGTACAAAAACAGCCACCCTGAATTTACCTGGGCCAGGTTTTATGAAACCTTTGATTATTTCGATCCGCAAAATTTCGCGCCGATGATCAAATGCCCGGTGCTGATGGGGATAGGCTTGCTTGATCAGTTTTGCCCGCCGCGTTGCAGCATGGCGCTTTTTAACCATATCAGC
>NZ_JBCECK010000102.1:0-19286 GCF_039207105.1 Mucilaginibacter sp.
TAATTTCCTGGTTAACCACCTTGATCTGTACCTCAATTACTTTAGTAAATCATCAGGCTCACATTCATTAACCAACAGTCCGTTTTCAGTTTACGACCAGATACTGGCCGAATATGGCCTTATCGGCTTGCTTGTTTTTTCAATATACTATCTGGGCTTTTTCGCAAAACATTACCAAAAACTAACCTATGGTATTCCCATTTTATTTTTAATGATGGCTGTTTTATTTACAGATTATTGGTTTGAGCAATTATCGGTAATGGTATTTTTTGAATTGCTTTTATTGCTCAATATTAAGGAAACCCAAACGCTTGAAGCTCCCTTACCATGAATTTTGATGTACCTAAGATAACGGTTTTAATGCCTGCGTATAATGCGGACAAGTATATAGGCGAAGCTATTGAATCTGTGCTGCAGCAAACTTTTACCGACTTTGAGTTACTGATTGTAAACGATGGCTCAACTGATAACACTGCCGATGTGATACAGGCATTTAATGACCCCAGAATTGTAATGATATACCAGGAGAACAAAGGTGTATCACTTGCCCTTAACAAAGGCTTGCAATATGCAAGGGCGCCTTATGTAGCCCGTTTTGATGCTGATGATGTATGTATTTCAGAAAGATTGCAGATGCAATATGACTTTATGATAAACAACCCGGATTACACCATTCTGGGCGGGGCAGCTAACTACATGGATATGGATGGTAATTTTCTCTTTACATCTACCCCACCCGCTATCCACAATGAAGATATTCAGCAGTTAGAATCATCTGTTTGTCCGTTTATTCATTCTACAGTATTTTATAAAAAAGACGTGATATTAAATGCGGGTGGTTATAATGAACATGCCTACACTTTTGAAGATCACTTTTTATGGGCCAATATCCTGAAAAGTCAAAAGGCTTATAATTTTCCTCAGCCTTTAATCAAATTAAGGCTAAATCCGGAATCTATTACTATTGATGAAAAATGGCGTCCAAGCAGGTTTTTAGAAATCAAATACTCATCGCTTAAAACCCGCAGCATTACCCCTCTGGAAGGGAATTTACTGGCAGAGATGGGCGAAAAACAATACTCACCTAAAATAAAAGAAGGCTCATACTATGCCCTTTGCGCAAAAAAACTATTAGTTAACAGCTTTCAACCACAAAAAGCAAGGGTGCATGCCACTAAAGCTATCGGTATATCGCCCCTGAGGTTGGATAATTACCTGTTATACACAGTGAGCTATCTGCCCGAAAAATTGATCATGTGGTTATACAAAATGAGTTCAGGGAGGGTGTCACAATGATCAAAGTAGCATTTATTACCAGGTCAACTATATATACTGTGCCTGGTGGAGATACAGTTCAGGCTGTACAAACAGCACGCCATTTGACAGAGATGGGTATTTCCGCCGAAATAAAACTGGCTAATGAACATATCCAGTACCACAATTATGATCTGCTACACTTTTTTAACCTCACCCGCCCTGCCGATATACTTTATCATAGCCAAAAAGCAGGCATACCCTATGTAATATCCACTATACTTTGCAATTATGGTGAGTATGACAAATATCACCGTAAAGGTACCGGCAGACTTTTGCGTTATCTTTCAACAGATACTATTGAATACATCAAATCAATAGCCCGCTACATACTTGGCCGCGATAGTTTATCAAGCGCATCTTATACCTGGCTGGGCCAGCGTAAAAGCATTAAAAATATATTGAGCAGGGCCGCCATGATATTACCCAATTCTGAATCAGAATACAGGCGTGTAGTACAATCTTATCAGCCCCATGTAAACTACCTGATTGTACCCAATGGTGCAGATCCAAATATGTTTAACTATGACTCATCTGTTAAAAAAGATGAAAAACTGATATTATGTGCTGCGAGGATTGAGGGTATTAAAAATCAGTTAAACCTGATACACGCGCTTAACAATACACCCTACCGTTTACTGCTTATAGGTACACATGCGCCTAATCAGTTGGCCTATTATCAGGAATGCCGTAATGCAGCAGCTGATAACGTGACTTTTATTGAGCATATGCCGCAGCACGAACTGGTTAAATATTATCGGCAGGCAAAGGTTCATATATTACCAAGCTGGTTTGAAACCACTGGTTTAAGCTCCATTGAAGCTGCTTTAATGGGCTGTAACATTGTAACCAGTGATAAGGGAGATGTGCGCGAGTACTTTGCCAATGATGCTTATTACTGTGATCCAGCTTCGCCTGAAAGTATCCTGGATGCCGTGGAAAGGGCAAGTTCGGCCCCTTATGATGAAAACTTGAGGCATCGCATATTAAAACAATACACCTGGAAGCAAGCGGCTTCACAAACTTTAAAAGCATATCAATCAGTATTATAGCTATGAAATTACGCATTGCCATATTAGGAACACGAGGAGTACCAAACTATTACGGTGGTTTTGAGCATATATCTGAATATGTTTCGGCAGGCCTGGTTAGCCGTGGGCATGCGGTAACCGTATACAATTCGCACAACCACCCTTATCAGTCAAATAATTGGAATGGAGTGCAAATAAAGCATTGCTATGATCCGGAATATTTGGTAGGTACAGCAGGTCAGTTTATCTATGATATGAACTGCCTGCGTGATGCCCGCAAAAGTAATTTTGATGTTGTACTGATCATGGGCTACACCAGCAGCTCTGTCTGGGGCAAGCTTTACCCTAAAAACAGCATTATTATTACCAATATGGATGGTCTGGAATGGAAAAGATCAAAGTACTCCAAACCAGTGCAGCATTTTTTAAAATACGCCGAAAAACTTGCTGTAAAGTATAGTCAGTACTACATTTCAGATTCAAAGGTTATCCGGTCATACCTGGCTGATAAATATCAAATAGAAAGCGAATATATTCCGTACGGGGCTGAAGTTTATACCGAGCTTGAGCGCGAACAATATGACCATGCTGAGGCTTTAAAGGAAGATTATTTTTTGCTAATGGCTCGCATGGAGCCTGAAAACAATATTGAAACTATTTTAGATGGCTTTAATAAAAGCAATTCAGACAAAAAGTTTAAAGTTTTAGGAGATACCGGCAACCGGTTTGGAAAATATATCACCAATAAATTTAATAATGACGAGCGCATAGAATTTAAAGGTGCCATTTTTGATACGCCTAAAGTACGTTCGCTTCAGAACAACTCCTACCTGTATTTTCATGGTCATAGCGTTGGCGGTACCAACCCATCATTATTGGAAGCTATGGCCAGCGAAGCCCTGATTGCGGCACATAATAACCCTTTTAACAAATCAGTATTAAACACAGATGCCTTTTATTTCTCAAACGCGACAGAAGTAAAAGAGCTTGTTGAAAATGTACAATGGAAGGACAAGGAGAAAAATATGGTGTTGAACAATCTTCAAAAAATACAATCGCAGTTTAACTGGGAAAGTGTAATTGATCAATATGAGGAGTTTATCATAAAAAGCTACAGGCATACACATCACTCACATTATGAAACAGTTGCTGCTCATTAACGATAGCAAGGTTAATAAAATAAGTTATTACCACCTGGTATTGCTATTGGCCAGCCTGCCTTTTGATTTTTTTTATAGCCATATTATACTGATCAGTTTTGCATTACATACGTTCATACATACAAAAAAGGAAGATCTGCAGGCGGTTCGCTCCCGCAAAATACTTGTGTTATCATCTGTTTTATTGGTTACTATTATAGCAACAACTTACACTATAAATTTAACCGGGGCCTTTAACGAATGGACGCTGCGGATACCGATATTACTTTTCCCGGTGCTTTTTACAGTCAATCAGCTTGATCTTAAAAAATACAGAGCTAATCTCTTGCTGACGTTTTCATTAGTTTGCTCTCTAACGGTATTTTATCTGTTCGCGGTTGCCCTTATTACTATCAGATACTATCACTTACCCTTGAGCGCATTATTTTCCGAAGGATTTACTAACCATAATTTTGCCGGCCCCATCAATATACATGCTACGTTTTTTTCATTTCAACTATTAATAGCCCTGGTAAACCTTTTATATATTTTAATGAAGGGCGATTTACCCTCCAAAGCTTTTAAAATATTCTATTCTATTTGCTGTCTTATTTTGGTAGGCGGTATTATCCAGCTTAGCTCAAAATCAATAGTAATTATCTTATTTATTATCGCGAACGTCGTACTTCCCTACTATGTGCTTAGCGGAGCAGCCCGAAAGAAATTTATGTTAATAGGGCTTTTTATTTCTGTAGTGGCCGTGGCGGGAATTTTAAGTGTATCTACTTTTCGCGAACGTTATGTGACACTTTTAACTGAAGATATATCCTCAAACAAAACGATACTTAGAAATTCCGACTCCCGAATTGAACGCTGGCAGGTAGCTGCCCAGCGTATAAAAGACAGACCACTGGCTGGCTATGGTTCCGGATCAGAAGTGGGCTTACTGAAAGATGATTTTTATAATGCCAAACTGTACAGCTCATACCTGCACGGGCTAAATTCTCATAATCAATACATCAGCTTTATACTAAAATCGGGTATATGGGGATTGATCATTTATTTATTAACCCTTATGTATGGGTTCAAAGCCAGTATTAAAAACAGGGATGTTTTGTTCATCAGCTTTATGCTGATCATCACTATTGTTTCTTTTACCGAAAACCTGCTCGATGTAGATAAGGGAGTGATGTTTTACAGCCTATTTTTTTCCCTTTTCATTTTCTCAAATACCAACAATAAAAATGTTATTAAAAGAGAAACAGAATCAGATGATTATTTGACTTCATTGGCAACCAACACCTTACCCGTTACGTCATATTAATAAATACTATTAAACTAACAGTACCTTGGCAGACGAAATTAAAAAAAACATATTAGCAACACTCGCTTATTTCGACGTGTTCAACTATCCGCTTACCAGGGATGAAATCTGTTTATTTTTACCCGTTAAGTGCGACCCAATACTTTTTGATGTGGCTATGTCTTGTTTGGTAAGTGGTCGGTTAATTTATCGTTTTGATAAATTTTATACTTTAAAAAATGATCCATACTTGATAGAGCGCAGAAATAATGGTAACGAGAAAGCTTTTGAAATGATTAAAACGGCCAGGAAAATTGGCAACCTTTTAATTAAGTTTCCTTACGTACGTGGTATCGCTATTTCGGGTTCACTTTCCAAAAATTTTGCAGACGAAGAGTCCGATATCGATTTTTTCCTGATCACGGCACCTAACAGGCTTTGGATAGCACGTACCTTAATGCATTTTCTGAAAAAGCTTACCTTTTTAGTAAACCGTGAGCATTTTTTTTGCATGAATTACTACGTAGATGAACAACAACTGGAAATTCCGGAAAAGAACATCTATACAGCTACAGAAGTTGTTACGCTGATACCGATACAAGGGGATACCACATTTGCTGACTTTTTTACGGCCAATGCATGGACACGGAACTACCTGCCTAATCATATTATGCGGGTATCAACAGCAAAACCCTTACGTAAAATAGCCATAAAAAGTATTATGGAATGGTTGCTGAACAATCGTCTTGGCGATAAGCTTGACAACCGCTTAATGAAAATTACCGCCGACAGGTGGAAGCAAAAAACCGAAGAAAAGAAACTGAACGATCATGGAATGGTGATGGCAATGGCTACCGGAAAACATTTTTCAAAGCCAGACCCGGGAAATTTTCAGGTTAAACTTATTAAACGTTATGAGTCAAGAATAGCCCAGTTGCTTGAAGATAACCATCATAGTGTAGCTAATTAATAGCTATGATGCTGGTTATAATAATATCAAATAAAATCTTTTTTCAGGTTACTTCTTTTCTAAAGAAATAATAAAGTAATCGCCCATATATTTCCAGGGCCATTTATCCTTCAACTTATCTTCCTTATTTTTCAGAAATTGATAGGCCCGCGGGTGTTTTTCGGCAAAGCCTTCAATATATGATGGTGGCACTATGGTGCAAAGTCCTTCTATCCCCAATACTTGATATGAATGCCGCAAGGTTTTAATAACAAATGACGGGCTGTAATACCAGCATTTAAAATAAGTACCCTCAATATGCGCGGTTCTGCCTTTGCTGCTAAAAAACCTGCGGAACGCGGTTTTAAATTTGCCTTTAAATACTAATAGTGTCTCCCACAAGCAAAAGCCGGGAATAATCACGAGTGTAACCTTGCCACCGCGTTTAAGTAATGCATCAAATGATAATAATACTTTTTCCAATTCGCCGGTACAATTAAGCCCCCCAAAGTTGGAGAATATAAGATCAAAAGGGCCTTTGTTTTTTAACTCCTCAAGCTCGGTAAATGAACATATCTCCTGGCTGATTTTGTCGCGGTAAGGAACTGTTTTTTGATGCAGCACCTCTTGCATACCGGTTGATATATCAGTTGCATGAACATGGTGGCCCTGCTGAGCAAAAAATATAGCATCTTCACCGGTACCACTATTTAACTCCAATATGCTACTACCTGGAGCAAGATGGTTTAAAACATGCTGTCTTACCCTTGCCCGTTTGTAATTAATAATGGTGTTGGCCGAATAAATTTGGTCAAATATGGTTGATTGCCTGCTAAACGCTGTAGAGGCATCGCTTTCGTTACTTAATATGCTTGTATCGTTCATGATGCTTTCTCTAGTTGACTTAATTTATACCCTTCTATTATCATAGCCGGCGCGTGATATAAAACAGAGGCCGCTTTCCTCATGCGCTTTGTATTGAGTTTAAATGGATTACTAAGCAATTTAACCAGGTTGTATTTAGCCAGATGCGCGTGATAGTTTTGATGCACATATTTGTGTAATTGCTTGTAATAAGCAGGGCTAAACGTGTTACTAAACATTAGGGCCATCTCGTCTGAGTCTGTCCAGTTGGTTTTTTGCTGCAGATCAGTCTTTACCTTCTCATAAAATACGGTTCCAGGTAAAGGGTACGAAACCGATATACCTATTTCAAAAGGCAAAAGGGCATTGATCATTTTAATGGTTTGGGCGATATCCTCCCTCGTTTCGCCGGGATAGCCAAACTGTATAAAAAATGATGGCTTAATGCCATGCTTTTTCATCAGGTGAGTAGCTGTATGTATTTGATCAATATTAGTGCCCTTATCCATAGCATCCAATATTTTTTGCGAACCGCTTTCGGCTCCTATCCAGACATTATCACAGCCTGAGGCGGCCAGCGCTTGTACGGTTTTCTCATCTAAAAGCAAATCAGCCCTTGATTGCAGTTTATATCTGAATTTGATATTTTCCTGCTCAATAAGCTTGGCAAATTCCACTATCCAGCCTGGTTTTAAGCCAAAAATATCATCGCAAAACCAAACATGATCCATGTTGAACATTTGCTTGATCAGCTTTAGCTCACTGATCACATTTTCAGGACTGCGAGAATTATAGCGGTTACCATAAATAGGTTTGGCGCACCAGTTACATTTAAAAGGGCAACCACGGGTAGTGCCTATATTCATGGAGAAATATCCTTTGTGCTGTAACCAGCATTCACGATATGGTTCAATATCCACCAGATCCCATGCGGGTAAAGGCAAACTATCCAGATCTTTCAGAACGGGGCGGGCAAATGTTTTAAATGGAACGGTTTCTTTTGTATACGCCAATCCCTGGATATCTGTATGATCAGTCTTGCCATTTTTAATAGCTGTTACCAGTTGCAGCAGGGTTTGTTCGGCCTCACCAATGATCACAAAATCAGCGCCTTCCTGCAGGTATTCTTTGTATCGGTCGGTTGAATCAGAACTGGATACAATTACTGTACAGCCACGTTGTTTTGCCAGCTTGCACATTTTAAATGCTGCCTCACGCATGTTGGTAAGGCACATTTTAGTGAGATAGTTAAATCCATCATCGTATATAACAAAAAAATCAGGACGGTGTTCATCAAGGGCATCAATCACTTCAAAAGGTGAATGCCTGAACATGGTATCAAAAAGTGATACTTCGTAATTATGCTGCCTCATCAAAGCTGCGGCATATATGGTACCCAGTGGCGCATAAGGTTGCCCCTGAGCCCATTGCTTAGGATCAAAACGCAAAAAATAGGAATGCGTAAAAAGTATATTATTTAACTGTTCCATAGATTAACTAAGACTGGTTAGGGGCGACAGGTTAAGTGAGCAAACACACTTTATACAAGCTGGATTTGCCGATGTATTCAATGACTTGCGGAAAGCGACGGCCTCTTTGCTATTTAAAATATCATCAAGAGACTTGTCCCGGATATTACCCATCGTATCCATAAAAAAACATGGCCTTACAGCACCATCGGCCTCAACAACGGTTGATACCCAAGGCGCATTACATTTCTTGAAAGGAAAAGCATTCAAACCATAAAACGCGGCATAGTAATGATATACATCTTTAATCTTTGCGCGACTTTCAGCTATAAAACCATTTTCAAATTCGGCATCATATTCTTTTAGCAGATGATCGATCACCTTATTTAATTCAGGTAGCTCGCGCTCGGCGATCAGGATCTCATCCTGCCGGGGTTCTTCCCATGCTTGTTGGCGATTAAAAGCATGGCTACTAACATCGGCCGGTAAAAAGCTGATCTGATCAAGCCCCATTTTTTTTGATTCGGCTATTATGGCGGCCCAATTCCTGAAATTGAGTCGGTGTATCACTGTACGGCCGGTAATACGATAAGCCGGATTCAATTTCTTGATATATTCCACACCTTCCTTAAGCTTGCGAAAAGCATTAGGAATATTCCTGATGGCATCATGTAAAGGTTCATCACCATCTAACGAAACTATCAGGTCATCAACCCAGGTTAATAGTTGTTCGGCATTGTTTTTTATAGAAAGACCTGTAGTAAGTAGTGTTACCTTAATACCAACATTTTTAAGAATACGACACAGTACAAAAAAATTGGTATTTAGTAAAGCTTCGCCGCCAGACATCAATACTTGCCGGGTACCCATCTTTTTTAGTGACGCGAGCAATCCACTGATATCCTTTTCAGTCAACTGCTTCAGGTTTTTATTATCCTTCCAAATATCGCACATAACACAACGGCAATTACATGCGCTGTGGGGCATCAGTATTACAATAGGTAATGCTGATATGCGGTGCGTTTGCAACGTGCGGTAACGCTTAAAAGTATGGTATAACGATTGCCCTGGCATAATTAAGGTTTTAACACGATCCAATAAAAAACATCTTTCTTAATTATCCGATTCCACAAGCCACGCGGATCAAACAATATTTTGTGTTTAAACGCACTCATTTTATTTAGTGTGTGGTGAAAGTAGTGATCGGCCATTGCCTCAAATCCCATATCCTGATAATATTCGCGGCATCGTTTCGCGGCTACATCGGCCTGTTGCTTGTTATAAAAAGGTGTATCCAGAATATGCACTTTGCCTCCTTTTGTCAATAAAGCAAAAGCATTGGCCATGACCTCCCTTACCGAAGCAAAATATTGTACCGAAGCTGCAAATATGATCAAATCAAATTTCACGTTTTCGTCAAAGACTTGCCCGTCGAATCCTTTTTGAACAAATTGCAAATTGGACTTTTTAAACACCCGCCGGGCTTGCTCTATTTCAACACGGTTTGGATCAAGTCCGGTTACTTTGGCATTGGGTATCGCCGCCAATTTTGCAGACAACCAGCCATTACCACAGCCAATCTCCAGAATATTAAGTGGCTTGCGCATTGCAGCCAGATAATTTATCAGGCGCTGACTTGAGCGTTCTCTGATTACCCATTCTTTATAAAAGCGGTGGCCTTTATCAATAAGAGGTAACTGCGCAACCTGCTTATCAGTATATATCCTCCCCTCCTTTTCACGTATAGCAATATACATCTCCTCCAGTACTTCTTCGGAAGACTGATGAGTAGCCGGGGGCATATCTGTTCTACTTTCTTTCAAGATTCAACACAATTAAAAGCCCTGTATTTCGGGCTGACGATATTGCCAAAACCTTTGCAGCAACTTTATTTCATATGGATATTTATACATATTGGTTTTGTAGCGCAGGGTTGATAACAATTTGATAGATCTTCTTTTAAGATCGTTCAGTTTAATATCCGTAACCGTTGGATAAACACCATTCAGCACCGTTTCGAAATTCCTGATCTTATCTATCATCTCCGGTTTTATCCAGGGTGTTAGCGGATTTTTGCGCAGATCAAAACTTTCCCATGATGGGCTGATCCAGTCTTCTAAAGTTTGCGGATATGTAAAGCCCTGCTCCAAAACCTGTTTATATAGCTCCGAGCCTTCGGTAGGTACAGGGGTATAGGTATAAATAACAATTTCGGTTTTAGGATTTACCTCTTTTACCCTTTTTATAAAATTGATCTCAAAGTCAATCTGCTGCTGTACTTTTTCAGGAGTGGCAGCGGGCGTTCCCAATACAAAAGAGTACTCCGGAATAATGTCGAACTTTTTCAAACGTTCGGCAAAACGGATGATTTGCTCACCGGTTTGTGTACCGCCTTTATCCATCTGTTCCAGTATACTATCGTTACCGCTTTCGGCACCAAAGAATATACATTTACATCCAGACGCACGTATTATCTCTAATGATGAATCTTTAAACTTATCCATCGTATCAATGCGCGCCATGCCCCACCAGGTCATATTTTCGGGCTTGATCAATTTTGAAAAATCAACCGCGCGTTTTTCCGATACAAAAAAGTTATTATCATGAAATTCAATGGCATCTGCTCCCCAGTTATCTTTAATGTACTTGACATCTTTATAAACGGTTTGAGCCGATTTAGCTTTCCACCTGGCTTCATAAATAGGCACTACAGCGCAAAATGAACAGGTAAAAGGGCAACCGATACTGGAATGGTAAGCCATAGTATGCTCGCCTAAATAAGTTTTACCTAAAAATTTACCTAAGGGATAAAAGTTATTCAGCTTGTCATATGGTAAGGGCGGTAATGAATCCTGATCCAGAAGATCTTCTTTAATAGTTTTGGTTATTTTACCATCAACTTTGTAGATCAGGTTTTTTATAAACTCATATGGTTTATGATTCTCAAGCGCATCTATCAATAGCGGGAAGGCATTATCGCCAGGGCCATTGATAATAAAATCAACATAACGTGAATCAAGAACTACTTTTGGCTGGTTGGACGGAAAATACCCCCCCCATATCATCGTAGTATACGGATATCGTTCTTTAATAGCCTTTGATATCTCAATAGCCTGTTTCAACTGCGGGCCAGGCATAACTGTAAAGCCGAGATAACCATATTCTCCTGTTCTTAAATAGCTTTCTATTTTCTCCATCGGATCGGCTTCACAGTTGCCATCCACAATGGCCCAGTCGTATTTTCCTTCAATAGAAGCAGCGATATTTAAGATAGAATTAGGTATCCGGTATTTGGCATTAGCACTTTTAGGATTAAACAGTATTACTTTATTGATTTTAGTTGCCATATTAATAATTCATATCGAGCAGATATCAAAAACTGACCGGTTTTCAGCGACCGGTTAATATATACTACGCTGCGTTTTTGGAAGTGGTTGCCTACATTAATAATAAAATCGCGGGCAACCTAAAGCCTTATAAAAGCGTTATTGTTATATAAGAAGCATATTTATGTTAAGCACCATAAAAAATTATTTTCAAAACAGGATAGCGGGACCTGTAGTAACTGAAAAAAGCGCCGTAGAGGCTTACGATTTATGGTCAGACGATTATGACAAACAGCCAGACAACCTGATGCTTCACCTTGATAGTAAATTATTTAGCTATTTCATTAGTCAAATTACTGTTGCGAATAAGCAGGTGGCTGATATTGGTTGTGGCACCGGCAGGCACTGGCCGGTTATATTTGATAAACAACCCTTGGCGCTAACAGGCTTTGATGTATCTGGCGGGATGCTGCAAAAATTGAAAGAAAAATATCCTGAAGCGCATACCCGACAAATTACCGATAATCTATTTTCTGATATTCCGGACGCGACATACGACCTCATTATATCAACCCTTACCGTAGCCCATATTGAAAATATTGAAGAAGCCATACAGTCATGGGCCCGCTTGTTAAAAAAAGGTGGTGAGATCATCATAACCGATTTTCATCCGCATACGCTGGCATTTGGGGGCAAACGAACTTTTAAACATAATAACGCGGTGATGGCCGTGCGCAACTATGTTCATCCTATTTATACCATTAAGGATGTTTTACTTCACAATAACTTTCAATTATTAAACCAGGAAGAAATAAAAATTGATGAAAGCATGAAGCCTTTTTACGCTAAGCAAAATGCTATGCACGTATTTGAGAAGTACAACGGTTTCCCGGTTATATATGGTATACATTTAAAAAAGGGATAAATGATACTTCATGGAGTGAGTGAGGCAAACACAGGACAAACTATTAGTCTGAGTATTCATCAGAGTAAAATCGATGGCGTATCTTCCAATATAACCGTCGACGATGCGAATGCTTTGCAACTCCACTTCAAAGACGCGCTGGTTTTTCCAGGCTTGATCAATTCGCATGATCATCTGGACTTTAATCTTTTTCCACAGTTAGGCAAGCGTACCTACACAAATTATACACAATGGGGAGCTTACATCCATCAACAATTTAAGCAGGAAATAAAGGATGTATTGCAGGTACCTACTGAGCTTCGTATAAAATGGGGTATATATAAAAATTTACTTTGTGGAGTTACAACAGTAGTTAACCACGGCGAACGTTTAAATATTGACGAACAATTGATAACCGTTTATGAAGATACCCATGACCTGCACTCCCCTGCTTTTGAAAAATTGTGGAAACTAAAAATAAATAATCCTCTTAAAAAAAAGCTCCCGGTGGTGATACACACTGGAGAAGGTACTGATGATGAAGCCACTCGGGAAATAGACAGACTAATATCCTGGAATACCCTACATAGAAACCTGATTGGCATTCATGCTGTTGCTATGACCAATAAACAGGCAAAGCATTTTAAAGCCGTTGTATGGTGTCCCCAATCCAATTATTTTTTGTTGAATAAAACAGCGCCAATACACCAGCTTAAGCAAAACACAGCTGTTATATTCGGCACTGACTCAACCTTGACCAGTAACTGGAATATTTGGGATCATATTGCTATGGCCCATAAAACCGGATTGCTAACCGATAAAGAGCTATACCATTCTTTAAATATTAAACCATCAAAAATATGGGGAATAAATACCGGGCAAATTTCTTCAGGTAAAGATGCCGATATAGTAATTACCCACAAGAAAAAGGAAAATGCTCTTAATGCTTTTTATAATATTACCCCTGCCGATATACTATTGGTGATTCACCAGGGCAACATACGGCTATTTGAGCAGGAACTTTTGCCTTTGTTAGCTCCATATTTGCGAGGTAAACATTTTACCCTTATTAAAATAGATGGCGCCTTTAAATATGTAGAAGGTAAATTGGAAGACCTGGTTTCAGAAATAAAAGCATACTTGCCAGAATTTGTTTTCCCAATAGAAGTTATCAATCACCAGGTTATTTAGACAGCCCTATTAGTGGGTAAATAAGGCCATTACTTTGGCAACCACCGTTTGAATAGGGTAAATTAATACAGGCTCATACACATTATCTGTTTTATTAAGCAGATCTTTAATAATATCGGGAATGCTTTCTGCATTATCCTGAACATGGTGGTTAGCATGACGCTCATCCATAGGGTTAACCAAACTCACTACGTGTGCGCCGGCATACAACGCCTCATTCAACACCATCCCATATCCCTCGTAAGCAGAAGTATGTAAAAATACTTTGGAGCGCTGCATTAGCTTTAACACCTCACGGTGCGGTAACTCTCCTTTCAACTCTATGTTATTGGTCAGGTTTAATCTTATTATCTGTTTTTGCAACTGCCCCATTTCCGGCCCTTTCCCGCAGATAATCGCTTTTATGTCTGGAAAAGTTAAGACGAGTTTTTTGATCACATTAATAAACAGCTCATATTGTTTAAGTGGTATAAGCGATCCTGCACCCATTACGTCGATATCTCTAACAGAAGTACCCAATGGTTCAAAAAGTGAAGTATCTACTCCCGGAGTAATAACATGAGTTGCTTTTATCCCGTAATTAGTATTAAACTCCCGTACCAAAAAATCAGATAATGCTATTAACCTGTTACCGTCGGGCTTAATTTGTTTTACATAGTTGTTACCTGCCCTGGCATCCTGGCCAAGCATCCAGCAATAATGTTTCAGGTTGTTTTTACGGGCAAAACGGTTACCAATAAGCGCACATTCACCCAGCCAAAAACTAAGTAATCCTGTTATTTCGTATTTTTTATTTAGATCTTTTAATACGCGTAAAGCTCTTTGCCAGGTTAAAAGCCGGTAAGGACCTCCTCTTGCCTTTCCGCCTAATGCTATCACTTCTACCTCAAACCATTCATAGTTCATGGTTGTAAAAGGATACTGAAAACTAACAACAACAATATTAAGTCGCGGATTATGTTGTTTTAATGCCCTCACAAACACCTGTTGCGGAGGAATACAAGCTGTATCATCCTCGTTAGCCGGAAAACCAGGACTTAATATTACCAATGCTTGTTGCTTGCTCATTCCAGGGTTATCAATTTATTGCAATATGTCAGGCTCGCGGTATTATGTGTTATAAACAAAATAATTTTGCCAGTTTGTGCCAACTGTCTTAACTGCAGCAAAATAGCATTTTCCGCCTGCTGATCCATTTCGCCAAAAGGTTCATCAAGTATCAGCAAATCAAAATCATGATAAAGTGCCCTGGCCAGCATTACCCTTTGCCGCTGGCCACCACTTAAGTTTTTGCCATTTTCCCTAACCATTCTATATAACCCATCTGTATCATTATTCAGCAGGTTGTCAAGGCCGCAAAAGTTAACTGCATAAGCTAATCTGTCATGGTCGCATTCTTCATCACTTAAAGTAATATTTTTAAGTATGGTATCATGTATCAGATAGTTTTGCTGTTTTACATAAGCTATCTTCTTCCAGTATTGTCTTCTGCTACTTACATCGGCAATTTGATCATTAATTAAAATACTACCTTCATCGGGTGTCAAAAAACCTAAAAGTAAATTGATCAAGGTAGTTTTACCCCGCCCGGAAACAGCTGATAAACCTGCAAAATCACCAATTTTAACATTAAAACTAATACTTTTTAATACCTGTCGGCCTTTATAACTGAAGCTGATGTTATTAAAGTTGATTTCGCATAGAGGTAAAATAAAATCCGGAGTTTTATTGGATTTTATCATAGGTTCTTTTACTGCAAGCAAATCATTCAGGGTAAACTCGTAGGTTTTTATTTGCCCGGTACTATTCAATATTTTGATAATACCCGGAATAATTTTATAAGCTGCAGCCATAAAAATACCAATGGTAAGTAAATCAATAACCGGCCCATGAACAGACCATTTATTAATGAGCAGTAGTATAAAAAAACCCAAAACAGCAAAAACCTCTACCAAACGTGTTGGTAAACCTTGCAAGGATTGCTGCTCGGCTATGTTATTATTTAACTGCTGTTGGTAGTTAGAATAACGAGTAGTCAGAAAATCGCTTTTATCATAAATATTACTTTCAATATAGCCTGATAATGACTCTTGTAAATGTTGGATGGCTTTTTCACTGGTAGTTTTGGTGTGTACCCTGATCTGCTTGGATCGTTTTCTGATAAAGTATCCCAACACCACAATAGGCGGCAACAATAATAACAGCAACATCAAAAACAATACTGGTTGATAAATAAGGATAGCGCATACAGTAAACAAAATCAGGATTCCCTGTGAAATTACCTGTTGAACATTAGTAAGTATATAATGGCTAAACTCAATTGGCTGCTGACTAATTTGCCTGATATGCACTGATGAATCAACATTTACAAAGCGTATATAGTCACCTTTTAAATAATTGATGATATTTCTTTTGGATAAACGTGAGGCTACATCATAAAAAAAGTGATGTTGAAATCGAAGTATCAGATACCCAGCCCAGTTTTTAAGGCAAAACAGGATTAAAAAGAAACTGATCAGTTGTAGCGAGTCTTTATCGAACCAAGTGGATGGCAGAACAAAATGTGAAGAATCTATCGTTTTACCAGATGTATAAAAGCCAATGATTAGTAACAATGCACCTAAAAATGCAATATCAAGCACACTGATAACCAAATCAAACAGGATGAGCGTGTAAAACTTTACCTTTTCTCTTCTATTCAGAAGCGTTAATATACCTTTAACAATATGTTTCAATGTGCTGATAAAGTATCGTTGTTATTTTATCATTACGCATTAAAAGTGATATTGGTTGCCATCGGCTGTAAAGTTTAAGGCCCGGGTAAGTACACTTACCCGGGCCTTATAACTATTATGGATGGAAGGATTATTTGTTAACCTTGATTTCTACCCTGCGGTTTAATACACGGCCGTCTTCGGTATTGTTATCACCTATAGGGTTAGTTTCACCTAAACCTTTTACAGTAAGGTTATCACCATTAATACCACTGTTTACCAGGTATAATTTTACTGAATTGGCTCTTTCTACAGAAAGTTCCATGTTATGTTCTGGAGTACCTTCTGCAGATGCGTTACCGTTTAATACAAATTTCACGGTATTATCTTTTTTCATTTCAGCTGCTGCCTGATCTAATGTTTGATAAGAAGAAGTTTTTAATACAGCCGAGTTGAACTCAAACTGAATATTGCTGAAATTATAGTTAGGCTTTGGAACTGGTGGTGGCGGAGTAGGTTTTTTGGCAGGAGCCGGTGCTGGTGCCGGCTGTGGCTTAGGTGCATAGGTTTGTTCAGTTTCTACAGGAACTGGTTTTTGAGCCAGTTTTTTTGATTTACAGGATAATACCGTAATGGCTAATAATGCAAAAATTAAAGGGAATAAGGGTGTTTTAAAAGCTTTCATAGCTACGTTTTGTTTTTTTGTAAACATAAAAAATATTCGTGATTTCAACCCAAATTGAATTTATCACACAGGTAAATAATTAATTTAATACTGATTTTGTTTCAAAGCCAGCATTATATCTATCGGCTATTAAACGGCAATATAAAGCTCTAAGTATAAAAACAAGCCATATGTATGCACAATTGCGAGTGTTAGTTTTTCAAACTAATTGCTATATTGATGGTTATTTGTTAACCAACTCTATGAACATGAAAGCCTCGTCATTTTTAACAATTATTTTTACAGTTTGGATATTTCCGTGTTTGGCACAGGATATTAAGGGTACTTATGCCATAAAAAATGTGCAAACAGGTATGCTTTTACGTGTAAAGGATGCGGAGTCAAAAAACGGAACACCGTTGGTAGCCTACCACCCGGAAAACTGGAAATGTATGACTTGGAATTTTAAAAACACCGGATCAAATACTTACCAATTGCAAAACCTGTTTACTAATAAAACATTTCAGCCCTCGGCTAAAGCCGCCGCTAACGTTACTTTTGAAGAACAGCCATTAGTAACTAATGCCCCTAATCAGCAATATGAATTTATCAAGGTCAAAAAAGACACTTATCTCATCAGGCTTAAAAACACAGATCTGTATGTTACACCGGTTGATCCAAAAGGGAGTGTAAACTCAGCTATCGTATTGGCCCAAAAACAAAATACGCCCGATCAATACTGGAGCATTTACGAGCAAAAACCTGTCATGTAATATAACCCATAATTTATCCGACAATAACCTTTACCTTTTTCGTAACGATTAATTTAAATTAGATCTATATTTTATTAAGCTGTAAAATCAGGGCGATTTTGTAACAGATAGGGTATCAATGCGTCTGATTAAAGGCGAATTATTACCATTATTAACCTATTACACATTATGAAACATATTTCGATACTTGTTCCGAAAAGGGCCATACTTGGAAGTTTGGAAGGCTCGCGGCAATTACTTACACAGGTAAACCAGTTTTTTATGGCCGCTGGTAAAGATCCTATTTTTAAAGTTGAATTGGTTGGTCTTACTAAGGAAACCCCGGTTAGCGGCGGCTTATTCACCGTTAATGCAAACAAAACTATTGCCGAAGTATTAAAAACCGACCTGATCATCATTCCTGCAATTGATGGTGATATCAGTGTTGAAGTAGAAAACAATAAAGATTTTTTACCCTGGATAACTGATCAGTATAATAATGGTGCTGAGGTGGCCAGTTTATGTATGGGCGCATTTTTACTGGCATCAACAGGTTTGCTGAACGGTAAAAAATGTGCGACCCATTGGATGGCTGCAAACGATTTCAGAAGAATGTTTCCAGAGGTAAACCTGGTTACCGAAAAGATCATTACCGATGAACAAGGTCTTTACTCAAGCGGCGGAGCTTTCTCCTACCTCAATCTTATTTTATACCTCATAGAAAAATTTGCCGGCCGTGATATAGCTATTTTAAGTGCAAAGGTATTTGCCATTGAAATGGAGCGTAATAACCAATCATCATTTATTATTTTCCAGGGACAAAAAGACCATGCCGATGACCCGATAAAAAAAGCGCAGGAATTTATTGAGAAAAATTACCAGGAAAGGATCACTGTTGAACAGTTAGCATCAATGTTCGCCCTTGGTAGGCGTAATCTGGAGCGCAGGTTTAAAAAAGCTACAGCCAACACCGTAGCCGAATATATACAACGTGTAAAAATTGAGGCTGCCAAGGTAAGCCTGGAAACCTCACGCGAAAATGTTAACGAAGTGATGTACAATGTAGGGTATACAGACACCAAAGCTTTCCGTACTACATTTAAACGCATCACCGGCTTATCTCCTATTGATTATCGTAATAAGTATCAGCGTGAATATGCCACAATGTAATTTGCTTATTTTATTTAAAACAAAATGAGCGGCCTGGGCCGCTCTTTTTGTTTGGTATGTACCGGATAGCATTAATATCCAGGGTTTTGGTACATTTTAACCGGATTTAACTTAGTCTCGTTAAACGGAATTGGGAAAAACCTGTCTTTAGTAGTAAAGTTTGATAGCAACGCTGAACCAAAGTCTGCCTGATTTTTGCTGTGGAAATAGGCTACCAATTCATCAGTAGTGAATGTTCTCAGCAAATCAAATAAGCGGTGATGTTCAAAAGCAAGTTCCACACGTCTTTCATGTAATATAGCCAACTTCAGTGTTGGATATTTTGAAGCATAGGTTGGATCTTGAGACGATACTTCATAGGTTGGCATATTAGCCCTTGCACGCACCATATCAACATATTTTATAGCATCAGCGGTGTTCCCAAGGTACATATTTACTTCGGCAAGCATCAGGATAACATCAGCATAGCGCATCAATATCCAGTCATTACCACCAT
>NZ_JBCECK010000103.1:0-19008 GCF_039207105.1 Mucilaginibacter sp.
CCGTCAAAAAAAACGACACATGGGAGTAGGCAAGCTGTATAAAAATAAGCACAGGCGTATGTTGAGTTTTGATGCCATGAGTGGCTCATTATTCTATATTTTACTCATATTATGTATTATTTTTAAATATGAGCCTTTACTGGCATTAGGTTTGTGCATTTTTAGGCTGATATTACAACTAATTATATACACCAAAATATTTAAAAAATTGAACGGCAAAGATCTGATCTGGTATTTGCCATTTTTTGATATTATATATTATATATACTTGAATGTTTTTGGGCTGATCGGGACATTTTTAAAAACTACCCAATGGAAATAAACGTCAATTTCACCGACAACGCGAAGAACGATTTTCACCTGGTTGTAAGAGCTCGCGAAGGCGATCAAAAAGCCTATGCCGATTTGATGCACCGCTACAAGGATTCTATCTACTTTATGGTATTAAAAATGGTTAACAACAAGGAGGACGCTATGGACCTCACCGTTGAAACCTTTGCCAAAGCATTTGAAAAACTGGATAAATACCAGCCCGATTATGCATTTAGTACCTGGTTATTTAGGGTAGCTACCAATAATTGCATTGACTTTATCCGCAAAAAAAAGCTCAACACACAGTCTATCCACAGTATGACTGATGAGGATGGTGACGAAAAGCCACTGCAAATAAGGGCCGACGTTTTAAATCCTGAAGAAACATCTATCAAAAAACAGCAAACCCAGGAGCTTAAGTTATTGATAGAAAGCCTGCCGCACCGGTACCGAAACCTGATCACGCTACGCTACTTTGATGAGCTATCCTACGAAGAAATAGCGCAACAGCTTGATTTGCCTTTGGGTACGGTAAAAGCACAATTATTTAGGGCCAGGTACCTGCTTGGCAATATTATTAATCGTTTTAACAGGGATGACATCTGATACCGTTTTTAAATATTTTCCTGATCTAACCGCTCAGCAGCGGACCCAAATTGAGCAGTTACCAGAGCTTTATAACTTATGGAACAGCCAAATTAATGTAATATCACGTAAAGATATCGACCTTTTATATGAGCGTCATGTGTTGCACTCAATAGGAATTGCCAAAGTAATGCCCTTTTTGCAAGGCGAAAGTGTACTGGATGTAGGTACCGGAGGCGGTTTTCCAGGCATTCCGCTGGCTATTTTATTCCCCGAAACAAGTTTTTATCTGGTTGATTCTATCGGTAAAAAGATCAAAGTGGTGCAGGAAGTTGCCAAAGGTTTAGGCCTAACCAATGTACGGGCATCACATTTACGTGCCGAACAGGTAGATGAAAAGTTTGATTTTGTGGTATCAAGAGCAGTTACCCAACTTAAAGATTTTTATCCCTGGATACGCGGAAAGTTCAAAAAGGAATCAAAAAATATATTACCCAACGGGCTTTTGTACCTCAAAGGAGGAAATCTGGAGCAAGAAATTAAAGAGTCAGGACTAAAAGTAACCCAGTATTACCTTAAAGAATATTTTACAGAAGAGTTTTTTGAAACCAAGCAGGTGATATATGTAAAAGGGTAGTGAATTTTTAAAGGCTTAGTCGTCATGCCGAACTTGTTTCGGCAACCCACAGGCTAAGTGTGCATTAAGAGACTTTATACGGGAAAATGCTGAAGCGGTTTTAGCCGTTCAGCAATTTGATTAAAGGTTATATTTAAGCAGCTTTATTTTGTATTTACATACCCCGTTACAACTACCTCATTTAGCATATAGCTCGTACCTGGTTTAAAAGCATTACTGTTTGCTACCTGTTTATCATTATCATCAGTTTGAGTTTTATTATCGGGTATCTTTCCTACATTAACACTATTTTGATCAATAAGCGTGAATGAAATAGGTATGGAATAGTTAGCTGATCTTGCCTGAGGTAATGTACTATCATAGCTTTTAATGACTCTTAAGGCCTCTGCATCTAAAACATTTAAAAGCCCTCGGGTGATTTTTACATCTTCAATTTTACCGTTGTTGAGGTTGAAATTTAAAATTACTCTTCCGGCATATCTATTATCACGCGCTTCGGCAGGATATCTTACATATTTTGCAATGTAGGTGTATAGTTCACTAAACGGGTCTTTTGGTGGCAGGGGCCGCGGTAACCTTTGTCCAATTGGATCTTCCTTCAACGGCCTTGGTAATTTTTGTTTAATTGGCTCTTTTGGTGGTGGCGGTGGGGGCATTTTTTGATCTGCTGCTTGTACTGGAGCCGGCTCAGACGCGGATTTGGGCGGTACTGGTGGTGGAGGAGGAGGAATTTTAGCACCTTTTACTGAAGCTTTAGGCTTTGGAAATGCAACAGATGGCTTTGGAGAAGGTTGGCCAATAGCTTCAGGAGCAGCCGATTGCTGTGGTGTTACAACAGCACTTAAGTTAAATACTGCACCGGATTGCTCCACTTCACTTGCATATTGAGGTGCTTGAGCAGCGAAATCTGAATAAAAGCCTACAGTAACTTTGTGCTCACCGGCCTTGTCTCCAATGGTGCTTTTGTATGATTGGAATGCTTTTAAAGTTTGGTCATCAAAACGATTATCAGTGCTTTTTAAAATTTTTGCATCCGATAATTTATGATCAGCCCCTACGTTAAAAGCAACAATCACCAGGCCTGAACGCTTGTTTTTTACCTCATTTTGAGGGTATTTAATATTCTTATTCAGGTGATTAAAAAGACCCATATAGCCATTTTTAATGAGGATTGGTGGTGGCGGCGGCGGTGGCATCAAATGGTGTTTTGCCTGTTCAGATGAATCGACAATGGGGTGTTGTGGCGCTAGGTCAATCCAGCCATAATTTTTACTGAACCCTAAGGTTGATGCGCAAAGCGATGCCCCGAAAATGGGTATCGCCATCAGGTATTTTAGCCTTGCTAAACTCCCCGAACGTTTTTGGTTTAACATAATGATCCTCTTTTTTAATAGATTATAATTGAAAAATGAATTGGTTAAGGATGTACCGTTAAGCCCGTAAGCATTATTAACCAGGAAAGAGGAGTAGGTTAAAGCATCGGTTTCATAAGCGGCGGTTTGCTCATCGGCAATGTATTCATGCACGGTTTTAATGCTGTTTTGTAACAGATAAACAAAGGGGTTAAACCAATTTATGATCTTTACAAGCTCCAGAAAAAGCACGTCGAGGGTATGTTTTTGCCTTATATGTACCAGCTCATGCCTTATAATAATATCGCTACCGGTAGTTTTTGAACCTATAAAAAGGTAATTAAAAAAGGAAAAAGCAGTATTGGAGCCTTCCACAGGTACAATTTTATACTTGTCGCCAGCCATCTCAAGGGCGGTGCGGGTCATACTTGTCAACTTGAACAGCTTTAAAAGTAATATAACCGCCAGGATTATAACACCCAGTAAATAGACATAAAAAAGTACATTTTGAATGCTCATATTAAAATCAGCAGGCTGATTCGACACCGGTTTTAGTGCTGTATTCGCAATATATACTGTTGTGACTGCACCTTGATCAGCAGGTTTTAGTATACCTAATTGCAGCAAAGGCAACACAAAAGATAGCACACAGCCAAGTAGGAGGTATACTCTGTTCAGTGTATAGTAGGTTTCGTTCTTTAAAAACAGCTGGTACCCGGCATAAAATACAGCAAGGTATATGTTTGCTTCAAGCAGATAATGCAACCAGTTCATGATTTTTTGCTTTTAAGTTGGTCAATCAATGAGGTTAATTCGTCCAGTTCCTGTACGCCAAGCTTCTTTTCATCAACAATAAATGATACCAGGCTTTGGTATGAATTGCTGAAATAGTTCTTCATCATTTTATCGAAAGTGAACTTTTTATACTCGTCATCGCTGATAAGCGGGAAGTATACATGTGAGTTTCCGTAAGCTTTATGATCAATAAAACCTTTGCCCTCCAGCACCCGAACCACAGTTGATACGGTGTTATATGCAGGTTTAGGATCCGGAATTTGTTCAATAATATCTTTTACAATAGCTTCTTTTAATTGCCAAAGTATCTGCATGATCTGTTCTTCGGCCTTGGTTAATTCTTTAATATTCATAGCAAACTATTTTTATAGTTGGGTTAATTAAAGGTATAAACTATTTATATAGTTTGCAAACTATTTTTGTAGTTTTTATTTATATGCTAATATTTTTAGATTTTTTTATACTTTTAAACGCGAATGATTAACGGAGGAAGAGCCGTTTATTAAACCGCATATCTAAACTTATATGTCACTACAGCATCAAATAGCCTTGTCTTTTGTTAAAAATCTGGGGCCGGTATCGGCTAAATCACTTATCGCGTACCTGGGTAATGCGGAGGAAGTTTTTAAAACCTCGCCGGCTAAAATGATTAAGATACCGGGCATTGGCGATAAACGGGCATCTGCCTGGGATTTTAATGATGCCCTGAAAAAGGCCGAAAAGGAGCTTATTTTTATAGAAAAGAATGATATTGAAACTATATTTTATACCGATAGCAGATACCCCAAAAGATTAAAAAATTGCGCTGACTCACCTATATTATTATATGCTAAGGGCAAAATGGATCTTAATCCGCAGTACATCATTAGTATAGTGGGTACGCGCAATGCTACTGATTACGGCAAGCAGCTGTGTAGACAACTTATTGAAGAATTACAGCAATATAATATATTAATTGTAAGTGGTTTAGCTTTAGGTATTGATGTGGCAGCTCATAAAGAGTGCATCCGTCTGAATATGCCAACCGTTGGTGTGCTTGGTCATGGGTTAGATAGGCTTTACCCGAGCCAAAACCGTGGTACAGCCGATAAAATGTTGCAAAATGGCGGCCTGTTAACCGAATATCCATCAGGAACTAATCCCGATAGGGAGAACTTTCCGCAGCGAAACCGTATTGTAGCAGGTATTGCCGATGCCACTATAGTAGTAGAAGCAGGTATAAAAGGCGGTGCGTTAATAACCGCTGAAATAGCCAATTCTTATAACCGTGATGTGTTTGCTTTCCCGGGCAGACTGGGTGATGATTATTCTGAAGGGTGTAATTTCCTGATCCGCAATCATAAGGCAAGTTTGCTAACCTGTGTGGCCGATCTGGCTTTTAGCCTTGGTTGGGAGAAACCGGATCAAGCCAAACCTGTTGAACAATTTGTTTTGCCGCTTGATCTATCGGCAGATGAACAACTGATTTTTAATATCTTACAACAGCATAAAACGCCCCTGGCTATTGATGATCTGACCATTAAAGCCAATATGCCCATGAGCTTACTGGCCATGAATCTTCTGAACATGGAAATGCAAGGATATATCCGCTCCATGCCTGGCAAAACTTATAAGGTGAATTAGTGAATTAGTGAGTGGTGAGTGGTGAGTAAAATTGCTTAACAAGTTAACAAAATTTCTTTACTTGTCATCCTGAGGAACGAAGGATCTATTCTTGAGCTATGTATGTAGCAGAATAGATGCTTCACTGCGTTCAGCATGACAAATAATTTTGTAATCAGTCCTTTGGCGAATCATAAAATGATAAATGCCCGTCTTCACTGGTAATAGACCGCCAGTCGTCATTATCAAAACTGATGAGTGCCACGGCGCAGGTGGGCACATCACGAAGCTGCCCTGTAAGGTAATATAACAGCTGGCTGATGCCGGGATTATGACCTACCAAAGCTATATAATCATACTCGTCGGGTAGGTTATTGATCACGTTTACTAAGGCAAATTCACTGGCTTCGTATATTTTAGGATCTGTTGCAGATGGAGGTAAATGCAGATGTTCGGCAAATATTTGAGCTGTAGTTAAGGTGCGCAACGCAGGGCTGCTCATGATATACTCCGGAACAATTGATCTGTTTTTTATAACATTAGCCATAAACAAAGCATCCTGCATACCCGATTGTTTTAAAGGTCGGTCAAAATCGGCATAACCACTTTCGTGTGTTGCTTTAGCATGGCGAATTAACAGTAGTTTTTTCATAGAAAAAGCGGATAAGTTCAGGCTTAATAACTCCTTACAATATAGGAGTAACTGATCAAAAATTCAATTAGTTTTAATGCCTACGGTTACTTATTTGCAAAATTTACAATATCACCTTCGGGCATATCATTCATGCATTTAAAATGCCCGAGCGGGCATTTTTCTAAACCGAATTTAGAGCAGGGCCGGCATGATATTTCAACTCCGGAAACCAATACATCCTTAACCATATAAGGCTGTACGCCAAGTAATTCCGGAACAGTGCCACCCCAAACAGATGCAATGGGCTTATTAAATGCCTCGGCAATATGAGTAAGGCCTGTGTCAAAACCAATGATACTTTTTGCCTTAGATACCAGGAAAACCGACTCATCAAGCGAGGTAATACCACAAGCGTTGTATACTTTATCGCCAAGTTCGGCGGCAATTATATCACCGTTAGCCTTTACATCAGTACCGCCCAATAATACGACCGGCAGGTTTAGCTGCCTGCAAATACTGCTGATTTTGTAGTTGGGCATACGCTTGGTAAAGTGCGTTGCCCCAATTATAAATGCGATATATCCGTTTTGATGTGATATCGGTAGCAGCTTACTAAGCTGATGGCTTGCTTTTATATAATAATCAATAGGTTGCCCATCGTTCACTACACCTAAGGGCAAGACTGCTTTCAAATAACGATCGACCAGGTGGGTAGGAGGGATCAATTTAAGCTTAAACTTTAAGCTGAGCCATTTTTTTATCGGCTGTTTTTTATAGGTTGATGCCGGGATCCCCGTGCGGAATTTAATAATAGCCGTACGCAGGTTGTTATGAAGATCAACAATATGATCATACTTTTCAGCTTTTATTTCATCAATTGTAGCCGATAATGTGGGTTTTAGCAGTAACAGTTTATCAACGTAAGGATTGTTATCGTATATATATTTAAAGGCTGGTTTGGTTAAAAAATGTACTTCAGCTCCTGGTATCTGCTTTTTAAGGCAGCGTACAATAGGGGTGGTATAAATTATATCGCCCATTGAGCTAAAGCGGATCACCAGTATCTTCATACAGCTATTTATCAGGTAATTTGCTTCCTGATCCTTTCAATAATGGAGGTAGATGAATATCCTTCTACAAAATTAATGGTTTTTACCTCACCACCATTGGCTATCACTTCTTTGGCACCAACAATGTTTTCAACCGAATAATCAGCGCCTTTAACTAATATATCCGGCAATAAAGTACTGATCAGGTTTAGCGGGGTATCTTCTTCAAAAACAACTATGGCATCAACAAAAAACAAGGCGGCCAGTATAGCGGCCCTGCTACTTTGGTCATTGACCGGGCGACTTTCGCCTTTGATGCGCTTAACTGAGCTGTCGGCGTTTAAACCGATGATCAGTTTATGGCCCAACTCGGCGGCTTTAGCCAGATAAGTGATATGGCCAATGTGCAGCAGGTCAAATACACCGTTGGTAAACACCACTTTTTTACCCTCGCTCTGCCAGTCTTGTACCTGTTTTTGTAGCGATGGCAGATCAGTTATTTTATTGACCAGTGTTTTTTCAAGATCGATTCGCATGATATTCCGTTTGCAAAGCGTTAAAAATTAATCAAATACCTCATCAACAGCCTGGCACATAATATGGCCGATAAGTATGTGCATTTCCTGAATACGGGCAGTGGTATTTGATGGAATAACGATGTTCAGATCGCATAATCCGGTCATTTTACCACCATCGCGGCCAGATAGACCAAGGGTTTTACAGCCCAATTGAGTGGCAGTTTCAAAGGCTTTCAATATGCCTTCACTATTGCCACTGGTAGAAATGCCGATAAACAGATCGCCGGGGCGGGCATAAGCTTCTACCTGCCGGGCAAACACCCTGTTGTAATGGTAATCATTAGCTATAGCCGTAATTGCCGAAGTATCAACCGTTAAGGCAATACCTGGTAATGCTTTGCGCTCTTTTACAAAGCGGCCTGTAAGCTCGGCTGCCAGGTGCTGTGCATCTGCGGCACTGCCGCCATTACCTGCAAACAGAACCTTATTGCCGTTTTTTAATGTAGTAACCATTAATTCACAGGCTTTTTCAATATCCCCGGTAAGGGTATCAATTACCAGTTGAATTGTATTTTGATGATCTTTTAATTCGTTTAAAACCATATGAGGTTGTACGTTTTGGGTTTTACGTTATACGTTTTTGTACCCTTAATTTGTGTTTTTGTTGATATGAAATTAACTACGCTCCATATCACTGATAATTTCATCAATGGTAGTGGTGGCGCTGCCTACCTGGCGTATTACTATGGCGGCAGCGTGGTTAGCGAGTTCGCAAGCCTCTTCAATGGTTAGGCCGGCTGCTATAAAATAGGCCATTGTAGCCAGTACAGTATCACCGGCACCGGTTACATCAAAAACCTCGGTAGCTTTTACAGGCAATAATTTATGAGAGCTTTCGCTCAAGATAACCATCCCTTCTTCCGATAAAGTGACCACAAGGTATGCCGTTCCGGTTTGCTCAAAAATGGCTTTTGCAGCATGCTGTAGGCTTTCAATTGAATTTATTTTTTCGGCTTTGGCAGCCTCGGCCAGTTCTTTACGGTTGGGTTTTATAATGTAGGCACCTTTATATTTTTCGTAATTTAATCCTTTAGGGTCAATTACTACTTTTTTGCCCAGGTTATTAGCCTCAATGATGAGTCTTTGGGTTAAGGTTGGGGAAAATAACCCTTTATTATAGTCAGACAACACTATAATATCTGCCTTGTTCATATAGCCTTTCAGATGGTTCATTAATTCATCTGCAATGGTATCTGATACAGTATCAGTAGTTTCCCGATCAATCCTTACCAACTGGTGACTGCCTGCCAAAACACGGGTTTTGACTGTGGTAGGGCGAGTTTCGTCGGTTATGATCGTATGGGTTTCTACCCCTTCTGATGCCAATATTTCAATAACTTGAGCGCCAGCGGTATCATTACCTATCAGGCCGGCTACAGTAACCTGCGCGCCTAATGTAACCAGATTTTGAACCACATTACCCGCACCACCAAGAGTAACCGATTCGTTTTTAACGTTTACGATGGGCACCGGAGCTTCGGGAGACAGGCGTGATGCACTGCCTATGATGTAATGGTCAATCATCAGATCACCAATAACCAGAATAGCCGGTTTGTTGCTTGATGATTGTATAGCGCGTATTTTGTTTATCATTTATTAGTTCACTGGTTCAGTTGCTCAGTAGTTCATTGGTTTATCATGATTGATAATCTTTCGTCCTGCTGATTTTTATATTTAATACCAAAATCCTTTATTTCAAGTCTTTTATCCTTCTTCCTCTTAAGCTTTTACTGCTGACCGCTTTTTTTCAAAAACTTTGGTAATTTCCTGTAACGATAATGCATTTAAACACATTTCCTTATACAAACCGCCTTTTCGGGCGGCTAAAACACCGTAGTGCATATCTAAAAAGCCTTCAACACGGTGAGCGTCAGGGTTTATGGATAACCAAACGCCTTTTTCTAAGGCATATTGGTGCCAGCGCCAGTCCAGATCAAGCCTGAGCGGGTTGGCATTAATTTCTATTACTACGTTATTGGCCGCGCAAGCGTCAATAACTTTTTTATAATTGATAGGGTAACCGCCTCTGCTTAATAAAAGCCTGCCGGTTGGGTGTCCCAATATGGTGGTGTACGGATTTTCAATGGCCGTAATCAACCTCGATGTAGCTTTTTCCTCATCCATTTTCAAAATAGAGTGTACGGATGCAACAATAAAATCAAACTTTTGCAATATCTCATCGGGATAATCCAATGAACCATCGTATAAAATATCCGATTCAATACCTTTAAATATGTGAAAACCATCCAGCTTTTTGTTCAGGTGGTCAATCTCTTCTTGTTGTTGCAGTACGCGTTCAATACTCAATCCTTTGGCATAAAAGGCGCTTTTACTATGATCGCACATGCCCAGATATTCCAGTTTTAGATTATCGCGACAGTATAAGGCCATTTCTTCAACGGTATTTACGCCGTCGCTCCAGGTGCTGTGGTTATGGAGACTGCCTTTCAGATCATGTGTAATAATGAGTGTAGGCAGTTGATTTTTTTCGGCTTTATCAAGAAATGTGGTGCCTTCGCGCAGTTCGGGCTGCATCCAGGCCAGGCCAGCTTTTTGGTAAATGAGTTCCTCGGTCTCGGGCTGATCAAGCGGGGTATTAATGCGCTCCAAAACAGCCTGCACATGCTCATCTGTACCGGTATTCAGAAATAGTTCTTTAAAATAATCGGCTTTATCAACGCAAATGATATCAACCAGCAAGCCGTTTTGTAACTCGCCCGATACATGGTTTTCGTTACGCGTTACATTATTCAAAATGTTTGATTGCATGAAGGTGTTGTATGCCAGTTCATGATCAACGGATCCAACTACGATCACAATCTCGGTGATGATCTCACTCAAACGTCTGAACTCACCCGCAAAATGTTTTAGCGCATCCGGAAAAATGGATTTTACTTCATCCATCAGTTCGTTAGCTTCTTTTTCAACCTGTGCAAAAAGGAATTTGCCGTTGCTGGCCATCCTGAACTCAATGGCTTTGCGAATTTCTTCCTGGGTTTTTAATCCAAAGCCTTTAGCCTCAATCAGACGGTTCTCGTTGCAGGCGTAAAAAAGCTCACCGGTGTTTTCAATACCCAGTTCGCGCCAAATAATGGCAACTTTTTTAGGGCCAATACCTTTAATGCCCATCATTTCAACTACGCCGGCAGGAGTATTGGCCAGGAGTTCGTCCATTTCGGCAATGGTACCTTTTTCAAAAAGCTCTATTATTTTACCAGCAATGCTTTTGCCAACTCCATCAACCTTTTCTAATTCGGCAAGTGTTTTACCCGCAATAGGAAAGGGAAGCTTGTCAACTTTGAAGGCCGCATTGGCTACCGACTTTATTTTAAAAGGGTTAACCTCATGCAGTTCCATGAGTTGCGAGAACAAACGAAGCGTACGGGCTATTGGTTTATTTTCCATAGTAGTATTGAAGGTGTAAAAATACAAAAAGGCATTGGAAAGACGTTGGTTTTTTAGGGAAGGGTACTGGTTTTTGGTGTGGGGACTTTATTCATAACGGGTTAAAATTTAATAATCCGTTTTTATGTTAAATTGTGGTTTCACAATTAATTAAAAAAGCCGCCTGTATGGGCAGCTTTTTAATTAAAATACAGTATACCTTAGTTCACATTGCCGTTTGCATCAATTACTAAAGGTTTTGATGTTGTAATACTGTTTAATGGAAATCTCCAGACCGCACTGCCACTGATTGCGTCAAATGCGTAAAAGAAATTTGATCCGCCACCTCCAGGAAATACGTTTCCGTTTGCAACTGTTGGAATAGCACCGTTAGCATATATCAGATTTTTTGAGATTATATTGCCGGTAGCGGCATCAAGCATATATAAATTACCATCATCACAATTTATATATAGTATTCCATTGGCATATGTTGCGCCACTTGAAAAACCCAGGCCATCTAAGTTTTTCCATAGTAGGCCGCCATCTTTTTCTTTAAGGGCGTATAAACTGCCTGCTTGTTTGTTATTCTTGAAATCATATCCGCTTGCAACGAAAATAACCCCATTATTAATAACAGGCCTGGATTGTTCAAATGATATACCGTTGGTGCCAAAGCTCCATTTTAACTGTCCGTTAGTTGCGTTTAAGGCGTAGAAATCTCCGCTACGGTTACCAACAAATACCAGTCCGTTTGATACAATTGCACTCGCCTCAACCATTATATTGCTTGTGTAGTATTTCCATACAAGATTTCCTGTTAGCGCATCCAATGCATATAAATAATTGTCGGAGCCACCCGCATATACCAGCCCATTGGCAACCACCGGAGAGGAGTCAACATTATAGCCGGTTCTGTATTTCCATTTCAAAATACCAGATGTAGCATCCACTGCATATATATTATAGTCGTCACTCGTAAAATATACAATTCCATTGACTACGGCAGGACTTGATATGGTAGTACTATTTGTAGCGAATTTCCATTTTAATTTTCCCGAAAGCGGATCAAGAGCATAAAGGTTATGATCAGTATTAGTGGTGTATAATATTCCGTTTACAATTGTTGGTGTTGAATAGGAAAAATTAGTTCCTGACTTATATTCCCAAATTAAAGTGCCTTTTTTTGCATTGAGTGCATATAAACTCTTTAGAGTTCCAAAATAAACTACGTTTTTAAGCTTATCTAATTTAATGGAGATTACATATGTAGTAGTTTTTCCGTCAGATGTTTTAATGGTAAAGGCCACCGGTTTGTCAAAGCTTTGAATTGAACCCGGGAGTGGGGTAATGGTTGCATTATCCACTTTAATATCAGCAATTAATTTATTTATATCTGTAGTGGCCGGTAATGTTACCTTAACGCTATCATTAACCGTGGTAATGTTAATATCATCGGCGTCAAATAAAGTACTATCTGCTTTTTTGATATTAAATACCGGAGGCAGATTTTCCTTTGGTGGGGATACCGGAGGAGGTGTTACATCATTCTCAGCTTGTTTACTACACGATGTTATGGATAAGGCTAATATCAGCACCACAAAAAATGCGAAATGCTGTTTTAATAGTTGATTAAACGGTATCATTCTCTGTGAAAGGTTTAAAATTTAAACTTGAGCAAACAATATACTCATAATAAATTATATCGTGGATAATAATAAAAAAAGCCGCCCATACATGCAGCTTTTAATCAAAATATAATAGGAAAACTTATTTAATTACAATATCATAAGGTAAACGGGTTTGCGGGGTGCGCATCATCTGAGTTAGGCCTTTAATTTGTTCGTAAACCCTGTAGTTATCACCCAGTTCTGATTTGAGCATACGTGTGCGGGCTTCAACCGTAACATCGCTACTTAGCTGGTTCAGGAAACTTTTTTGCTCCGGATAGGCTACCAGCTTATAGTTTTTAACGTTTGCTTTTTTAGCAGCGGATGCTATGGCATCATTAATATTGCCTAAACGGTCAACCAATCCAATTTTTAATGCCTGGGTACCAGTCCATACACGGCCTTGGCCAATGCTGTCAATGTATTTCTGAGTTTTGTTACGCCCTTGTGCTACAGCTTTGGTAAATTCATCATAACCATGATTTACACTGTTTTGAAGTATAAAATGTTCTTCAGGAGTTAAAGGGCGGCTTACATCACCCAGGTCAGCATACTTTCCGGTTTTCACGCCATCAAAGCTAACCCCTAATTTATCGTTAAATAGTTTTTGCAGGTTAGGTAGTATGGCAAAAATACCTATAGAACCGGTAATGGTATTGGGCTCGGCTATGATAGAGTCGGCAGCGCACGAGATATAATAACCGCCTGATGCAGCTACATCGCCCATGGATACAATAATGGGTTTGGCTTTTTTGGTCAGCATCACCTCGCGCCAAATCACATCCGAAGCAAGGGAGCTGCCGCCCGGTGAGTTAACACGCAGTACTACCGCTTTTACCTTATCATCCATACGCGCTTTACGCAGGGCTTTTGATATTCTTTCTGACCCAATATTATTGTCATCGCCTTCACCGCCAGAAATTTCGCCCGAGGCATAAACAATGGCTATACGGTTTTTTGATGATGAATTATCATCGCTGTTTTCCTTATCAGGGATGCTGCTGGTGTAATCGCCAAGCTCAACGCTGTGCAGGTCGTTTTTAAGTTCAGTATCGGTACGTTTCTTTAACTCGTCAAGTATCTCATCTTTATATTTCAGACCATCAACTAATTTTAATTTCAGTGCATCTTCGGGAAACTGAACACGCATCTGGTCGGCATAATTATATAATGAATCTTTATTGATGCCACGGCTTTTGCTGATACCTGTTAAAAAATGATCATACAAAGATCCTAAGTATGAGGTAACCTGCAGGCGGTTAGCATCGCTCATTTTGGTAAGTATCAGTGGTTCAACAGCACTTTTGTAAGTACCCACTTTGATAATTTGCGCTTCAATGCCCAGTTTATCAAGGGCGCCTTTTAAAAAGGTAATTTGTGAGCTAAAACCATGAAGCTCAAACATGCCTTTAGGGTTAATATAAACTTTATCGGCTACGGATGCGAGGTAGTAAAATCCCTGTGTATATATTTCGCCATAGGCTATAACAAATTTACCCGATTTTTTAAAATCAACCAGTGCGTTGCGGATTTCTTCGGTAGTGGCCTGGCCGGATGTCATATAGCTTTCATCCAGAAATATACCTTTAATGTTGGCGTCAGATTTTGCCTTGCGGATGTTGGCAAGTATATCATTTAATCCGGTTGATTTATCCTTATTTAATCCTAGAAAATCTATTCCGGCAAGTGGGTTATTGGGTGTGCGTTCGGTTATTGGGGTAGTAAATGCCATACGCAACACCGAGTTTGGCTCAACATCTACGGTTTTTTCATTACCTGCAGACGATATTAAACCACCAATTATACCGGCTACTATAATCACTATAACGATAACCGATATAATGATACCTACAACAGAGGCCAGAACGAATTTGAAGAATTGTTTCATTAATGTTATAAATCTTTTTAACTATGCAAACTTAGTAATTCAATACCGATAATGTTAAGAGCCCGTTCTATAATATTTGTTACAACATGAATAACATTTTTTTACTCTTAGGCAGCAACCTGGGCAACAGAAAAGAGTTTCTGCAGCAAGCTGTTGAGCAAATTGAGGTCGAAATTGCTCCACTTACATGCGTATCATCAGTATACGAAACACAATCATGGGGGAAAACCGACGAGCCCGATTATTTAAACCAGGTGTTGGAATTGCAAACCACTATGCCTGCCCGCGAAGTGCTGCAAAAAGTATTGGCAATTGAACAATCGATGGGCCGTAAGCGTAAGGAAAAGTGGGGATCGCGCATTATCGATATTGATATTTTATTTTATGGAAATGCCATTATTAATGAGCCAGATTTGAAGGTTCCGCACCCGGAATTACATAAAAGAAGATTTACATTGGAACCCTTGGCCGAAATTGCCGCTGATTTTGTTCATCCGGTGTTGAATAAAGGTATTTTACAGCTAAAAAATGAGCTTAACGATAGCTTGATAGTAAAAAAAGTATAATTTTATAGCATATAATTTATCTATGCCCCATATTTCGCCCGATCAGGATCTTGATCTTTCTTTTTTATATGAAATTGCCGATGGCAGTACCGAGTTTATTGTAGAATCTATAGATATGTTTTTGCAGCAAACCCCTCAGCTGCTGGATGCTATTGAAACAGCCTTAGCTAATGGTAGCTGGTTAGAAGCTTCTCAGGCATCTCACAAATTAAAACCTAACCTGGGTTTTTTTGGCATGCCTATAAGCCAGGCCACTATACAGGAGGTTGAGCTTGAATGCAAAGCAGGAGCACAGGATACCGCAGGAATATTTGAAAAATTCAACCGCGTTAAAACAATGGTTAATGCTAACCTTGTTACGCTCAAAAAAATAAAAGAAGAAAAAGAAGCGGAACTGTAAAAGAGCTTAAAGTATAAGGCGAAAAGCTTAGAGCTAAAGCCTTTAAATAAATTAGCGACAATCAGACCAATTGCCGCTAATTTATTATATAAGAAAATAATGCTTAATTTAAATTTCTCGCTTTAAGCCTTTGGCCTTCGGCTTTGAGCCTTAGGCTACCTCTTGTAACGTAAAAGTGTAGCTTTCCATAATAAGGTTGGCTAACAGATTTTTACAGGCAAGCTCTACTTTGGCGTTTGCAGTTTCAACGCTATCGGCTTCAATTTCAAGTGTGATATGTTTGCCTATGCGTACATTGTGTATTTCGGCTAAACCAAGGTTTTTCATGCTTCCGGTTACTGCTTTTCCCTGAGGGTCAAGTATTTCTTTTTTTGGCATTACATCAATTTCAGCCTGGAACTTTGTCATTTGTGATTTTTGTTTGAATTAAAGACAAGGTGATATATATAAATATAACCACCGGAACTGCCACAAATTTAAAAAATAGAATCAGTATTGCCGAAAACAACAGCAGTAAATAGCGGAAAATGTTTTTATTGAAGTCGCGGTTTTTGAATTTTAGTGACATTAATGGTAATTCAGATACCAGTAAAACACACATTACCACAATTAAACCCGTTAATACATAAGGGTTTAAAATGAAATGACCTAAAACTTCATACTGCTCAATAATAAGCGGTAGCGATGCGATGAATATAGCGTTGGCCGGTGTTGGCAGACCGATAAAACTATCAGACTGGCGGGTATCATTATTGAATTTGGCCAAACGCAGTGCCGAAAACACCGTGATCAGGAAAGCTACATAGCATAAATACTGGCTGATCTCGCCCAACTGCGGGGCCTTTAAAAATAGCTCATATAATATAGCTGATGGCAAAAAACCAAAACTCACCATATCGGCCAACGAATCGAGGTCTTTACCAATAAATGAGTAGGAGTTGAGTACGCGGGAAGCAAAGCCATCAAAAAAATCAAAAATGGCAGCCAGAAAAATAGCATACGACGCTACCAGCAGGTTATCCTGAAAAGCAAATACTATCCCTATACAGCCGCTAAAAAGGTTAGCACAGGTTATGGCATTGGGCAGATGTTTCTTAACTCGCTTCTTCATCAGGCCATGAAGTTATCAGGATTTTATTAAGTATTTATGAAGTTACAGATAAAAATTTACTTACGGAGAATTAAGAGTCGAGAGATAAGAAACAAGAGTCAAGAAAATTTAAAACGTTTAATTTTTATCTCTTGACTCTTGTTTCTTATCTCTTGACTCCAAATACTCTCTATCTATAACTTCATAAATGCTAAAATATTACGAATTCATGGAAATCAGAAATTCTTCGTTGGTTTTTGTACCTTTTATCTGGGCCTGTAAAAACTCCATAGATTCCTGTGAGTTCATATCAGCTAAGTGATTGCGTAAGATCCAGATGCGTTGCAGGGTTTCGCGGTCAAGCAACAGATCATCACGACGGGTGCTTGATGCGGTAATATCAATAGCAGGGAATATACGTTTGTTTGAAAGTTTACGATCCAGTTGTAACTCCATGTTACCGGTACCTTTAAACTCTTCAAAAATAACCTCATCCATTTTTGATCCGGTTTCGGTTAATGCTGTAGCTATAATGGTTAATGAACCGCCATCCTCAATGTTACGGGCGGCACCAAAAAAGCGTTTTGGTTTGTGCAGCGCGTTGGCATCAACACCACCAGATAATATTTTACCTGATGCAGGTGCAACTGTGTTATAGGCACGTGCCAAACGGGTGATAGAATCTAACAAGATCACTACATCATGACCGCACTCTACCATACGTTTTGCTTTCTCTAAAACAATATTGGCAATTTTTACGTGGCGTTCAGCAGGCTCATCAAATGTTGATGATACAACTTCGGCGCGTACGCTGCGGGCCATATCGGTAACCTCCTCAGGACGTTCATCAATCAGTAATATGATCAGGTAAACCTCCGGGTGGTTTTTGGCTATAGCATTGGCCACATCCTTTAATAACATGGTTTTACCTGTTTTTGGCTGGGCCACAATTAAACCACGCTGACCTTTACCAATTGGTGAAAAAAGGTCCATGATACGGGTTGAATAATTACCAGGATCGGTAAACAGGCTCAGTTTTTCTGACGGGAAAAGTGGTGTTAAGTGATCAAAAGGAACACGGTCACGTACTTCGGCAGGTATACGGCCGTTTATAGCCTCTACACGTACCAGCGGGAAATATTTTTCACCTTCTTTTGGTGGGCGTATGCTACCACGTACGGTATCGCCTGTTTTTAAACCAAATAATTTTATTTGTGATTGAGATACGTAAATATCATCGGGAGAGGTGAGGTAATTGTAATCAGATGAACGTAAGAAACCGTAGCCATCCGGCATGATTTCTAATACACCTTCATTTACAATAACGTTATCAAAATCAAGGTTAATTGCTGGTTCCTGGCTTTTTTGCTGATTTTGGTTCTGCTGTCCATTAGCACGCCTGTCAAATTTTTGAGGGCGGGCTTCGGTTACAGGCTCCTCTGAGCGGGGAGCTGTTTCGCCCTGTTGTACTGGTGCAGTTTCTGTTTCTGCAGCTACAACAGGTATTTCACTTTCTGTATCATCGGCCGGGGTATCCTCATCCTGAATATCAAACAGGTTGGTATCATCTAAAGGTACTTCTACACGAGGTTGGGTCTTAGATTTTAAAACACGGGTTCTTTTACGTGTTTTATCGGCAGCATCGGCCGCCGGAACAGTTGGGGTATAGTTTGATTCAACAATGTTTTGTTGGGCACGGGCAGCCTCAATCAGTTGTTGCTGTTCAACTATACGGGATATTAGCTGTGGCTTTCTGAGTTCGTCAGCCTCGGCAATACCTAAATTTTTTGCAATCTCGCGCAACTCAGAAACGAGTTTGTCGTTCAATTCTATTTTATCAGACATGATATGAATTATAGTTCAAAGGGATTTTTAATGTTGTAATTTGTTTTCTGGCGATAATAAAACCTCCATGCAAATTTTATGCTGTTACGTGGTTACACATGGAGTATTATTTTAAAGAAATTGATCTTGAAACTTTGTTTAAATAAACATCCAAATCCAGGTAAATATTGTTTAATAAATAACGTGGGGTTTTAAATTGTTTCTTTAGTGCAAGAAAAATTCAAAGGAAAACATTGCAATTGTAATCAAATAATTTTTAATTTCAAATTTATTAAATAAATATCTGCCGAAACACCCCGATTAAGCTAAATTTTTAGTTTTTTTGACATTTAAAATATTTAGCATTAATGATTTCACGCGCGCAGCTTATTGAACAGATCAAACAAAAAAAGTCGTTTTTATGTGTTGGTCTGGATACAGATATTGATAAAATTCCCGAATTTTTAAAATCATACCCAGATCCTATATTGGAATTTAATAAAAGGATTATTGATGCTACGAAAGATCTGTGCGTATCCTATAAACCTAACGCCGCGTTTTATGAGGCGCAAGGATTAAAAGGTTTGCAAAGCCTGATTGATACCTGGAAATACCTGCCCGCTGATACCTTAAATATAATAG
>NZ_JBCECK010000104.1:0-18288 GCF_039207105.1 Mucilaginibacter sp.
CTGTAGGCTCATTGCCTTTTGAGGCGTTTCTGTTACATGAGCATGCCGCAATTAAAATAAGTAAAAAGGCGTAATATTTAATATACTTTATCCTCATATAACAAATTTACAAATCCTGTTTGATTTCGTCCAAACCTTTAACGCTTAGTCTGGCGCTTATGCCTGATGCTATGACAGATATAATTCCAACAGTTAAAAATACCAACACAAAATCAGACAGAACAATATCAATCGGGTAAGCATCGATGATGGACATAGGCCCACCCATTTTGATAAAACCATAATGCTGCTGCAACAGGCAAAATACCAACCCCAACACAACACCCGCAATACAGCCAATGGCTGATATCATGAGTCCCTCAAAAAAGAATATACGCTGAATGATCTGCTTATTGGCACCCAGGCTGCTTAAAATGGCAATATCCTGCCGCTTATCTATCACCAGCATGGTTAACGAGCCAATGATGTTAAATATTGCTATAATGAGCACAAAGGTTAATATCATATATATTGACCAGCGCTCAAAGTTTAAGGTTTTGTACAATTCAGTATCCTGTTCCCTGCGGTTTTTTACCGTGAAACGGCTACTGATATCATCAAGCAGTTTATTTTGCACCCGCGACAGGTTGGTGCCTTTTTTATAAGTGAGCTCTAAGGATGATACTTCTTTAGGCTGATCAAGCAGATCGCGGGTGAACTCGATAGGGGTTACCACAATGTCATCAAATTCCTGCTGTATGGCAAACATACCCGACGGATTGATGGAACGCACCACAAACTCATTCAATGGGTTGGCCGAATTAACAACTTCGCGCCTGGGCGAAAATATTTGTATGGGTGATAGTTCATCCTTGACGTTAATGCCCAGGTTACCCTGTATGGTTGAGCCAATAACGGCAAAATAATGCCCACCGCTTTTTAAGGTGAAGGAGCCGGTCTGTATGGTACTGTCGAGACGATTGTTCTTTAAAAAATCATCGCTTACACCCTGAATGGTACCTAAAAAAGTTCTGTCGCCGTATTTGATCAGCACTTTCTCTTTCAGCACCTCCGTGTATGACAGCAATCGCGGGTCTTTACGTAGGTTATTGAAGTAAGGTGTATTGGGGTCGAAGGTTTTGCCTAATTTGGCCTCAATCTTTATTTCAGGAGTGAAGTTGCTGTATGATGCCAGTATCACTTTCTCCAACCCGTTAAAAGCCGACAGGATAATGATCAGGGCCGCGCTACCGATTAATACACCCAGCATGGATATGCCCGAAATGATATTAATGGCATGCATTTTCTTGCCCGAAAACAAGTACCTTTTAGCTATATATACCGCGGTGTTCAAATTGACGTTGTATGTTTTACGTATTACGTTATACGTTTTTCTGAGTTGTAAATTACGATTTTTGTTTGTCACGTACTACGTAAAACGTATCACGTACAACCTCAACACATGCTTAGTTCATAAACGGATTATTTTGTTTTTCGTAACCGATGGTGGTTTCCGGGCCATGACCCGGGTAAACCGTACAATCATCAGGCAGGCGAAATAGTTTATTCTCGATGCTATCCATCAGGGTGCTAAAATTGCCGCCCGGCAAATCGGTACGGCCAATGCTAAGCCTGAACAATACATCGCCGCCTATTAAAATATTGGCTTCCTGATCATAAAAGCATATCGACGCAGGCGAATGGCCCGGCGCAAATATCAGGTTCAGCGTAGTGTTACCAAATTGAACGCTACCGGTTTCGGGCAGATATGCATCCGGCATTGGCGATACCTCATAACGGATACCCATTTGCGGTGCATAGGAAACTACTGCAGCCAATACCTCCGATTCGCCAATGTGGAACCTGGGTTTCAGGCCATAGGTATCAAATACAAACTTATTACCCAGCACGTGGTCAATATGGCAATGGGTATTGAGCAGCATTACCGGCTTCAGGTTATTGTCCTTAATAAAATTGGTTACTGCGTTTTGTTCAGGAGCGGTATACATACCCGGGTCAATAATTACACATTCGCCGGTTTGATCATATACGATATAGGTGTTTTCCTGATAAGGATTATTTACAAATGCTTTAACGTTTGCCATGTGGCAAAAGTAAGGATTTAATTGATTGGGGTGTTTTAAAAAACAAGTGTCAAGAAACTACATCCTTGCGAGATCGCGTAGTTTATGTCATTGCGAGGAGGAACGACGAAGCAATCGCGAACTATACAGAGAACCTTGCACTCTTCGCGGTTGCCACGCTACGCTCGCAATGACAAATTTTAATTTATCAATATCGCATCATCTCTCTCAATCCTGCACCAATTCCACTTCTGCAACCGGGCTAAATAAATAAACCCGTTTGGTAGCTATCTCCACACATTTAAAACGCTTGCGCAGTTGCTCTTCCTTACGGAAAATGCGATCGCCTTTTATTTTGAAGAGTGCTTTGAAGGGTACTTTCTCCACAGTAAGCATCGACTCTTTTGGGGCATCATATTGACGCAGGGAGCGGTATAGGTTCAAATCCGAACAGCTGGAAGCAGCCGGATTATTTAAATAGCTTACAATGGCATGCTTAATATCGCTGGGGAAAATATCTTTCTCAAAAAATGGCTGCATCATTTTTTTGAAGTTGTTTTTCCATTCAATACCGTGCGGCTTGGCTTTTTGCTTATGCTCGTTCCAGGTGTGCAGGTGCGCGAATTCGTGTACAGTAGTTACCAGGAAAGCGTAGGGGTTTAAATCGTAATTAACAGAAATGCGGTGCCCTTTACCGCCGTAGGGCGAACGGTAATCGCCAAATTTGGTACCGCGGTTGCGCGAAATTTTAAACTCGCATTTAAAGTAATCAATCCAGCGACCGATTAACGGGGCCGCCTCGGGTGGAAGATACTTTTCTAAAACTTTTACTTTATCCAATGTTTACCTCAATACAAAGATAGGGATTTTTGGTAGTCCATAGTCAATGGTCCATAGTCGATGGTTTGTAAAGTTTCAGATTCTTCGGGCCTCTGGGCCATTAATCGTAATTTGTGAAATTTTCAGGTGCTATGGACCATTGACTATGGTATATAGACTAAAACCTACTTCAACAAATGATAAACAATAAAGCTGGCAGTATAAGCTAAAGCCGTCATGTAAGCGAATTGAGCAGCGGGCCAGCGCCAGTTTTTGGTTTCACGGTATACTACGGCAACGGTGCTCGCGCATTGCATAGCAAAGGCGTAAAACATCATGAGCGAAAACGCCACGGCCAGTGTAAACACAGGCTGCCCCGTTTGCGGGTTGGTGGCACTATGCATTTTTTGCTGCACCGATTCCATTTTATCGGCATCGCCTTCCACACTGTAAATGGTGGCCATCGTACCTACAAATACTTCGCGGGCGGCGAAAGAGCTGATCAGCGCTATGCCTATCTTCCAGTCGAAGCCAAGCGGTTTAATAACCGGCTCAATCACATGGCCGAACAGGCCGGCATAAGATGTTTCCAGCTTTTCTGTGGCGATAACCTTGGTAAGGCTATCAGGTGTCATGTTTTTGGTGTATTGCGACTGACTGTACTTTTGATCGATACGGGCAAAGGTATCACCCGGGGCGTACGATTTTAATACCCACAATATGATAGATACCGCAATGATCACCTTGCCGGCTTGAAACACGAAGGTTTTGGAGCGATCATACATAGTGAAGGCCACGTTTTTCCATCTGGGCATGCGGTATACCGGCAGTTCCATGATAAAGTAACCGCGCTCGCGGGCCTTCAATATAAATTTCATCACAAAAGCCACCACAACCGCCGATACAATGCTGAGCAGATACATAGCAGTTAATGCCAGACCCTGTAAGTTAAATATCCACCACACATTGCGGTTAGGTACTACCAGCGCTATAAGCAGGGTATAAACCGGTAAACGGGCAGAGCAGGCGACCAGCGGGGTAACCATGATGGTGATCATCCTGTCTTTCCAGTTCTCGATGTTGCGGGTACTCATGATTGATGGCACCGCGCAGGCAAAACCACCTATAAGGGGTACTACTGATTTGCCGTTGAGACCAACCTTGCGCATCACCTTATCCATCATAAACGTAACGCGCGACATATAACCGGTATCTTCCAGAATAGAGATCAGAGCAAATAAAATAGCTATCTGCGGTATAAATACCATTACACCGCTCAACCCAGCTAATACGCCATCGCTTATCAGGCTAACCAGTGGGCCAGCCGGTAGTGCTTTGGTTACCATGCTTTGCAGCCAGATGAACAGATCTTCAATAAGCTCCATTGGGTAGGCCGACCATGAAAATATGGCCTGGAATATGAACATCAGTATGGCAAAGAAAATTACAAAGCCAAATATTTTATGGGTAAGTATCTTATCAATTTTATTGCTTACGGTTTCGTCATGCGCCGTTTCGGGCTTTTTAACAGTATCATACAGCAAATCGTTAATAAAATTGTAGCGGGCAATGGTTTCTGTAGCCTGCGCCTTTTGCGAGTGGAATGAAAACTCCTGCTCCAGGTGCTCAATCCGGTCGCTCTCCTGCGTTGTAAGATAGCTCACCGTTTCATGCTGATGCGCCAGTTGCAAGGCGTAGTAAGGATTTTCTATTTTCAGTTCATCCTTAATTTGTGCTATCATCTGCGGGGCTATCGCGTCTACATCAATGGTATCTTGCTGCAGGGCTATTTTATTAGCGTAAGCTATGGTGTTTTTAAGCTGATCTATACCGGTAGCTTTGCGGGCAGAGATAGGCACAACAGGTACGCCCAACTTTTTGGCAAACAGATTAATATCAATGGTTATGCCGGCCTTTTCAGATACATCTATCATGTTTAGGGCCACCACAACGGGGATCTTTAAATCGGCTATCTGGGTATAAAGCAGCAGGTTCCGCTTCAGGTTTGATGCATCCAGTATTACCACGATCAGGTCGGGTACCATGTTTTTGGCCTTATCGGCCAGTACAGAAAATACGATGGATTCGTCCTTGCTTTTTGGGTAGATGCTGTAAGTACCGGGCAGGTCAATGATCTCGGCGGTACGACCGTCGGGCAGCTGGCAAAAACCTGTTTTTTTGTCAACAGTAACCCCCGGAAAATTTCCTATTTTTTGATTAAGACCGGTTAAAATATTAAAGAGAGTTGATTTACCGGTGTTGGGGTTTCCTACAAGTGCAACTCTTATGTCGGCTTTCAATTGTTATAAACTACTGCAAAATAATGGTGGAGGCTTCAAATTTACGCAGACTTAACTGGTAGCCCGAAACGTGTATGGCAATAGGATCACCAAGAGGGGCAATACGTGAAATCCTGATCTCTTCGCCCGGCAGGCAACCCATTTCCATCAATTTTACCGACATTTCCAGATCGGTAAATTCCTTTACAATTCCTGTTTGGCCTACTTCAAGTTGTGAAAGTGTCATCGTATAATTTTAACCAAAAGCAAATGTAGTCTTATTTATATTAAATCCAAATAACGCGGAGGGGGTAATTTACAAATATGTAGATTTAGATGTACAGATGACAAATGGATGTGCGGGTGTGTAAATATGATAATAGAGTAGCGTATTGAAAATTGTCTTCAGAATAAGGCCTCACCCAACCCTCTCCAAAGGAGAGGGCTTCAAAATATTTTTTAAAGTCTCCCCTTTTGGGGGAGATTTAGAGGGGGTTTTTGCTTCGTACCTCGCAATTGATACCTATAGAGAAAGCTATAAGATAAATGAGCTATCCAATCATCTGCACATTCGCATACTTACGCATCTGCATATCCTTTTTATTAACTTTTCCGAAATGCGGGCAGCCGCAATTTTTTTTGAATATGCCGCATGATGAAATGCTCATGAGCATTACTGCCGCCCCCAATAGTATCAACTTATTTTTTATCATAACCACGTGCTGCTAATGTTACCATAACGCTAAAGAGGCCCATGCAAGTGCCCAGGCTATCGGCAAAAAGATCGCTCCAATCGGCACTGCGCCAGGTAAAAATGGTGAGCTGAAGTATTTCTATCAGCCCACCGAAAAAAATGGCAATTATCGCAACTAAAACTGCTTGCTTATACGAGAAAGGTATGGGCTTTTGTTGCCTTATGGCTCCGTTACAATAAAGTACTACCAGCGTAAAGAAAAAACCGGTATGGGTAAGTTTATCAAAGCCCGGAAAAAACATAGGCGATTCGCTTACATCGCCCAGGTTGGCGCAGCACATAACCAAAACAAATAAGGCCCACAAAATTGTGAGCCCATGATATTTTATAAATGAATTCATTATTGTTCGCCAACAAGCGCTGCGTACTGATCTGCGGTTAACAACGAATCAACAGAAGCAGGATTATCAAGAGTGATTTTTACCATCCAGCCATCACCATACGGATCTGTATTTACCAGTTCAGGCTCGTCACTTAAATCCTCATTAACTTCGTTTATAGTTCCGGCAACCGGCATAAACAGGTCTGATACAGTTTTTACCGCTTCAACAGTTCCAAAAATGTCTTCTGTTTCAATTTTTTTTCCTACTGTCGGAATGTCGATGAAAACAATATCGCCCAATTCCCTCTGGGCAAACTCGGTAATGCCTATGGTAGCGTTATTACCTTCAACAAGGATCCACTCGTGGTCTTTAGTGTACTTTAGGTTAGCTGGAAAGTTCATGTTTTTCAAATTTGTGTGCTCAAAAATAATAAAACTTTAGGCTATCACAATATTTTAGGATTTTATTGAATTTTTGTCTGAACCGGGATTAAACAGATTTACTGATGATGGGATTTTTCTGAAAAAGTCATTATAGGGTTATAAGTATTTCTTGAATCTGATCATCCCTTAATCCCACAAATCGTGGTTCTGACAAAACCCTACGCTGCCTTTGAAATAAACTTTACCAAGCTCCTTTTGGCTACAGGCAGCAGAGTTTGCTCCAGCGGAAATGTAATATCACTATGCACATGGTACACTGCCGGGTTGGGCAAAAACTTGTTTCGGTTTATAAGGTTCAGTTTAATGGCCTCGGGGGTATTGGTGATGCTATGCTCGTAGGTATCAATAAAGGTGATGTTGATGCCGCGGTATTTATCATCCTGCCGCTCAAAAATGCTGAGCTGATACTCGTATATATGGTTAGTACGCTCTTTGCCATTATGTAACGAAAAATAGCCGTGATAAGGCATCAGCGGTACAATACCTATGGGGTCAATATTCAGATGGCTCTCTACAAAATCATATATTTCCATACCGGTTTGTATGGCAGGGTCCATTTGAGCAAGGGCAAAAGCTATAATTTGCTCAATTTCCTGCATGCTTTGATCGTCTTTAATGATTTTTTGGTAGGTAAGCTTTACCGCGTCAATATCTGCCTGGTTAAGCCTTTGCGGAAAAGCCTGCTGCAGCACGGTTTTATTCTTTTTAAAGTCGATCAGGTTATTGTAATGGAAGATGAGGTCGGCCAGATTGGGGTATAAACGGCTGTTATCAAAATGACGGTTAATTTCCTGCAGATAGCCCAGCAGAACATATTTTTTGTGCTCAAAATCAATATATCCCTCAATAAACCAGTTTACACCCAGTGAATTCATCTTTCAGCTTCCTTTCAATCACTTAAATTAAACAAAAAACACCAACTTTGCAATATGCCCTATGGAACCCTTTATTTAATACCCGTACCCCTGGCCGAAGAAGCGGCTGCCAAATCATTTACCCCGTACCTGGTTGATACTATTAACAGTATTAAAGAGTACATTGTGGAAAATGAAAAAACCGCCCGCAAATTTTTAAAAGAAGCCGGTTTAAAAACCCCGCAAAGCGAGCTCATTATTCACGATTACAGCAAACATAACCGCGATATGGGTAAGGCCGATTTTTTTAAGGGCTTGCAGGCCGGTAATAATGTTGGTTTAATGAGCGAGGCAGGCTGCCCCGGCATAGCAGACCCTGGCGCCGAGATTGTTGATAAGGCCCACCGCATGGGTATAAAAGTAGTGCCGCTGGTAGGGCCAAGCTCTATTTTGCTGGCGCTGATGGCTTCGGGTTTTAATGGGCAAAGCTTTACATTTAATGGTTACCTGCCTATTGATAAGGTGCTGCGCAGCAAAAAGATCAAGGAACTAGAAGGTTTGGCCATTAAGCTTGATCAAACCCAGATATTTATAGAAACGCCTTTCCGCAACAACCCCTTGCTGGAAGAGATACTAAAAACTGCTAACCCTAAAACCAAACTCTGCATAGCTACCGACCTTACCGCCGCTACCGAATCTGTACAAACCAAAACCATTGCCGAGTGGCAAAAAAAAGTACCTGAACTGCATAAGCGGCCAACTATATTTTTGCTATTCTATTAAGTAACCCATGACCGTTACGCAGCAGCATACCAGCGTTTTAATAGTGGGGGCCGGCCCTTCGGGGCTCATGATGGCCGCTCAGCTATTGCGTTATGGTATACAGCCCGTAATTATTGATCATAAACAAGGGCCAACCAATTATTCAAAAGCGCTGGCCGTACAGGCCCGGTCATTGGAGATTTACCGCCAAATGGGGCTTATTGATGCCATTATTAAAGGCGGCAAGCAAGCTGCAGGCGTAGTTTTTAACCAGGAAGGTAAAGAGGTTGCGGCCATGTCATTAGCCAATGTTGGCGATGGCCAAACCGCTTTCCCGTTTGTGCAGCTATATCAGCAGAGTAAAAACGAACGCTTACTGCTCGAATACCTGACCCTCAATTGCTGCCCGGTTTACTGGAACACTTCGCTGGTATCGCTTAGCCAGGATGCTGAACGGGTAAGCGTGCAAATACAATCGGGGGAGGAAACGCAAACCATTACCTGCGACTGGCTGGTAGGGGCCGATGGCGCCCATAGCCTGGTACGTAAACAATTACAGATACCTTTTAATGGCGATACTTACCAGCACCAGTTTTACCTGGCCGATGTTAAAATAAGCAACCCGTTAGGCGATAAAATTGACCTTTATTTATCAAAAAAAGGCTTTGCCGGGTTTTTCCCCATGCCCGAAGAGCAATGTTACCGTATTGTAGGCAATTTGCCTTTGGAATTTGACGGCCGGGACGACCTGACCATCGATGAGGCCTTGCCTTATCTGAATACAGTAGTGGGGCAGCCCATTACTATTGAACAAACCAACTGGTTTACCACCTACCGTTTGCACCATCGCATGGCCGACAAATTCAGGCAGGGCAGATGTTTTTTAATTGGCGATGCCGCGCATATCCATTCGCCGGTAGGGGGGCAGGGTATGAATACCGGTTTGCAGGACGCTTATAACCTGGCCTGGAAAATGGCCGGGGTGGTAAACAGCCAGCTTAACGAAGCCGTTTTAGATAGCTATGCCGATGAACGCATGCCCGTTGCCAAGTTCCTGCTGAACAGTACCGACCGCGTTTTTAAAGTGATATTATCGCGCAATTGGTTTGTAGGCCAGTTTAAAAAATGGATATTACCAGTAGCGCTCAAATCGGCATGGAGCAAACCTGCTTTGCGGGATACGTTTTTTAAAAAGATATCACAAATAGGTATTTCCTATCGTGACAGTAAAATAAACCTGCACCTGAGCCATAATTCGCCCATAAAAGCCGGCGACAGACTGCCTTACCTCAAGGTTTTCGACGAAAAGAAACAGGAGGAGACCGACCTGCACGAATGGTGCAGCAAACCGGGCTTTACCATGATAACCCTGGGTAAATTACAGGAGATTGACTTGTTTACCTTAGCCAAATGGATTACCCAAAACTACCCGGTTAACCTCAACTTTTTTTACCTGCCGCCATCGGCCCGTAACCATCATGTTTTTGATGCCTTTGGCATTGGCGAAAATCAAAAAAAGGCACTTATCGTTCGTCCGGATATGTACCTGGGTTTTGTTAACGATGTGGTGGATATTGATATGATGGATAATTACCTGCAAAATGTTGTTGGGTTTAAGGTGAGTTAAAGCTTTGGCATAGCTGTAAGGAACTACGAAGCAAGGGCCTCACCCAATCCTATCCAAAGAGTAATAGCCCATGAAGAGGCATAACCTTTGATTGGCACGGTTTACAAGTGACTCACCCGCCCGTTGCTTCGCTCGGGCACCCTCTCTTCGCCTGCGGCGGAAAGAGGGTAGGAAAATGGATATTGTCGATGCTGTAAGGAGGAACGACGAAGCAATCGCGAACAATGTATGTTTTCTCTGTAAAGTTCGCGATTGCCACGCTACGCTCGCAATGACAAATTTTTCTTTCACCCTCTTTCCAGCGAAGCTGAAGAGAGGGTCGACAAGCGTAGCGATGTCGGGGTGAGTCGATAAACCGATTGATTTGATGAAACTGCCTTTTAATGGGCTATTACTCTCCAAGGGAAGGGGGTTTTTGTTATTGTTGAGGAGGAACTACGAAGCAATCCTGGTTCAGACAATATTCCACCACCTCGAGTTTAACGACAGTTATGAACTATCACCGCTCTTATCACCCGGCACCCGCACCATCCATAAGTTAAAAAAAGTTAAAGCGATTTCATAAGCCATAATCACTGGTTATGTTTGTAATGATTTGAAAATCAATTCAAACCTATGCGTGGCCTGTTGCTCCTGCTTATTATTGGTACAAGAATGAACGCGATGGCGCAAACCATCAGCGGCATTGTTACTGATAGGCATACCGGGCAGCGTATTAGCGGGGCATGGATCACATCGGCCAAGGCTGCCACCATTAGCGGTTTGCAGGGCGAATTCACGATCAAAGCGAATGCAACCACAGATACTATCCGCGTAAAAATGCAGGGGTATCAATCTTACATGCTACCTGTAGACGCATCGGTAAACAAAAATTTGATCGTAACCCTGCAGCAGGCCGTTATTGAACTGAATGAAGTACATGTAACTGGTAGGCGTGACAGGGTGAAAGATTCTATCAATAATCGTAAAATGTTCTCCAGGGAGTTTAATTCATCAGCACCCAAATTTAAGGATATTGTGGTGGTAGCCTCCAATCCCGGACCTATTCCTGTTGCCGGGGTTACTATTGTTCCGTCGCAATTACTCCGGGCTATCACTTATAAACATAGCCGGGAGTATAAATTTAAAAAAGTACTGATCAGAGATGAACAAAACCGGTACATCGACAGCCGTTTTGGCGATGACCTGGTGACGGGCATCACGGGCCTAAAAGACGATTCGCTCCTGAACTTTATGGATAAGTATCGCCCCGGAATAGACCGGCTCAAAAAAATGACTGATTATGACATTCGGGTATACATCAAAGCCAGCGGGCAAAAATTCAGGAACGATACCGCGGTAAAAACCAAATAGGGAATTACGGATGATTTTCCGTATATTTATATCACCAACAGCCCGGCTCCCTTGTACAGGAAAAGCCGGGCTGTTTTGTTAAGATTGAAAGAATGGAAAATGCGTTGATTTTGACAAAGTGTGTTGATTGTCAGAAAGTTAATACTTTTTAAAGCTAAAAAAGTAACGTCAAAACGTGTTAAAACGATTGATTTTAGTGATTTTTGGAACTTTTTAGGCGTTTTTTGAGCAGTTTTTGATCGATTTTGATATCAAAAAATGTTAAAATAAAATTTTAAGAAGTTTTCAGATAAGAAGGAGTCGGCACTGTTAAAATTTATTTTCACAATTGATATTCATTCAACAATTAAAGCCGTTGTTTTGCTATTATAATTTTTAGGCCGATGGAAAACATATTGCATATTTTAAATGGTGATGCCGCCCTGGATGGCTTTAACCAAACCGGTTTAGATGGAGATGTAATGGTATGGCGCGAGGTACTTTCTGAGGGCCCGTTGCAAGAAAATATATTATCGGGTAGTTTTTGGAGCGCCCGTAAAAAATGGATCACCGAAACTTTCAAAGAAGATCCGGATACCTATCAGCACAAGGTAATAGATGAGCTGGGAAAATTGAACAGTGCCTATACCGAAATAAACCTCTGGTTTGAGTTCGACCTGCATTGCCAGGTAAACCTGCTGGGCGTATTGCAAATGCTGAGCCACAAAACGGATATGTCGGCCCCGGCCATTTACCTCATATGCCTGGCCGATTGCGTGCAGTTTGACAATGCCAAAGGCTTGGGCGAACTCAACGGCGAACAGTTTGAAGAATTATACGATGCCCGTGAACGGCTGAACGAATGGGAGTTTGAACTGGCCGACGAAGCCTGGAAACTATACATTAAAAATGACGCTGCCGAATTGCAGAAATGGATAGATTCAAACTCGTTCTGGGGTGGTGTTCCCTTGCTTAAACCAGCATTACAGGCTCATCTGAAGCGCTTACAAACTAATGAGGCCGGTTTAAATTATGTTGAGCAAAAACTGCTTGATATTTACAACAGCGGTATTAAAACCCGCCATGAAATATTCGTTGCCTTCTGGAAATCAGATTTCATATTTGGCATGGGCGACAGTGAAGTATACATTTACCTTGATAAGCTACAGCAAAAGGGTATTATTGAAATTTAACCCTATCAACGCACCGTGACCGCTATGGTTGGTGATCGGTCGCTTTCATTCTTGAGCCGGTCAATGGCGGTTACTACGTATAAATAGGTCTTTCCTTTTTGTACGGAAGCATCCTCAAAAGCAAGGTTGGTGTTGTATTGTATCTTGAGGATGTTTTTAGGATCGTCGATATTGATCTTATCGCCATCGTTAAAACGATAGATCACATAGCCATATACGGCCTGCTCATCTTTAGCCAATGTGGGCGCCATCCATTTTAACTGTACATGGCTCTGCACCGATCTGGCGGTCAGTTCACGCGGAACATTGGGCGCGATAGAATCAAGCCAGAGCATAACCGGTGGTAAGGCCGGGTATCGGTAATAATTTTCACGCAAGGAATCCGTAAAACCCAGCGGGTTGTTGGTAAGCGAGTTGGAGCTAAAGTAAACGCTGCCCTGTACCCTTGGGTTATCACGCATCATATTAATTTGATCGGGCAGTTGTTTGGGGTTTTTGAAAGCCACTGTTTTACGTTCGTTAATACGGTAGGCCGCCTGCCCAATATATAAATGCCTGCCAAAGGTATTATCGCTCCACCAATCAAGCAGTTTTTCAAAATCGGCGCTGCGGTTGCCTATAGGCCAGTAAAGTTGAGGGTTTATATAGTCTACCCAGCCTTCTTTTATCCACTTGCGTGAGTCGGCGTAGTTTTCATAGTACGATGAACCACCATAGGTTTCGGAGCCTTCGTCATTCTGAGCCTTGTTAGCCCAAATGCCAAAGGGACTCACGCCAAACTTAATATCCGGATTGTGGGCGTGTACGCTGTCGCCAATCATCTTTATCAGCAGGTCAACATTATGGCGGCGCCAGTCTTTAATATTATCATAACCTTCACCGTATTGCTTAAAGGTTTCCTCGTCGTTGATTTTTTGGCCGGCAATAGGGTACGGGTAAAAATAATCGTCCATATGCACGCCGTCTATATCATAGTTATCAACTACATCCAGTATCACCTGTACAATATATTCACGTACTTCGGGCAGGCCTGGGTTAAACGTTTTGATACCGCCATAGGTAAAAAACCACTCGGGTTTTATTTTGGTGATGTGCTGCGGGCTAAGCGCTGCAAAGTTACCATCAAAGGTGGCACGGTAAGGGTTAAACCAGGCATGCAGCTCCATACCACGTTTGTGGGCCTCGTTTATGGCAAACTCCAGCGGGTCATAAGCCGGGCTTGGCGCCTGGCCTTGTTTACCGGTCAAATATTTTGACCAGGGCTCGCGGCTTTTGGCGTAAAAGGCATCAGCGGCGGGCCTTACCTGTAGCATTACCGCGTTGATACCGGTTTCCTGGTGCGAGTTTAATATATCCAGCAATTCCTGCTTTTGCTTGTAGGCTGTAAACTTAGTGCTTGTTGGCCAGTCAATATTTACTACTGTAGCTATCCATACCCCTCTGAACTCGCGCTTTGGCTGCGTTTTAACAATAACAGGCTCAGCGGCAGGTTCTGCCGGTTGCGCGTTAACGGTTACAAATGTAAACAGGGGTATGATCAGGAGTATGATATGGCGGAATATATGCATCAACAAGAATTAAATTAAACGCTGCAAAGATATAAAACTCATAACGTAGCAGTTTTACATGAAGTATAAAATTTGGTGGTTTATTACGATTTAAGCATATTGCATTTACTTTTAACCGTAGTAAAGCTTAAATTAGTATAAGTAATTCTATTTTAAATCATATTTTTAGTGTTTCAACGTTCAATACCGTTGAGTACTAAAGTGCTGATTGCTTGTAAAATACAGGTAAAAGTGTAATGTCAGTTTTATACTGATACAATTGTAAATTAACCAGATAGTTAAATAGCTGCAAATTTTTAAAACAGCTTTGCTTTTTAACTGTATTAAAACATTAAACAATTTAATTGCTATGGAAAATCAATCCGGTCAACCATCTAAGAAAAACTCAAACGTAATTTATTTCCTCATTGTGGTGGTATTGGCCTTGTTAGGCACAGACGTGTATTTGTATTTGCAGAAAAACAAATCTGATACTAAAATAGTGTACCAACATGATGAACAAACCCGGCTACAAACCGAACTGGATAGCCTTGAATCGCAAATAGAGCAGGTTAATGCTGGTAAAGCCAAATTATCTGCGGCAATGCAAGCTAAAAACGATTCATTAACTGCTAAGATCAAGGTATTAAGAACCCAGTTAGCTAAAGGTAAATTAACCAAAGCCGAACTGGTAAAGGCTCAGGAAGATGTGAAACAGTTAAGGTATTTTGTAACTAAATACACTGCCGACATTGAAGAGCTTAAAAAACAAAACCAATCGCTCACTACCGAGAGGGATACTTTAAAAACCAACCTGGCCACGGCAGCAAAGAAGGCCGATACGCTTACCAGGCAGAACCAGGATCTGGATGCCAAGGTTAAGGTGGCACAGGCGATCAAGCTGGCCACGGCAAATGTAGTGGCATACAAAATTAAGGGTAGTGGTAAAGAAGTTGACGTTACCAGAGCCAATCCAGCTAAAAAGATCAAAATCAATTTTACAGTTGCCAGCAATAGCATTGCTATCAAAGGCTTGCATGACATTTATGTACGCATTATTGACCCAACCGGCAACCTGATCACTCCGACAGACGGCGGAACTTTTAATGCTGATGGCCAGGACTTGCAGTTTACTTATAAAACATCTATCGACTTTAAAGACGATGGTGTACAGTATACTATTGACTGGGTTAACCCGAATTTGCCTTTCCAAAAAGGTACTTACACAGTATTGCTTTATGCAGATGGCAGTACAATGGGTAAAACAGGCTTTACACTTAAATAAGCTTACACAGGTAGTATTTATATATAAAGCCCCGTGTTGCAATTGCAGCACGGGGCTTTTAATTTGGAGATTTCATGATTCGAAGACTTCCGAAGTTTCAAAAACTTCGGAAGTCTATCTTTTCTATTACAAATTAAAAAAATTATACTCGAGTCTGATCAGATACATGTTTTTGGTATTACGTACCATATCATTATAAATAGGAGTTCGGTACGACAGATCGAGCCGGCAAACGCTATTAAAAATAAACTGTACCGCCGGGGCAGCATCCAAATAGCTTTGGCCGTGGCCCGGATTGGTCTTGCCCAATAGCTCCACATATAGATTTACGTTGGTTTGCTGATAGTCACGATAGTTTTTTGGAAATAACAGGTAGCCAGCTGATAAGGTATAAGCAGCCGCGTTCCTGGCCTGTGCTGATGGCAGATCATAACCGCCCCGATTGTCAAAGGCGCGCAGATAACTGGCTGAGCCCGAAATAGCCAGCTTATGCAAAAGTTGGGTAAATACTACACCGCTTTGAATGCCCGAGTTGTCGCCTTCAAGCGTGATCTCCTGGTTGGGTAATGGATTGTTAATGCTTGAAGCTTTTGCAAAAAAGGCCCCGCGAAAATGTTGCTGCACCGTATCTATCGATAAAAACCGGTACTTGGCATATACACTGCCGCCTTCAAAATGCTGGCCGCTACCGTAATAATTTGAAGTGTATAACGAACCATGTATCATTACCTTGCGGCTAAGGCCGTACATAGCTTCAAAGGTGCTGCGGTTTTTATAATCGGGCTTAAAAAAGCCCTGGTTTTCTACCCGTAAACCTAATGAGCCGGTGGCCATATTGCTGGCGGGTTCGGTATTTACATATAGCTCCTGCGAAAATGCAGGGCATAGTATGGCCATAAGGCAAACAGCCAATAATATCTTCTTCATGATAATTAGTGTTGAGGAAGATTATATAGCTAAATGATATAGACGGCCACTTGCCGGCTGTGCTGTATCGGTAACCTGGCTCAGGTATTTTTTAGATACTGATTTAGGAGCAAAGCCGTTGTCAACAACAGTAAGGCTAACATCGCCGCTGAATGTTTTATCGCCGGCATTAAGCAGCCTGTATGTATCGCCACCATAGCTGAAGCGGTTATCAGCAATTTTGGTGTTATTAAAATTGAAAGTTGTTTTTAAGCTGTTTACCGAAAAGCCAGATCCTTGTACCTTTTTACTGATCTGCTCAAAATTTACGGGTACATCACTTTTAAAGGTAATGAGGTATAAATTATGCATCAGGTCGGTTTTAATTTCGCCGACAAACGGCAATGAGCGCAGGGCTTTTTCTGTTGATTTGGCGCATAAAGCGCAGGTAAGGCCGCTTACTTGCAATTCGGCTTTGGTAAATTGTGCTTTAGCAGCGGTAACGGTAAGAACAAATAGAACTATAAATATCTTGATGGTTTTCATTTGATTTTTAATTAATTGTTTAAAATAAACTGACGGTAATTTACCGCGTATCATAAGGCAATTAATGTTGATCAAATACGGAAAATGCAATTTTTAATAAATATGAGGATGCTTGGTAAAGGTCTGCCGGGTGGTCCTCGTTCTAAAGACTGGTCTACAGAAACCTGTCTTGTAGGTGTAAAAACACCATTAAATGACGCGCGTGCGATACCAACTCCAAAAAGCTTTGAAATGATAGAAAAAGGTTCAACCTGATGGGCGTCCTTCACTTTGATCTGCAGCTGTTTATCCTTGCAACATTTCATTTTGCTGCATTCCTGCATCATTTTGCAGCTTGCAGCAGGCGAATCAATTTTAACCGACGCTAACTCGCTACCGCAGTAATGTAAATTCAGGGCAAAACCTAATACCGTAACGGTATATAGCAAGGTTAATAATAAAGCGCCTGATTTTTTCATTAAAACAAAAATAGTGCTTTAACCTATTGATTACAAATAGTTTTACGAATTTTAACATTTATACAGATTGGGAATATGTCCCATAAAAAAACCCAGCCCTCGCGGCCAGGTTTTTTCTAACTTGATCTTATTATATATTTATTATTGAGCTGCTTGTTTAGCTTGTTGTTTCATTTGATCGTTAGCAACAATTACAATTTCAACTCTTCTGTTTTGCGCGCGGCCTGCAGTTGTGGTGTTATCGGCAATCGGTTCGCTTTCGCCTTTACCACTGGTTGTTAAGCGTGATCCGCTTACATTATCAGCAACTATGTATGATTTTACAGATTCGGCCCTGCGTACAGATAGTTCCTGGTTATGTGAATCAGAACCGGTATCATCTGTATGGCCAACAATTAAAATATTTGTGTTTTGGTTGTTTTGTAGTGATTTAGCCAGGTTTTGCAGGTTTGCCTGTGCGGCTGGTTTAAGATCGGCTTTGTCGGTATCAAACAATATACCTGAATCAAACTTCACTAAAATACCTTCACCCTCACGTGTTACGGTAGCACCCGGAACAGTTTGTTTTATTTCGGCAGCCTGCCTATCCATGTTGCGGCCTATGAAAGCGCCCGCAGTACCACCAACAGCACCACCGATAATAGCGCCCAGTGCAGTATTACCGGCAGCTTTACCAATAAAAGCTCCTACAGTACCGCCAGCACCGGCACCAATTGCCGCTCCTTTTTGTGTTTTGGTTAATGAATTACAGCCCGAGCCCAAAATGCCTGTAGTGGCTAAAGCCAGGCTCAATGTGGCTATCCTAATTTTTAGAGTCTTCATATATGAATTATGATATAGTTTACGTAGTAAACACAAAGAAAATGCCAAAAACAACAGAAAACGGGTATTGTTTCTGAATGGCAGAAAATGGACGCTGATGCTATATTTTTTTAATATTTAGGAAAGTAATTTTCAAACTAACAGAACCTGGTTTGACTCAGCAGTAAGAAATGGCTTGTTTTTAGTACAAGTTACGTAAAAATGTCGCTACAAATGGCAGTTAGCGTGGGTTTAGCTAATCACTACCAGCATAGCCGGGAGGATGAGTTTAAAGG
>NZ_JBCECK010000104.1:18298-18893 GCF_039207105.1 Mucilaginibacter sp.
GTGCTGCCCTGGTCTTTTTCTGAAGTTACTTCAACTTCAATATCGTGAAACGCTGCTATTGATTTAACAATGGGCAAACCCAGGCCAAAGCTATCCTGCTGTAATGATTGCCTGAACTTTTTAAAACGGTTAAATATAAATGGCAGTGCTTCGGGGCTAATGCCAATACCATTATCAGTAATGCTGATCATAAATTTGTCATGACTTGCCGTGGCGGTTATTTTAATAAACCCACCTTCATTATTATATTTAATAGCATTGTTTATCAGGTTAAAAAAGAGGTTGAAGAGCAGGAATTTGTTGATGTTGATCAACTGCCAGCCTGCGGGTACATCTACCTCGTAGCTGATATTTTTGTCTTGCAGGCGTATGGAAATCTCGTCATATACATCCTGTAGGAGCTCGGTAACCGAAACCTTATCCTCCTTTAAAAACTGCTCATTTTCAATTTGCGATATCAATAACAAAGTTTTAGTTATGCTTTTTAGGCGGTTAAGGATCTTCTGCATCTCTAACAACCTGCCCTTGATTTCGTCGCTGACATCTTCCTCTTCAAACATATTCTCGATTTTTGATTGAAGGATGGATATGGGGG
>NZ_JBCECK010000105.1:0-18790 GCF_039207105.1 Mucilaginibacter sp.
TACCTAACATGCCATAAGCAGGTTGGATTTTAGGCGAAATGATAATGCCTCCAACCGGGAAACCATTACCCATACCTTTGGCCATACTGTAAATGTCGGCATTAATGCCGGCAAAATCCTGTGAAAAAAACTTACCGGTACGGCCGTAACCACACTGTACAGAATCGGCAATGAAAACGGCATTATACTGATCGCAAAGTGAGCGTATTTTTTGCAGGAAGCTTGAAGGAGCAACCTGAATGCCGCCAACGCCCTGTATACCTTCAATAATTACTGATGATACTTCATTGTTGACGAAGGCTTGTTCCAAAGCAGTTTCGTCTGCCCAGGGCAAAAATATTACATTGTCGGTTTCATTAACCGGCGCAATAATTTTAGGGTTATCGGTAACTGCAACCGCTAAAGAAGTACGACCATGAAATGCTTTGGTAAATGCAATTACCTTTTTCTTGCCATTGTAAAATGAGGCCAGCTTTAAAGCGTTCTCGTTAGCTTCGGCACCAGAATTACATAAAAACAACTGGTAGTCCTCTTTTCCTGAAACTTTACCTAATTTTTGAGCTAGCTCTTTTTGAATTGGTATCTCGATAGAGTTAGAATAAAAGCCCAACTGGTGCAACTGATCCTCTAAACGTTTTACATAATAAGGATGAGTGTGACCGATTGATATAACGGCATGACCGCCGTACATATCCAGGTATTCATTATTGTGGTTATCATAAACCAGACTGCCCTGGCCTCTTACTATATTGATGGGGTTAACAGGATATACGTCAAATAAATTCATTCTGTTAGATAAAATCTTAAAAGTTAAACAATGGAATAATTATTCACCGTTCAGGGTGAAGATGCTTAAAATGCGGCTGCCTTTAAACGCAGCCCGGCTCGTTCATCCAGGCCAAATAGCAGGTTCATGTTTTGAACTGCCTGGCCTGATGCACCTTTAAGTAGGTTATCTAATATGCTTATGATCAATAGTTTGCCTTCGTGTTTGCTTACCTGTATAAAGCACTTGTTGGTATTTACAATCTGTTTCAGATCAATATTACGACTGGTTACATGCGTAAACGGATCGTTCTCGTAATAATCATGATAGAGCTTCAATGCAGCTTCAGAAGTTAAATCACTGTCGGTATATATAGAAGCAATGATGCCGCGGGTAAAATCACCACGGTAAGGTATAAAATTGATAGAATGATTAAACCCATTTTGCAACTGGCTTAATGATTGGCCAATTTCATTTAAGTGCTGGTGATTAAACGCCTTATAAACAGATAAGTTATCATTTCTCCAGGTGAAGTGAGAGGTAGGGGCTAAACTTTGACCGGCACCGGTTGATCCTGTAGTAGCCGCTACATGCACATCACTTTTTAACAAACCTTTTGATGCAAGCGGTAGAAGGCCCAATTGTAAACAGGTTGCAAAACATCCAGGATTGGCGATATTTTGAGCTGTTTTAATAGCCGCTCTGTTTAACTCAGGCAAGCCGTAAACAAAGCTTTTATTCTTGATTTTTGAATTTTGGCTTAAACGGAAATCCTGGCTCAAATCAATGATTTTAATACTATCCGGAATTTCATTGGCTTCCAAAAACTTTTTAGCATCGCCATGACCAACACATAAAAACAGTACATCAATAGCAAACGACATTTCGCCCGAAAATCTCAGGTTGGTATCGCCAAACAAATCGGTATGTACCTCATAAACATGGTTGCCTGTATTACTGTTGCTATGTACAAAAACAATGTCAACGTTGGGGTGATTGATCAGAATACGCAGCATTTCGCCGCCGGTATAGCCAGCGCCGCCAATAATACCGGCACGTACCTTATTTGATGTTGATTCTGTCATGGTTTGTTGATGGATATGAATATAAAATAAACTCCAGATCGCTCCGGTCGTTATTACTGATAAAATGTTTTTGGCCAGGCAATATTTCAATGCCTTGTTCTGGTTTCAGTTCGGTAATGTTACCGTCGATAGAGAAAGTTGCCCGTCCTTTTAAAATGAAAAATAGCTGCTTGGCCTTTTCGTGGTAATGTAATTGCTCGGCAGTATCTGGCGGCATTAATTCCTGCTTAACGGATAGTGCTTCGGTATCAATAAAGGTCCAGCCGTGACAATCGTCGCCCCAGTTGTAGTGCTTTATACATTCACCTTTTGAAAAAGCTTTATTAATCATTTTGAGATTGGGCATTAACTTTATGGTAAATCATCACCTGGTTTCCGAATATTTTTGAGAAACCTTTTACATCTTCACCGCTCCATGCATTGTTCATTTCGCCGTAGCTACCAAATTTGTTCGACATCAGATCATGATCAGACTCAATACCAACCACCTGGAAACGGTATGGATGCAATTGAACAAATACCTTGCCGCTAACATATTGCTGGGTATCAGTTAAAAATGCTTCTATGTTACGCATGATTGGATCATGGAACTGTCCTTCATGCAACCAGTTGCCATAAAAAGAAGCTAACTGATCTTTCCATGAAAGCTGCCATTTGGTTAATACATGTTTCTCTAAGGTATGATGAGCTTTGATGATCACCATTGGGGCCGCGGCTTCAAAGCCTACACGGCCTTTAATGCCTATAATGGTATCGCCCACGTGAATATCGCGGCCAATGCCGTAAGGTTGTGCAATAGCTTGCAAAGCCTGTATAGCTTTAGTTGGATGATCGAATCTTTCGGTATCTATACCAACCAGCTCGCCTTTTTCAAAAACAAGCTCCAGGTTTTTTACTTCAGATTCTGTAACCTGGGTAGGCCATGCATCTTCAGGTAAACCTAAGTTAGAGGTAAGGGTTTCTTTACCACCTACAGAAGTGCCCCAGATACCTTTATTGATAGAATACTTTGCTTTTTCAAAGTTCATATCAACGCCGTGTTTTTTAAGATACTCGATCTCTTCTTCGCGGCTCAGTTTCAGATCGCGGATAGGGGTTATGATCTTTACCTGAGGTACCAGGATATTAAAGATCATATCAAAACGCACCTGGTCGTTACCGGCGCCAGTACTGCCATGTGCTACAAATTCGGCACCTATTTCTTTAGCGTAGTTGGCAATAGCGGTAGCTTGACTAACGCGCTCAGCACTTACAGAAAGCGGGTAGGTATTGTTTTTTAAAACGTTACCATAAATTAAAAAGCGAACACAGGTGTTGTAAAAGTTTTTAGTTTCATCAACCACATGGTGCGATGTAACTCCCATTTTGTAGGCACGTTCTTCAACTCCTTTTAATTCTTCGTCACTAAAACCGCCAGTGTTTACAATAACAGAGTGAACTTCGTAACCAAGATCCTGCGTTAAATAAATACAGCAAAATGAGGTATCTAAACCCCCGCTATAAGCTAATACAACTTTTTTCTTCATCTTTTTTTAGAGGTTAAAGCTCAAAGCGGAAGGCTTAAAGCTTTGTCTTTCAATTTATGTGTACTTGTTTCTTTTAAAATGTCCTGTTCAGGCTTTTCCGCTTTAACTTAATGATCCTGGCCTATGCGCTTCTTAATGGCATTTTCAATACGCTCAAGCAAGGTAGCTTTATGCGTAATGCGCTTCATTTTTTCGGCATCCTGTTTTGCTTTTTCTTCGGGGTCAAACAGCATGGCTGTGCACATGCAGTTTTTACGTTCTTTACTGGTTAATATATCATAGTTCACACAGCTTTTGCAGCCGGCCCAAAAGTTCTCGTCCTGGGTAAGTTCAGAATAAGTAACAGGTTCGTATCCAAGTTCAGAATTGATCTTCATTACTGCCAAACCTGTAGTTAGACCAAAAATTTTAGCGTTAGGATATTTCGTTCTGGAAAGTTCAAATATTCTGTGCTTTATTGCCTTAGCCAAGCCTGCTTTACGAAACTGCGGATTAACTATTAAACCCGAATTGGCCACAAAGTCGCCATGACTCCATGTTTCTATATAGCAAAAGCCAGCCCAGGTGCCGTCTTTATGCAGCGCAATTACGGCTTTGCCTTCTAACATCTTATTAGCTACGTATTCTGGCGAACGCTGGGCAATACCGGTACCACGAGCTTTGGCCGATTCGGCCATTTCAACACATATCTGGGTGGCATAATCTACATGCTGGGCTGTAGCAACCTTAATATCAAAATCTTGTATGGTCATTAAAATAGATATTACCGTTAAATTAATTGGCTTAACAGCCTTAATAATTAGATGGTTTTTTTTAAAAGAAGTTTAAAAACTTTCTTTTAGGGAATTTAATTGGGGAATTTGATTCAAACCCTTGGCATATAGGGCCTTCGTCGGGAAGGGCAACTTAAAAAAACAGTTGAAACCAAAGCAGCGGCAGCCGGAGCAAACGTTGCTCTTATTGCGGGCTTATTTAAGCTTTGTATGTTCATTTTATTGGGATATTACTGTGTTTTTTAATTTTTTGCAAAGTATCGCATTAATTTTTGTTTATGCAAGAAAAAAATGATTTAATGATGTTCAGTTTATATTAAGTAAAAACACAAGCATAGTGATCTGTACTTTGTTGTAAGTCACCATGCTTGTGTCAGGATTGATTTTGTTTTTGGCTATTTCTTTTCTTCAAATTTATCCAATGGTAATCTTAGCTTTCTATCTGGCATTTGTAAGCTTTCCGCGGTTAGTGTAAGTTTTCCGTCTTTACCTTCGATAGTTACTGTATAATCCTTTGTACCATCTCCGTTTTCATCGCTGATTGTGGTGTTGATAACTGTTTTTCCTTCTTTAAACGGAGTTTGCCAATTACATGTGTTTGATTTTATTACTCCGGTTAATGTTTGCTTTCCATTTTCGCCTTCAATCACTACAAAAATATTCGATTTGCTTATGTCGATAAGCGTTTGTTCATCAGCAGTACTCTCCAGATTATTGCCAGAGTCAAGATGTTCTGTTTTTGATGAGGATAAATGTAAGTTTTTGTCGCACTGGGCGAAGCATACCACGCTGCTGGCTACTAGCAGCAACAAGGTGAAAAGGGTTGATTTCATGGTCTTTAACTTAATTGATTTAAAATTTAAATAAAGATACATGTTTTATATAGTATTATGTATTGCATAGTTCTATAAAAATAAAAAAACATCAATAACATTATTGATGTTTTAAATGCTATTAGTATTTGATCATCGTTTAGCTATAATGTCAGCGATGATCATATCAGCATGGATACGGGAATTTTCAATAAACCATAAGTGTGTATCCAAGCCTCCGCATACCACTCCGGCAAGATATAAGCCTGGAAGGTTAGTTTCCATAGTTTCATGATTGTACTGAGGGACGAATTTATCATCAGACAAAATGATGCCCAATTTTTTCAGGAAATTAAAGTTGGGTTTATAACCTGTCATAGCCATAACAAAATCATTGGGTATGGTAATGAGCCCATCCGGTGTTTGAATATCCACTTCGTGCTCACGGATGGTTTGCAGGTTAGAGTTAAAATATGCTTTGATACTGCCTTCCTTGATGCGGTTAATAATATCTGGCCTTACCCAATATTTTACCCGTTGACTGATCTCACTGTCGCGCACTACCAGGGTAACCTCAGCTCCTTTGCGGTAGGTTTCCAGGGCCACATCAATGGCCGAATTGCTTGAACCGACTACAACCACTTTTTGTAAAGTGTAATAGTGAGGGTCCTGGTAGTAGTGTTTTACTTTAGGCAGCTCTTCGCCTGGGATATCCAGGTTAACAGCTATATCATAAAAGCCGGTCGATAATATCACCTTTCTGGCTTGGTAAGTTGCTTTGCTGGTGGTAATCGTATAGCTTTCGTTTTCATTTGTTACGTTTGTAACTTCCTCAAACAAATTAATGGGTAAGTGATTGGATAACGCAACACGGCGATAATATTCCAACGCATCGGCACGGGTAGGTTTATTATGTACAGTTACGAAGGGTACACCACCAATTTCCAATTTCTCGGAGGTAGAGAAAAATGTCATGGTTGATGGATAATTATACAATGAGTTAACCAGGCAGCCTTTTTCAATAATTACAAAACTTAAACCTGCTTTTTGAGCAGCCAATCCGCAAGCTAAACCTATTGGGCCGCCGCCTATAATGAGTATATCGAGCATTTAATTAAAATTATGACTTTGAGAACTAATAAACCTGCAGATGGGTTTAAGCCCGTTTGCCGTGCGGCAAAAATAAAGAAAATAAAAAAGGGTAAGCTACTTTTATCGCGCCGCTCAACTCTCTACCCTTGCTGTGTTCCCACCCTGGGGGAGTTCAAGAGGAGCTGGCCGTAAAAGACTTACCCCGGCGCAAATATAGAAAAAGGTTTGTTTATGGTTAATAAATTGTTAAAAAAGTTAAATAATTGTGCATTAGGTTGTTAAGGGTATTTTGGCTTCAGTGTAGCAAAATAAGAACTAAAATCCACATCATTTTTTAGCGAAGGGCAGCTTTTTATACTCCTTATAATGGTTAAAAGGATTACCGCTTTCTTTTTCCAATATGAGTAAAGATTCAGCCTCAAATGAATCCTGATACTCGGTATTTTGAAAATAAGGCCACAAAACATTGAAAAACTCAGTCGAAATCTTTCTGGTTATGGTAATATGAGGTTTCAATTTTCTATTTATCCTCAAAGCTTGTTTAACAGTGCGGAACCAGTTCTCTGTATCTTCGTTCATTTCTAAAGCCGCATAAATGGTTCTGAAATTTGGCCCGTGGCAAAAAAAATCAAAGCCGTTTATTTTGAGTTCATGTGCTGGTATGGTTCTGATCTTGAAATCAACCAGTTCATAAAATGGCTTAAGTGTCAACGGTGTTTTACTGTGTTTGTCAATGCTATCCCTGATAATATCAAAAGATATATGCGCTTTAGCATACATGCCCGGGAATTTACCAATACTGTTACCACAGGCACGTTTGAATAACCTGATCTTATCATTTACTCGTTCTGGAGGTGATATAATGGTCAAATAATCTTTGTAATCCATAATGTCTGATTTTAAAATAAGTTTATCTGATTTTCTGCAGCAGTTTGGCGATCAATGATGCTTTCGGCGTTGTTGACTACATTTTTTAAATTTTTAAACTCAAAAATTTTATAGGGTATCCATTGCGGTGATGAGGCAAATGATTCGCGTTTTAACATTCTTAGCTCGTTTACCCAAAATGGCTCTACCAGCTTTTTATGCCTGAAATGCGGCCATAACAGGTTAAAATCTTTCTCCTGAATATCCCGGGTAACAGTTATATGCGGGACTATGGTTTTTTTGATATATAGTTTTTTCTTTAACAAGCTAAACCACTCATCTACTGCAGGAGTGATCCTGATATGGGCATAAATGGTCATTTTGCTATGCAAATGACTAAAGTATTTGAAGCCATCAATATGTAACAAAATAGGTGGTAGCTCATTTAGGCTGTTTTCCAACTTAGCTACATTGGTTTCAGCCATAAATGGTTTTTGCCGGTCCAGGTGTTGAATCGAAATATGCGCCGGAGAATCCATGCTTTTGTAATTGCCAATTAATTTAGCCGATGCTTTTTTATAGCGTGCAATCTCGTGCTTTACAGCTTCAGGGGGCGAAAGCAGCATTAAATAATCTTCATACATGTACATGGCAATGGTTTTAGAGAAACAAAAATGCTAATATTTTTAGTAAAATACTGAATTTATTTTCATATTTGTACATGGATGTTAAGCGACATATTGTACATATAGACCTTGACTCGTTTTTTGTATCGGTTGAACGCAAATTTAATCCCGAGCTGATAGGTAAGGCGGTTATCATTGGCGGTTCGGTAGAAAGAGGAGTGGTGTCTTCATGTAGTTATGAAGCGCGTAAATATGGCGTACATTCAGCCATGCCTACCAGGCAGGCCGTAAAGCTTTGTCCGCATGCTATTGTGATACATGGTACTCATGGCCGTTATTCGGAAGCTTCGCGTGAGGTTACCAAGATCATTCATGATTCGGTGCCGCTATATCAGAAAACCTCCGTTGATGAGTTTTATATTGACCTAACCGGAATGGATCGTTATTACAATTGCTACCAGATAGCTTCAGATCTGCGGCAAAAAGTTATCCGGGAAACGGGGCTGCCTATTTCTTTTGGTATGGCATCTGGCAAAACCGTAGCCAAAATGGCTACTAACCAGGCAAAGCCTAATGGAGAACTATTTATTAAGCATGGCGAAGAACTGCAATTTTTGGCCCCCCTGAATATTGGCAAAATACCGGGCCTGGGCGAAAGTACCTGCCAAAAACTGTATCAGTATGGTATTGAAAAAATTGGCGATCTTCAAAAAACTAATATCCGTTTCCTGGAGGCTGTTTTTGGTAAGGCAGGTAAATATTTGTGGGAAAAAGCCCACGGTATTGATCATAGTGAGATCATACCTTACTCTGACAGAAAATCCATTTCAACCGAGCATACTTTTATGAATAACGTGAACGACAAGCGTACGCTTGAAACAGTTCTGGTTTCAATGACAGAAGAACTATCCGGTAAGTTGCGCCGGGAAAATAAACTGTCGTCATGTATGGCCATTAAAATACGTTATGCCAATTTTGAAACGCATACCCAGCAGCAAAAAATACCACTTACCGCGGCCGAACATATATTGATTCCCGGAATAAAGAACCTACTTAAAAAGGCCTGGAACCAGCACCGGCCCATCCGGCTTATTGGAGTACGATTAAGTGATCTTTGCAGCGGCAGTTACCAGATTAATTTATTTGAAGACAATGAGGAGCGAATCCGACTTTATCAGGCAATGGATACTATCAACTTTAAATTTGGTGATAAAACCGTATGCCGTGCCGCAGGAATGGAAATAGGTACGCGTAACTTTAATCCTTTTTTAAAGGATTGATTTTGTATTTTGTCTGAACCGGGATTCTTAAGATTAACGGATGACAGGATTTTTTACACAGAGATAATTATTGCCTCCACTATGTTTTGAAGGATTGCCGGATTATATCATTTTTTAAATACGGGTAATCCAATTCATCATGAAAATCCTGGATCAGACAACTAACTCTTTTTTCATGAGCAGATCAATTTGCTTATCTTCACCCAGCATAAACGGATGACTACCAAATAATTGAAACCCGTGTTTTTCATAAAAGCTAATAGCCTTATGATTATGCTCCCAGACACCCAGCCAAATGTAATTAAACCCTTTATCAACCGCGGTTTGTATGGCGAAGTTGAGTAACTGATGACCAATCTTTTTACTATGGTGTTCTGCTAATACATAAATGCGTTCCACCTCAAGCGAATGATCATCTTGAAATTCGGTTTGAGCTGGTCCGAAATTTAGTTTGATGTAGCCGGTAAGCTGTCCATCAAGAATGGCGAAATAGAAATGAGAATTTTGGTCATTAAGTTCGGCTTCAATTTTTGCAGAAGTAAAGGCCGAGGATGCATAGTTATCCATGTTTTCCTTATCATTTAGTGGCCCAAAAAAGTAATAAAAAGTTTCCTGACTCAGTAGGCGCAAAGTTTCAGCGTCGGCAATTGTAGCTTGCTTTATGGTGATGTTATATTCAAACATAGAACAATAATAGCTTAATCAAATTGCTCCTGTAAACGAACCAACCGGTCAATCATCAGGTTGAGTTTTTCCTCTTCGTTTTTAAACATCCGGGGTTTTAAATAAAATGTGGTGAACAAAAACCAGATGATGGTTGATCCGTAGGTGATGAGTTTGAATGGGAGGGAAGCCGTTTCCAGCAATTCTATCAGATACATAGCAAGGCCGGCGCTGATGAGCAGCGTGTATATGTAATAGAACCATCCGATAACTTTGGTTCTGTTTTTTTGATATGCTTTCAGGCTGTCAAGATATTCGGAGGGGTTAAGGGTTGCATCGCGCTTGCTTAATATGTGATAGTGCCTCACAATGAGTGATAGGTACATGAGCATGGTGACCAATACAATTAAAATACCTACTGTGGTAACCCACGATTTAAAGGCCAGAAAAAATGTGATAATAAAAGCAAATACCGTTATCACCACCATAGCCACTATACTCCAGTACAACTTTGTAGTTATGCTGCGAATCCCCTTCTTTACCTGCTTCAGCACCTCATCCACTGAAAGCTGATCTGGCTTTGGCTGTCCCTGCCAAACCGACATCAAATGATCAAAGTCTTTCATACTGGTTATATAATTCAGTTAATTTTTGTTTTATACGATAAATCTTCACCCTCAGGTTTCCTTCCGATATGCCCGAAATATCTGCTATTTCGGGGTACGGTACTTCATCAAGCACCATAGTTATTATAATCCTTTCTGACTCTTCCAGCTTTGAAATACATTTGTACAGCAAAGCCACCTTCTCGTTTTTATCCGATAGTTCTTCCCTTTTAGTTTCGGCTATTTGCGGGGTAAGTTCATCTTTAGCCTGTCGTTTTTCTGATCGTAGATAGGTTAAGCAAGTGTTAACGGCAATGCGGTAAATCCAGGTTGATATCATGGCCTGGTTTCGGAATTTTTCTAAATTTTGCCAAACTTTTAAAAAGGTTTCCTGTAAAAGGTCATTAGCGGCATCATCATCGCCGGTATAACCATAGCACAAGTGGAATATCTTTTTAGAATTAGCTTCATATATTTGCTTGAATGCTGCTTCTTTGTTGGCCACAGTATTAATAGTTTTTTCTGTTTAGATGCTTAATTATGCTGTATGTTACAACAGGTAATCATTCTTTTTAAACCAACCCAGTTTTTTCTCTGCATTGGCAAGTAAGGTATTGTAATCTTCCACGTAATCAAACTGAAGGTCTTCATGCAGTTTGCCAATTAAATTCTTAACCTTTTCTACTTGCCTGGTTAATATTAACCTAATGGGTTTATAGTTTGTACGCCTGTCGGCATATTCCAAATAGTTCACGCAAAAATTTATCAGCAATTCAATTTCTGCTTCCTTGGTACCTATAAATTTAATGTATTTACTCAATAATCTTAAAATTTTCCGCATGCTTTTAGCCGCGTTATAACTCAAGGCAGGCAGCTGACTGAACATAAAACCAGCCTCGGCTTTTACTTTTTCAATAAAGGCAACCTCATCATGAGCCTCGAACAATAGGTATGCTAATAATTCTTTATTTTCTTTTTTATAGCGTGCCAAACGGAGCAGCAATTCGCTCAATTGCTCATGGGGCAAGTGCTGAATTTCTTTTTTTATATGCTGTAATCCGTAGGTAGTGGTGCTCATGTGTATTTTAAAATTTTAGCAAAATATTAATTAGTTGTAGTTTAGCGCCCTGCAATCAGCTATATGCAAAAAAAAAGCAACCTGACACTCTATATATTTATTGCGCTAATATTAGGCGTTGTAACCGGATACATTTATAATGTTAGCGTAATTAATGCCATCAATGTAAATATTAGCACCGCTGATGCTCATATAAAAGATATAAATACCCAATTGGTTTTATCGCACGATACTACAACTGCACAATATATTGCCTTAAAAGCCGAAAAAATACAGCAATTAAAGATCAGTAAAGATAACAATTCTATCCGCGAGGATAAACTGGAGGTATTTACCATTTTAAGCGACATATTTTTAAGGCTGATAAAAATGATCGTGGCCCCGCTTGTCTTTACAACGTTGGTAGTAGGCGTGGCTAAAGTGGGAGATATTAAGGCGGTTGGTCGTATAGGTGGTAAAACCATGCTTTGGTTTTTGAGCGCCACCCTGGTATCATTATTATTAGGTATGTTGTTTGTGAACCTTTTCGAGCCCGGAAAGGTGATGCACCTGCCCTTGCCAAACAGTTATTTAAGTACAGGCATTAAAAAATCGGCACTATCATTAACTGATTTTATTGGCCACGTTTTTCCGAAGAGCTTTATTGAGGCTATGGCCAATAATGAGATACTGCAGATCGTTGTATTCTCCTTGTTTTTTGGCGTAGCTACAGCGGCCATAGGCGAGCAAGGTAAAATTGTGATCAAAGCTATGGACGCCATAGCTCATGTGATATTAAAAATAACCGGTTATGTAATGAAAGTGGCACCATTAGCGGTTTTTGGCGCTATTACGGCTGTTATTGCCAAACAAGGGCTTGGGGTATTATCTACATATGGTATCTTTATCAGTGAGTTTTACTTCGCGCTCATCATGCTTTGGCTGGTCATTATCTTGGCGGGGTTTGTGGTTTTACGTAAATCGGTATTCAGGCTGGTAAGCAATATAAAAGATGCCATGCTCATTGCCTTTAGTACCTCAACAAGTGAAGCCGCCTATCCGCGCGTGCTTATTGAATTGGAGCGCTTTGGATGCAGCAATAAAATTGTGAGCTTTGTATTGCCTTTGGGTTATTCTTTTAACCTGGATGGTTCCATGATGTATATGACCTTTGCCTCGTTGTTTTTGGCACAGTCATATGATATTCATTTGTCATTTGGACATCAACTATCCATGCTGTTGGTATTAATGCTAACCAGTAAAGGTGTGGCAGGAGTGCCGCGGGCGTCGCTGGTGGTAATAGCGGCTACTTTATCTATGTTTAATATACCGGAAGCGGGTTTGTTTTTGCTGATCGGGATTGACCCGCTGTTGGATATGGGACGGTCGGCCACCAATGTTTTAGGCAATGCGATGGCTACGGCTGTAGTAAGTAAATGGGAAGGAGAACTTGATAAAAATACTTCCACAGAAATTGATTCAATAATTCAATAACTCTATAATTCAATAATTAAAAATGTCTGATCGTACTAAAAAAATATTTTTTGCACTTACTATTATAGTGCCTTTTTTACTTTACTGCTTTTATTATTATGGTATGATGATCAAAAATGCTCCATACAGGTATTCTGATTTTCAGTCCATGTCTTTGGAGTACGGTCCGGTTGATAGTTTGGTAAATAAATATAATTCCAAGACCGGCGATTACCAATATGTAGATAGGAGAGACTCATTAGTAAAAATGCACCTGCGCCTTACCAGTGATGATTTGCTTTATTTGCACCGTAAAGCTGCCGACCTGGGTTTCTGGGATTTTCCGACCAAAGAGCTGGCTGATACCAGTAAGGGAGGCAAAAATAAATCTATACGTTATATCATTGAGTTTAAATACAAGCAAAAAAGTAAAAGGGTTGTGTTTGACAGTGAGTATGTAGGCGATATTAGACTAATAGATGCCAATAAAACCCTGATCAAAGAAATTAAGCAAAGTTTACTCACTGCCGAAGAAAGATTGAAAAAATAAAAACATATAGGGATTGTTTATTAAATAATCAATCCCTATATTTGCACCTCGAATTTTAAAACAATAATTAACAAACATGTACGCAATAGTAAGTATAGCAGGACAGCAATTCAAAGTTGCAAAAGACCAGCAGATCTTTGTACACAGATTACAAGGCGATGAAGGCGCTAGTATTGAATTTGACAATGTATTGTTAGCAGAAAACGAAGGTAAATTCAAATTAGGTACTGATTTGAAAGGCGCTAAAGTATCAGCTAAGATCGTGTCTCATTTAAAAGGTGATAAAGTGATCATCTTCAAAAAGAAAAGAAGAAAAGGTTACAAAAAGAAAAACGGTCACCGTCAGCAATTTACCAAGATCGAGATCACCGGTATTACATTATAATTAAAGTTTAAACCGAGCTGATTGATCGGCTCATAAAAATATTAAGAAATGGCACACAAAAAAGGGGCCGGTAGTTCCAGAAACGGCCGTGAGTCGCATAGCAAACGTTTAGGTATCAAAATTTTCGGTGGTCAACCAGCAATTGCAGGTAACATCATCGTTCGTCAGCGTGGTACCCAACACAATCCTGGTGTTAACGTAGGTATTGGTAAAGATCATACTTTATTCGCGTTAGTTGACGGTCATGTAGTTTTCAGAAAGAAAGCTGATAACCGTTCATACGTTTCAGTTCTTCCTGTTGAAGCAGCACCAGTTGCTGAGGTTGCAGCACCTGCACCTAAAGTAAAAGCAGAAAAGAAAGCAGTTGAAGCACCAGTTGCTGAAGTTGCAGCAGAAGAAGCTCCAAAAGCAAAAAAGGCAGCAGCTCCAAAAGCAAAAAAAGCTGATACAGAAGCTACAGAAGAAGCAGCAGCTGAGTAATTAGCTAAGTTTCATAGATATAAAAAAAGCTTCGTTCAATTTGAACGGAGCTTTTTTTGTTGGTGTGGGTATCGATTGATATGAAAATCAATATTCCCTAACCAGTAAACTATCGGCAAAAAGCCTTAAATAATGGATGCGGTCATCAGGCAGGTTTACACGGTCAAGAGCATCAAATGCTTTATCTGAATAGATTTGCATGGCTTCTTCTGAATGGTTTCTGATCTGTAGTTGATTATACAAACCTGTTACAGCACTTACCTTTTCCTGATTATCAAACTCCTGTGAAGTTATCCAGTTATTCAGTTCAGTTAACTGGGTATCTTTGGCCAGTTCAAGTGCTTTAATCAGCAGGTATGTTTTTTTGTTGGATATAATATCGCCACCTACCTGTTTACCAAATTTATCAGGATCGCCGTATACATCCAATATATCATCCTGTAGCTGGAAAGCTATACCCAGGTTAACACCAAAATCATAAAGCAGCTGTGCATCGGCCGGGGTTGCACCGCCAATAATAGCGCCTATTTTTAACGTACCGCCTAATAATACGGCTGTTTTAAGGCGTATCATGTTCAGGTATTCGTCAATGCTTACATCGGCACGTTGTTCAAAACTCATATCAATTTGCTGGCCTTCGCAAACTCCAGTAGCAGTTTCGTTAAAAACATCCATCACTTTACGCAGAATTGTATCCGGCACTTTCATCATCAACTTATTTGACTCTACCATCATAGCATCGCCAGAGAGGATAGCCACGTTGGCGTTCCATTTTTGATGTACGGTAGCTTGTCCGCGGCGTAAAGGGGCATTATCCATGATGTCATCATGCATCAGGGTAAAGTTGTGAAATACCTCTATGGCCAGTGCAGGCTCAACAGCGCTTTCTACATCACCACCGAAAAGATCGCAGGCCATTAGTAGCAGGGCAGGACGCAGGCGTTTACCACCCAAGGCTAATATGTAACTTATAGGTTCATATAATTCGGCAGGGTGCTTCGGGAAATTTAATTTATCAACGGCATTATTTATCAGCGCCTGCAGGTCTGTAAGTTGTTTCATATTTTATGTTCAGTAGTTGATTTAGTCCAGTTTAATCAACTCATATATTTACTCTTGTATTAGCGAAAAATCGATTTGTTTTTTGGTAAGGTCAACGTTTTTTACTTTGATCCTGACCTCATCACCCAGTTGGTATATTTTCTTTTTACGTTGACCAATGATAGCGTAGTTCTTTTCATCCAGTGTATAAAAATCATCGGTTATATCACGCAGGCGTATCATACCTTCGCATTTATTTTCTATAATTTCTACATACATACCCCATTCGGTAACACCCGAAATGATACCGGTGAATATATTGCCAACCTGATCTTTCAGATATTCGGCTTGTTTATATTTTATAGATGCACGTTCGGCATCAGCAGCTTTTTTTTCCATTTGCGAGCTGTGCGAACATAGTTTCTCATAATATTCCGCATTGGCAGATTGCCCACCGTTTAAATAATGGAATAAAAGCCTGTGCACCATTACATCAGGATAGCGGCGTATGGGTGAAGTAAAGTGTGTATAGTGGTCAAAGGCCAAACCATAGTGGCTGGTAGTTTTGGTAGTGTAAATAGCTTTGGCCATTGAGCGTATAGCTAATTGCGTAAGTACATTCTGTTCTTTTTTACCCTCTACATCTTCCATCAAAAAGTTAAGCGATCTGGCCGTTTCCTTATCTGATTTAGTGTTGATCTTATAACCAAAGCGGGCTGCAAACTGGGCAAAGTTGGTCAAAGCATCCGGCTTCGGCGAATCATGCGTACGGTATACAAAAGTGTATTTATGCTTTCCCTTACCCATTTTGCTTACATGTTCAGCAACCTTACGGTTAGCTAAAAGCATAAAATCTTCAATAAGTTTGTGGGCATCTTTACGCTCTTTTACATAAACACCGGTGGGTTTGCCATGCTCATCAAGCTTGAATTTAATTTCGGTAGCCTCAAAGCTAATGGCTCCGTTTTTAAATTTACGTTCGCGCAGTTTATAAGCCAGTTCGTTTAGTTTTAGTATCTCAGTTACAAATTCGCCTGCCTTGTTTTCAATTACTTCCTGTACCTCTTCATAAGTAAAGCGCCTGTCTGAGTAAATAATGGTTTTACCATACCATTCATTAATGATATAAGCGTTTTCGTCCAGTTCAAATACCGCCGAAAAACAAAGCTTTTCCTCTTTAGGCCGCAATGAACATAGTCCGTTTGAAAGGCGTTCGGGGAGCATAGGTATCACCCTGTCAACCAGGTAAACGGATGTGGCACGGTCAAGTGCTTCCTTATCCAGGGCAGAATCGGGCTCAATATAGTGCGATACATCCGCTATGTGAATGCCGACTTCGTAATTTCCGTTGTCTAATAACTTAAAGGAAAGGGCATCATCAAAATCCTTTGCATCAAAAGGGTCAATGGTGAATGTGGTAACATTCCGGAAATCACGCCTTCTGGCTATTTCTTCCGAAGTTATCACATCTGAAATAGCTTCAGATTCATGCTCAACCTCAGCCGGGAATGATAGTGGGAAACCATACTCGGCAAGAATGGCATTCATTTCGGTATCATTCTCACCCTGGGCACCTAAAACATGTTTAATGCGGCCAATTGGGTTTTTGGCTTCTGTAGGCCAGTCGGTAATTTCGGCAACTGCTTTTATCCCGTTTTTAGCGCCGTTTAATTCGCTTATGGGGATAAAAATATCGTGCATCATTTTACGGTCGTCCGGAATAAAAAAGGCAAAGCGTTCTGATAGTTTAACCACACCAGTAAACTCCATTTTGGCACGCTGAATAATTTCAATGATCTCGCCTTCTTTGCGTTTGCCTTTGCTTTTGGCATATACGTATACTTTAACTCTATCGCCGTTAAGTGCATTGCGTAATTTACGGGGAGCAATAAAAATATCGCTCTCAAACTCATCATCGGTTACAATAAATGCCGAGCCATCGTTGGTAAGATCAACCTTGCCCTCAACAAATGTTTTTAATTCCAGCAACTGAAATTTTCCGGGTGAAAGCTCTTTAAGTACCGATTTTTTTGCCTCGTCTTTTAAAATATCAAATATGATCTCGCGCGATTCAGGGTCGCGAACGTTCAATTTTGCAGAAACCTGTTTATAGTTGAGTGGTGTATTACCGTTTTGTTCAAATATGTCAAGCACCATTTGGGTGAGTACCTGTACTATGGATGAATTGTTTTTCTTTTTAGACATAGAAAAATGTTTGTTCAAAGATACAGAATTTGAACATTAGCAAATCAGCAGAAAAACGTAAGCTACGGTTGAAAGATAACTGTTAATTATGCCCCTGGTATTGAAGCTATTAATCTTTTAGTGTATTCTTCTTTCGGGCGATAATAAATATCAGCAGGGTAACCGGTTTCTACAATTTCGCCTTTATTCATAACCATCATCCGGTCTGATATATGTTTGATAACTGCCAGGTCATGGGATATAAAAATGTACGTCAGTTTAAATTCTTCCTGCAATTCGCGGATCAGGTTCAGTACCTGTGCCTGTACCGATACGTCAAGCGCCGATACTGATTCATCGCAAATAATGAATTTAGGCTGCAATGCCAATGCCCGGGCTATAACGATACGCTGCCTTTGCCCGCCCGAAAACTCATGCGGATAACGGTTAAAATGTTCAGGCAGCAGGTTTACTTTTTGCAATAGCTCTAAAACCTTTTGCTTGCGTTGGGTATCGTTACTGTAAAACTGGTGCACCTGCAGGGGCTCCATGATTGACTGGCCAACGGTTAAGCGTGGGTTTAAGGAGGAATATGGATCCTGGAAAATGATCTGTATATCGCGCCTGATATTCCGAAGGTCGTTTTTTTTGAGCTTGCTTAAATCTGTACCTTGAAAACTAACTTCACCCGATGTGGGCTCAATCAGGCGTAGAATGGTACGGCCCAAAGTGGTTTTACCGCAGCCCGATTCACCGACCAGGCCCAGTGTTTCACCGGGATAAACCTCGAAACTTACATTGTTTACTGCTTTCACCACTTTACCTGATGAACCGAATAAACCGGTATGCACCGGAAACCAGGTTGAAAGTTTATTGATCTTTAAAAGAGGTTGTTGCTGATAAAGTTCCTTTTTTCTTTGGGCTATTTCTGCTGTAGAATAATTATATAAAGTGCGAATACTGTCAATGGTTGCCGATTGTTTATCGGCCATGTTATTTACATCAAAAAAATCGGCAATAACCGGGAGTTTTTTCAATTGCTGATTGGGCGACGGTCTGCAAGCTAATAAACCCTTGGTGTACGGATGTTTTGGATTGTTGAAAAGCTCGGTCACTGTGGCTTCCTCCACAATATCGCCTTTGTACATCACCAAAACCCTGTCGGCTATTTCCCTGATCACACCGAGATCATGTGATATGAATATCAGGCTTCTGCAACTGGTAGTTTTTAGTTTTATTAAAAGATCAATGATGGCCTTTTGTACTGTAACATCTAAAGCTGTGGTAGGTTCATCGGCTATTAAAATTTCCGGGTTACAGGATAGGGCCATCGCTATCATTACCCGCTGCTTTTGTCCACCCGATATCTGGTGTGGATAGCTGTTAAATATAGCTTCAGGACGAGGGAGTTGAACCTCGTTGAAAAGTTCAATTGCCTTGTTTTTTGCTTCGGTCTTGCTTAAACCTAAATGTAGCTGAATAGCCTCGGTAAGCTGAAAACCGCAGGTAAGTACAGGGTTAAGTG
>NZ_JBCECK010000106.1:0-18733 GCF_039207105.1 Mucilaginibacter sp.
ATTATCAACAGCCTGCTCACCTGGATTCAATATAGCTGATTGCGCAGCGCGATTTACTTTTACAGCGCCTTCAAAAAGCGTTGTTTTTATAAGAGGATCATCCTCGTATGCATTTACATTAAAATGCGTACCTAAAACCTCAACAGTTTGTCCCCGGGTAATTACTTTAAAAGGCTTATGCTGATCATGTGCTACTTCAAAATATACCTCGCCGGTGATGCTTACGGTTCTGTCGTGGCCCTTAAACGTAGTCGGATAAGTAATAGATGATGCCGCGTTCAACCAAATGTTAGTGCCGTCAGCTAACGTTAAATGGTATTCTCCGCCACGCGGAGTAGTAGTAGTATTGTAAATTATCGTGTTTGATTCCCGACCGTTGCTAACGTAAACCAACCGGCCTTCGGCAGTTTTATTTATAGCTGCGTTACCCTGTTGCGCCATTTTTCCGTTTGCTGCCTGGGTTAAATTGATACGTTGACCATTACCAAGCGTCAGGGTAGCCTTGTTGCTTCCCGGAGGCAGGTCAACATGCTTCACCATTGTAATTTCATTTTCCGGATTTGGGGATATCTGGCGAAAAATAAAATAGGCCGCTACGGATGCGCATAACAATATACAAGCCGCTATAGAAAGATTTAACCTCCTGCCGATAGTGCGGGCGGGGCGGGGGAGATTGGCTCTGACGGTTGCATAAGCTGTATCAATTTCCTCAGGCGAGGGGGCGCTCCCACTATCCGATATCTCGTTATACCAGGATTCGACCCAGGCTTCTTCTTCCTGTGTACATTTTCCTTCGGCATACTTTTTTAGCAAATCTTTGCTTTCTTGAGTTGTCATGCTGGATTATTAGTTGCTTATGTATGGTATTACGGTTTAGAAAGCCTGTGGGGGTATTCCAATTAAAAAAAACTCACTTTTTATTCACCACCACTTCATGATTGTATTTGCATTCAGTTTAGGCTTATCTCAAATCTATATTGAGGTCGCCTTTTGTATGCACAACTAAAATCACCGAAAGGGGCGTTAGGTAACTTCGGAATCGAAACTCGGATATGTCTGGGATTTATTTAGAAGTAAATCACAGGACCTGATTGATAACAACTGGAGAACCTTTTTAAAGGGGCGATTATCTGGCATTGCCTGCTCCGGCTGGCGGTCAGTTCAGTTGAAAAACACCAGCGCGGCACACCTTTAGTTGATTAATAGATAAAGGGGATTCCTGAAATTTAATTTGGAAGAACAGTCTTTTTTACTACCGGTCTATAAAAAAACAGCCTGAGTACGGATGGTACTCAGGCTGTTTTTTTTATTCCTGAAAACTCAGGAATGTTCGCAACAAACCATAATCAGGGTTTTACGATTTGAAATTGATCGATCACGTCTCCATCGCTGGCTTTAGACAAGAAATCAAGTTTATTGCCATTGATCGAGATCACCTGGAACTGCCCGCCTTTAAAGGAATATACCTTATTGTATACCATGGAAGGTTTATGTTCGCTCTCGTTACCTTTTACCACCATCGAAGAAACGTAAACCGTTCCTTTTCCAGGGGCTTCCGAAACCTGATTGCCATAAATCGGATATGAGCGGAAGTATTGGTGGATGTGTCCGGCCAATACCAGATCGACATTGTATTTATCAAACAGCGGTCCCCAGAACGCACGCAGTTGCGGAGAATAGCCGTCGGAATGATATGGCGGGAAGTGCATCATCGCGATTTTCCATTTTTCTTTGGTTTTCGCCATCTCCTCTTCAAGCCAGCATTTCGTCTTTGCTCCGCCGCCGGTTACGTCGATCACGAAGAAGCGGGCATCGCCATAGGTAAAGGAATAGTTACGTTCAGGTATCAGGCCACAGGTGGAGTTTTGAGGCAGCATGAACAGTTGTGTATACAATACCGGAGGCAATCCGTCCTGACTGTCGTGGTTACCCAATACCGGCATATAAGGAATTCTTGCAAACAGCTCTTTACCCTGGTGAAACTGTTTATCCCATAGGTCGCGGAACAGACCGATATCTACGTGGTCACCCGTATGTGTTAAAAATGCGGCATCCGGATTTTCTTTCAATGCCCGTTCCAGCGTAGGTTTTACAATATCCTTTTGATGGGTGTCGCCAATATACAGGAATTTAAAAGGTGCGTCTTTCTTGGCGGGCGCGGTTACAAAGGTATAGGCCGGGCTGACGGTACCTTGTTTTTTGCTCCCCACTTTGTAGTTGTATTTCGTAGCCGGGGTCAAGCCGGTGATGTTCACTTCCCAGTGGTTCACTTCCATATCGTTGCTAATGTAAACATCTTTAAGACGGATAGATTTTGCGGTAAGGGTTTTCGCCTCTTTTTCCGAAGAACCGTTTTTCCAATAGCTCACATAACTTTCGTTTACCTCGATATTGGTACGCCATTGTACTGCCTGTGTAGTTGCCGGATCAGTTTCCCAGGTCAGCACCACCTCATCCGGGGTGGTAGACGAAGGGAATTCGGTTGGGCGGAAGCTCTTAACCATGCTGGCTTCACGGGCACGGCCGCGAACAGTAGTGTACAAGGTTTGACCTTCCAGTTCCTCAGGTATTTCTTTTAAAGTAAGGCTGGGCCAATCATTATAGGTATAAGCACCTTTTTGCATTTTGATCACCGGCCATTTGTTTGGATATATGTTGGTGATGTTCAGTTCAGCACCTTTTTGAATCGGACCGATCGTTACGAAGTATACTACCCTTTCCAGGTCAAAGCCATTGATCCCGAGGTTGATTTGTCCGGCAGGAAATTCCTTTTGCCAAACTTCATATTCAAAGCTGCCGTTGCTTACAGTTTTTCCGGTATTCTTAAAGCCAGCTTCTTTCAACCAAAAAGGTGGTATTTTCTGACCTTTGAAGTGCATTACAGATACGATAGCAGGTTGATCTACCTGGAATACCCAACTGTTGTTTGCAAAAACTTCCTTCTCGTCCTTAGTAATAAAGTTCAGTATAAAGTTGTCGTCCAGGTTATTCAGGCTATCTTTAGGCACTTGCCGGATCAATCTTTTCAGGACCTGGTCTCTGATATCGGTAACCGGTATGAATTTTTCCTGTCGTTTTGCGGCAAAGAAGGTGATCAGCAGTATAAGCACTGCGCTATATCGGAAAAAAGTCTTCATTTAATGGATGTTTATAATTAATACTAAAAGCACACTTGTTACCAGGGTTTACCGGTGCCTTGCAGCAGCCACATTTTTGCCCAGGCACTATTCCTTTTCATCACCGGATAAGTCGCATTATCCGGTTCCTGTTGTGAATACATGGTTTCTTCTAAATTGGGCAGGGCCTGGCGTAATTTATCCGCATTGGCCGTCTCTTCATTTGCCGGGTAATACAAGCGAACGGGGATCACATCTCTTTTGGCACCTACACCAACTGTCTTGAAATTCGGGAAGCCCGTTCTTCTCCAGTCGAACCAGGCCTCGCAGGTTGCGCTCCAGCTTGCAATCCATTTTTGGGTGATGATCTGTTCCAGGGTGTTGTCAAACGGCACTCCCGGTTGAACCAGGTACATGGTATAATTGCTCGTCAGTCCCCAGCTTTCCAGCGAGGTGCGGATTGCATTTTCGTATTCCATCTTCGCGTTACCGCCCCATCCTTTCAGTGCGATCTCGGCCAGATCGAAATGCACTTCTGCAGCCGACAGCATTCTTGATTTCAACTGCGGAGCCAAAGCCAATTGATACATGCTGTTCAACATCGAGCAGTGCGGGTTAGGTCTTCCCTGATAGGTCGCCGGACTGATGTTGTAGGCGAACAGGGACAGTTTAGTCCAGTTAGGCGGCATACCGATATAATCCAGGTTGTAGTTCACAGGTACACCATATTTTTGAACATAGGCGTCCGCAACTCCCTTTCCGATTACCCGGCATTTTATCGTTGCAGATACACCTTCGATGTTAAAAACGACATCCTCGATATTGTCATAGTTTTCGGGCTTGCTTTCATCCAGGTGTAAAGGGGTTTCCACTTTATTCGCCCATACGCCCAGGCGCGGGTCATTGTGTTTTCGCATTTCCTCCACCAATGTCGAACACATTTTTCTACGGTGGTACTCAGAGCTAAGGTCGGTATTACCCACGATATTGGTTGGCCAGGAGCTGGAAGGGTTATTCCCAGTATAAGCAAAGGCTGCTTCGTCAGCGGCCGCGGTGATCAATGGATATTTATCCGGTGCGCCCAAAATCCTGGTGATATTATCTCGGGCAAATGACTGATCTTTTGCCGACAGCCTCAGGTTATACCGTATAGACAGGGAGTTTGCAAATCTTCGCCATTTGGTAATATCACCGGAATAAAGTACGTCCTGACCATTATTGATCGTATTGTAGCTACCCGGGGCTTTGGACAGCAGTGCATTTGCTTGTTCCAGATCATCCAGAATCCCTTTGTAAATATTGAACTGTGCATCGTATTTCGGGTTCATGATCCCATCGTCGTTCCGGAGGGCCTCTGAATAAGGGGCATCCCCCCAAAAATCTGCAATGTGGCCGAAATTATAGGCAGTCATGATTAAAGACGCCGCTCTAAAGAAGTCGTTATTGGCCTCATTTGCTTTGCGCATCATCTCTTTGGAATCGCTAAGGTTCTGGTAGAGGCTCTTCCATGTTCCGTCATGACTTGAGCTTTGCCATCCGAAATCATTGTAGCCACCTGACCAGCCGTCTTCCTGAGTTTGCTGCATTACGCCTGAGATCTGACCGAAGCCCAATTCGGTGACGGTAGTACCGCTCCGGGTAATTACCGTAGTTAATAACTGGCTGGGGTTTGCTATTGAAGGGTCAATTCCGTTAGGATCTATGTTCATCTCATCGAGCTTTTTACATGATACCAGGATAAGCCCAGTTAAAAAGAATAATATGATACCGTATGCTTTCATTGTTAATCAGGTAATTAATTATTAAAAGGTTACGTTTAATTTGGCGCCCACCGGCATTACCCAGGGTTCGATGTTGAACTCTTCCATCCCCTGTCTCATTTGAATACCCCTTCTGCCATCACCTTCTGTAGTGGTTACATAAGCCCTTTCAGGGTCGATATTTACCTTAGCTTTAGTCCAAAGCATAATGTTGCGGGTGAAAACGGAGATCGACATCCCTTTTACCCTGATCTTTTCCAGCAGTTTTTTGGGCAGGTTATAGGTTAAGGAGGCTTCGCGAAGTTTAACAAAGTCGGCAGGGAGAATACTTACCTGCGGGAAATTCCATGAAGTGTCATATTGCCTGAAAATACCCCATTTTGTTTCAGCGCCTTCGCCAAGGTGTTCTATATAACCAGTGATCTTACCACTGGCATCTCTTTGTGGAATTACACCCGGAGCAAAAGATCCGTCCCATGCGATTCCATCAGCCGCGTGATAACCGCCCATACCCTGGGTAGGACCGCCTACGAAACGAATGACATCGTCGCTGGTGAACAAGCCGCTATTCGCTTTCAACCAATCAGACAATGCCTTGCCGGTACGACCTCCGGCGTCAATGGCTTCTTTTTCATAGGCACGTTTAGACACGCCATTATTTCTCAGACGACGCTCGGTATCCGAGAAAAACTGACCGCCAAAACGCCAGTCGAGTGTTAGGTTAAGTGAAAAGTTTTTATAGGATAGAAGGGAGTTGGCACCCATGATAAAATCAGGATTAAAGTTCCCCGTTTTATGGTTAGCCACTTCTCTGGAAATACTGGTCCAGTGGCCGTTTGCATCGAGGATCGGATAGCCATAATATGGCGATGTCGGATCGGTTACACGCACCATTTGAGGAGAGTAAATATTGCCGATCTGCTCACCTACATTGACCCATGATGCGGAACCCGCCGAGGCCTCATTCCAGATGGGCAATCTGGTGATTCCCGGAGCAAGTTCTTTCAGCGTTACACGGGTTCTGGTCATGTTGATGTTCAGCGTCCAGTTCCAGTTGTCAGATTTGATTGGTGTTCCACCCACGGTAAACTCCCAGCCTCTGCTTTGTACCAGCCCCATATTGAGGTTCGTGCTGCTATAACCACTGGAGCTCGGGATGGGCTGGTTTTGAACGATCTGATTTCTGTTGTTCACATTAAAAAAAGTGCCTTCAAAGGTCAGCCGGTTTTGAAAGAAGCCCAGGTCTGTACCAAACTCCACCGAGGTTTCCTGTTCCGGTTTCAGGTTCGGTACCCTCATGGTTCCCGATTTGGCGTAACGCGTGGCGGTACCCCAGGGGTCAAGCGCATCATAGGTAGAAAGCAGTTGGTAAGGCGACGTATCGTTACCTACCTGGGCCACGCCACCTCTTAATTTAACTTGTGAAACTTTTGGACCTAAATCAACCATTTTGTCGAGCAGCAGACTCAGGGATGCTGATGGATAGAAGTAAGAACGGTTATTTTTGGGTAGCGTACTGCTCCAGTCGTTACGGGCGGTCAGATCCAGAAATACGCGGTCTTTCCAGCCTAAGTTGGCGAAAGCATATAAACTCTGGATGGCTTTTTGTGACCAGGCACTGCTAAATAACAGGTTTTGGGGAGCAATGTTGTTGATGGTAAATACGTTTGCAGAAATCAAACCTCTGCCCGGTATCGACGAGTTGGAGATATCGGTCGCTTTGGTGTACATTTCGTTACCACCGGCTGAGATCGTATAGGTAAAGCCCTTGATCTGATCGTTCCATTTGATCAGAAAGTCGGTGTTCCGCTCGTAGTTGGTAGTATTGCCCAAACCGTAAGCGCCGTTGTTGGGCTCACCGGAATACCCCTGCGGGATTTTTGTTTCTTGCCGCTCAAAGAAGTTATCCATACTCATCCGAACCATGGCACTCAATTTGGGCAAGATCTGATACTCTGCTTTAATGTTGCCGTAGACACGGTCACGACGAAAAGCGTTTTTCACTTCGTGGGCCAGGAAATAAGGATTATCAGCTCCATCGTACAGGCGTACAACTTCCTGACCCTCTTTACCAGGCACCCAATATTTCTCGAACTCCCTGATGTCGATGTTATTCGGCATTTGAATTACGTATTGCAATACGTTGGTGCCACGGTTTCCTGCAGGGCGGTTATTAGCCCAGCTTTGGGTGTAATTGATGTTTGTGGAGAATGTAAAGTTCTTTCCGCTTCTGAATTGTCCGGCTGCGGTGAAGTTGTTCCGATTCAGGTCGGTACCCGGAATAATTCCCTGGTTGGTCATATTGGTAACGCCTACACGGTAGTTCATTTGCTCGTTACCGTTACTCAGGGAAATAGAATTTGTAGAGGTTAGACCGGTATTTACGAAGTTTTTGAAGTTATCCGGGTGGCCTACTACCGGTGTAGGTACCAGCGGATCATTTGCGTATTCTGGTCTGCGCCACTGGGTAGCATAATACCCTTTGTCCAGAGGTATACCCATACCGGTGGTCACGTTAGCCGGTAAATCCAGAACGGTACCCGGGAGAACGTCATCCGGAGTAATCGGCCGGGTCCCTGGTGCAAATAAATTCTGTTTTTCATAGAATTTATAAGGGATATCAAACACGGTATTTGTACTGAGATCGACCCGAAATCCCTGATTCTTTTTTCCGGATTTCGTGGTGATCACCACGACGCCTGCACCTGCGCGTGATCCGTACAGGGCCGCGGCACTTGGTCCTTTCAGGATGGTCATGCTTTCGATATCTTCCGGGTTCAAGTCAGAGATGGCGTTTCCGTAATCGACCGGGTTTCCCGATCCAACCTGAACAACATTATTTAAAGTACTGGATACCGGTACGCCGTCGATCACGAATAACGGCTGGTTATCACCGGCGAGAGAGGTTCCGCCCCGGATAACCATACTTACCGATGAACCTGTGGGCCCGGTTTGGTTAATGGTTACACCGGATACCTTTCCGGTGATACCGTTCAGTACGTTTTCCTGTGGTACTCTTACCAGGTCTTTACCGTCTATTTTACCAACGGAATAGCCCAGTGACTTTTCCTCTCTTTTGATACCCAATGCAGTTACTACTACCTCATTGAGCTTATTATATTGCTCCTTCAGCACGACATCAATTACTGCGCTGTTTCCAACAACAACGGATTGCTGCTGGTATCCGAGGAAAGAAAAAACCAGGACCTTGTTTTCACCCGGAACCACGATGTGATAAGTACCATCACTGCCGGTAACTGCCGCGGTCTGTGCGTCCTGAATTTTGACAATTACGCCGGGAATAGCCTTATTATTCTCGTCGACAACTTTCCCGGTTACAGAGATGTCTTTTACAGTTACCCGTGAATAAGTTGTATTTTTAGCTTTGATGATAACAAACTTATCGTCAATGGTATAAGTCAGCGGTTGATCTTTTAAACAATTATCCAGTGCATTTTCAACGGTGACTTCTTTCAGATTGACCGTTACCGGTTCTAAATGCTTAAATAAATTCGCGTCAAAAATAAAGTCGTAGCCACTTTGTTTGCGGATTTCATCAAGTATTACTTTTAGGGGAACATTTGTTTTATTAATCGTTACTTTTTGTGCAGGAACGTTTGCACTTACTTGCATGATACTTATCAGTATCACAAATGCAGTAATTTTCATGACCAGCAGAACTTTATAATTTTTGCATTTACAACAAAAATTTGTTGTACGAATTTTCATACATTTGAATGTTTGGGTTAAAAATTTCAATAATTTGTTCACACTTTTACTGAGACGAGAGCCTTAACATTGAGCCGGGAGTGTTTGCCGCACTCCTGGTTTGCTTTTGGCTCCGTTTTACTTTTACTTTAGGGTGATTGTTGACGGAGGATTGCTTTCATGATTTTTTCTATTGATTAAGTTGATTTTTTCAGGGGTTATTCTGTGATGTGTACCGCGCGTCCCTGAATTTTAAATTTAACGGCACCGGTTTGCTCAAAGGCTTTGAGTACTTTGGATATATTTCTTGATTTTGAAAAACCGCCGCCCAGCATGATATTTTTTGGTTCATAATCGTATATAACCTCGATATTGTACCATCGTGCGAGTTGGCGCATCACACGATGTATATCTTCGTCGTGGAACACAAATTTCCCGGTCATCCATGCGGTTTCTGCTTCGCTGTCACCGGATTGGAGTGATATCGAGTTTTGATTTACAATGGTACGGCGCCCTGGTGTCAATATCCTGGATTCGCCATCTACGCTTACTTTGGCCGATCCTTCAATCAAAGTAGTTCGTATTACACCTTCATCTTCGTAACTGTTAATATTGAACGCGGTGCCAATATCTTCTACAATTTGGTTTCCGGCGTTTACCCGGAATGGTTTGGAAGAATTATGGGCTACTTCAAAATACGCCTCACCGGTGATTTTAACTTGACGTATATCGCCAAAAAACGACGTCGGAAAAGTTATAGAAGAATTTGAATTTAACCAGACTTTCGTGCCGTCCGCCATGACTAAGGGATATGGCGATTGTTCGCCGATGGAAGTAGACAGGGTATTATATTGAACCTGTTCATCTGCATCGGAACCAGTATAAACAATTTCGCCTTCGTTAATTACATCGATATGGGTGTTTCCTTGCTGCGCCAGTTTACCTGACAATCCCTTCGATAGAATGATTTTTTTACCGTTTGCTAAAGTAAGGGTAGCCTGATTATGTCCGGGAGCTATATCCTGAGGTTGGGTTCGGGCAGTCTGTTTGGATTCAACAGGCTTGTGAATGATAAAATAAGTACCCGTTGAAATGGCCATGATGATAGAAGCTGCAGCGACAAGACGAGGCCATAAGCGTCTGTTTTTAGCCGGAGGAGGTAAAAAACTTGCTTCATCTTGTTCGGCAATGCCGGCGTCTTTGTTCATCATTTCCGTCAGGTAAGTATCCATCTTACCTTCGGTAGCCAGCTTGATGAACACTTCCAACTCATCATCCGTAGCCGTGCGGTCGACAAAGCGTTGTGCCAGCCTTTGATAATATTGTTCGTCTTCCATTATTAAGCGTTTCGTTGGATAAGACGACGCTCACATGGAGGAAGGGTAGTAAAACTTAAAATAAATTTTAACGAATCAGGAAAGCCGCTAACACGGTAGCTAAGGGTATGCCAAGTTCTTTTTCAACCGATGTTTTAAGAACCTTCATAGAAGAGACCATGTGGTTTTTTACAGCACTTTTTGATATTCCTAATTCCTGCGCAACCTCTTCGTAGGTTCGGCCTTCCTGACGGCACAGGCGAAAAACTTCACGACTGCGCTCGGGCAGTGTTGACAGCTGTTTTTGTAGAAATGCAGCATAATCAGCGTTCATAAGGCGCTCGTCTGTGGGTTTGTGCTGTACGACAAAATTTTTGACAATTTCGCCCATTGTCTTTTCTGAACGCAGGGCTGCTTTTAAATTATCAAGCGTATAATTTCGTGCACTAATAAATAGATAACCTTTAAAAGATTGTATGTGGCTTAGTTTATTCCGACCATTCCATAGTTTTATAAATACTTCCTGCGTAAGGTCGTCTGCTAAAGCAGCAGAGTGAACGTATTTATAAATAAACTGATAGATATTCTTGTTATAACGCTCATAAAGAACAGAAAACGCTTCGGCACGGTCGGCCATCAATTCGGACAGTAAATCTTCATCAGAAAGTGTACTAAGCAGATTCATGAGAGGTCAACCAAAAGAAATTACCAATAGCTTGGGGCAATGATAGTAATCCATTATGAATTAAATATTAACAACAAATTCAACAATTCTCATGATACCCATTTGTATCCTCGTGAATTCAATGGAAAGGGGGCATCACGGAGGATCGCCCATCGTTATTTAATTACTTAAACCAAGTAATTGAGCATAATCTGTGGGTGTATCAATATCTATGGACCCTTGCTCAAAGGGGATAGCTGCAATATCATTGGTGTGATTTTTCAATATTTGCTTAGCGCCCTCATCGCCCTGAAGTTGCAGTAACTCAGTAAAAAGCTGCCGATCGAATAATGCCGGAACGCCGGTGATGTTATCATATGCACAGGCTACAATTGGTTTAGCTGTTTTGCTGTGTTTAACTATCAAAGCATCTAATAAATTGGCGCTTACAAAAGGTTGGTCACATAATGTGATAATTACTTTATCAATGGATGGATCATTTATAATTTCAAGCATGCCTCTTGTTATAGAGGATGCCATGCCATCTTTCCAGTTTTGATTATAGAGCGTGGTTATTCCGGGGGGTAATGCTATTTGGTTGGAGTTGGCACCAAGCACCACAATAATATTGTTGCATGCTGATTTTTGTCCAGCTTCAATGGCTCGCCATAATAAAGTTTTGCCTTGAAATAATAGATTTTGTTTGGGTTGACCTAATCTGCTTGACTCGCCCGCTGCGAGAATGATAAGACTAATCATTATTAGGCGCTGTGAATAACAGTTGTTTTATGTTTTAATGATCTTCCGTTTCTTTTAGAAAATACCGCCTTTATTTCGGAAACAATGGACAATGCGATCTCTTCAGACGTTTCCGAACCTATATCCAGCCCCACAGGGCCGTGAATAGCTTCCAGATTCTGTTCAGTTATCATCGTTCCTTTTTCTTCTAATTCATTAAGCATTCGTTCCAGTTTTTTCCTCGGTCCCAGAACTCCTATATAAGGAGTATGTAGCGGTAAAAGCTCTTTCAGAAGAGCGATCTCATAATTGTAATTATGGGTCATCAATACAAAAGCCGTCCACTCGTTTACTTTTACATTATCTAAAACCGTTTCCGGCTTAGCAACTATTAACTTTTTTATTGATGGAAAGCGTTCAGCAGAGGCATAATTAGGTCTGCCATCAATCACCATAATATCCCAGCCTAATACCGTGGCAATTTTAGTTAAAGGGATTGCATCATTCCCGGCGCCAATAACAACCAGCGAAATTAAGGGTTTGACCAACTCTATAAATGCTGTGTAGCCCTGGTAAGCAGTAATAACTGAATACTGATTATCCAGTACGTTTTGTGCATCCACCAAGAGGTTGTTTTTATATGGCAAGCTCGCTGAACCATTTTGAATCATATGATCACTACCTAAATACAGGCAGGATCCCGGTTGTGGCCCTTTTCGTTGCTCGATAGAAAATATGGTAACCAGTACGGAATAACCGTTTGAAGCTATTACGGCTTTTAATAAGGTTATTGGATTGATTTGCCCGTGATGTACAGGCTCAATCAGGATATGAATAATGCCATTACATCCCAACCCAACACCTAACTTGGCATCATCATCGTCCATTGTATCATAAGTAACCAATAATGGTTCCTGCTGCAAAATAACCATTCTGGCTTTTCGCAGGGCGTCGCCTTCCAGGCATCCGCCACTAATAGCGCCGGTCAGCTGGCCATCTTCGGTGATCAGCATGCGGGCGCCGGCTTTTCGGTAGGCAGAGCCTTCCACAAGCACTACGGTAGCCAGTGCGGTTTTTTTGTTCTCTTTTACAGCTATATCGTAAGCTGCTACAATATCAATAATTTCTTTCATCCCTAAATATGCCCCTTGTTGCTTAAGTTTTGAACAAACAACAATAGACATTGCTTTAGTTAAACCGCGTTTAAATTAAATGGAAGCTTCCTGATCCTTTTGCCGGTTAAATCAAATATGGCATCAGTAAGCGCGGGTGCAAAAGGAGGGAGGCCGGGTTCGCCCACACCTCCGGCATCAGCGGTGTTTTCCATGATATACACTTCAACGGGAGGTATATCGCTCATGCGCGGCATCAAATAATCATAAAAGTTTTTTTGCTCAACTAAGCCGTCCTTAAATGTAATCTCATGAATGGTTGCGGCACCGAGCCCCATAACTACAGAACCTTCAACCTGTGCCTTAATAATATCAGGGTTTACGTACCAGCCGCAATCCATAACTGCCCAAACTTTGTCAATCTTAACCTTACCGTCAGCATGCCTGGACACTTTCACAACCTGGCCTACGGTAGTTTCAAAGCACTCAGTTATGGCTACGCCATATCCTTCATTCTTTTTCCTGTTTTTCCAACCTGATACCGCCTCCATTTTATCGATCAATTGCTGACAACGTTCATCTTTTAAATATTTCCTTCGGAAATCCAGCTGATCCTGCCCCGCCAAAGCTGCCATTTCATTCATGAAACTTTCATAGGCAAAACCATTAGTAGAAGCATAAACCGATCGCCACCACATGTTGGGCAGAGGCATTTCATAAGGTACATCAGCAAAACTTATATTTTTAATGCTGTCAAAATAAGGTTTCAGGAAACCTTCGGTAGTGCTATCATTAGGTTTGTCTCTTTTAGTAGTATTCCAATGGTCAATATTTTGGCCAGCCATTTTAAATTTTAACGCGCTGATCTCACCATTTTCAATTGATCCCTCACCACGGTAAGAGATCCCGGCACGATAAGGTCCCTGCGTAATATCATCCTCTCTGCTCCAAACCACTTGTACAGGAGCAGCTATTTGTTTGGAAATTTCAACAGCCTCCTGGGTATAATCCAAAAAGGCTTTCCTGCCAAATCCGCCTCCTAAAAAGGTCATGTTTACAATTACACTCTCTTTAGGCAACTTAAATTTGGTGCTAATATCTCCCTGTACCCAATCCGGGGCCTGTATAGGTCCCCATATTTCTATTTTATCTTTTTGATAATGGGCTACACAATTTAAGGGTTCCATAGCCGCATGCATTTGATACGGGGTTTGGTAAATCACATCAATTTTTTTACCTGCTTTTTCTAATATTTGACTGGGCTCTCCTTGTTTTTTAAAACTCAGACCTTCTTGTTTTTTTAATAATTCTTCATGGGCTTTATAGATACCGGCGGTGTTTACGTGTTCAAACCCTGTATCATCCCATTCAACGCGTAAAGCTTTTCTGCCCTGCATAGCTGCCCATGTAGAATCAGCGATAACTACAACGCCGTCACGCGTAGTATTAAAAACAAACATTTGTACCTTAAAAACCTGTTTTACGCCAAGGACTTTTAGGGTAGCAGAACTATCAAAACTTTTTAGCTTGCCGCGTAATCTTGGGTTACGCTCTACAACCGCATAAAGCATTCCGGGTAACTTTTTATCCAAACCAAAAATGACTTCACCATTAGTTTTCATAGGGGTATCCATCCGCGCAAGAGGCTTCCGGATCAGCTTATATTTGGATATTTCTTTAAGTTTAACCTCGGCAGGTGCTGTAAGTTTGGAGGCATCTGTAACCAATTCGCCATAATTCAATTTCTTTCCGGATGGTTTGTGAATAACATGGCCCGATTCGGCATAGCAGTCATTTGCAGGAACGCTCCATTGATTTGCCGCGGCGGTGATCAGCATCTCTCGTGCGGTAGCACTCAATTTTAGCAGTTTTTTATATGATCCTCTGATAGTGGAACTCCCACCCGTGATCTGGCTGCCGAATTTAGTGGGGTTACCTTGTGCAAAAATTACATTGATATCTTTAAGGTCAACTTCTAACTCTTCTGCAATGATCTGGGGCACTGATTGATAAGAGCCCTGACCCATTTCTGCACGGTGATCAGTCAGGGTAACCTTACCATTGGTATCTATACGGATCCAGGCATTAAAATCAAAACCTGACTGATCTGTAGTGGATATTAATTCTTCTTTTTTCGCATTTGCCGGGAAATAAAAACCCAGGCAAAGCGCGGTTCCGGCAAGGCCGGATACCCGGAGGAAATTTCTTCTTGATATAGCGTTAGTTTCCATAATGGCTACTGTATTTCATTTAAATCCTTTATTCTGCTTTTGCCGAAGGCATATAGGCGCCCTTGGCTATCCATAAACGTACTTGTGCAACAAACGCCGGTCTGCTCATTGGTGGCAGGGTACGGCCGTCACCGGGATGCCAGGCCCAGCCAACCAGATCATCCTTTGCCATATGCTCTATAAGTTGCGCTTTTGTCCGTTGGCCGTTCTGCTTAGGATCCAATAATTGTTTGGCCAATTGGCGTGGTGTGCGGCCTTCAAAAACCATTTTCATTTTTGCAGGCGGTAATCCCCATTTAGGATTACCGGGAGGCATATGCAAGCCTGGTGTATTTTCTGCCTGATGGCAATTGCTACAGCGCGCCGCGTAAAGACCTTTACCATCTGCTCCCCGCTTAATATTCATGGTGTGAGCATGGCTATCATCGCCCTGTAAAGGTGATTCGCCGGCTGGGTGACAATTCATGCAGCGAGAACTCATTAGCACTTTATAAACCGACATAAAAGCTTTGACAGAGCCAATACTGTCTTTAGGTAAGACAGTGTAATTTACTGGCCTTACAGATTCACTACGGAATGATAACGTAATAATACCTGCTATAAACAATATGCCCGTGATCAGGATGACTTTTTTCATATTTTGGCTCCTTCCCGTTGCATATCAGCGGCTTTGTGAATAGCCGCGCGTATGCGTTGATAAGTACCGCAGCGGCAGATGTTACCTGACATGGCATCATCTATATCCTGATCGGTAGGGTGAGGGTTTTCACGAAGCAATACAGCAGCCGACATTAATTGACCAGACTGGCAATAACCACATTGGGGTACATTCATTTCATACCAGGCCTGTTGTAATGGATGATCATTATCGACCGACAGGCCTTCTATCGTAACTATCTGCTGCCCGGCCGCCCGGCTTATTTTAGTTACGCAAGAGCGTATAGCCTCGCCATTCATATGAACCGTGCATGCTCCGCATTGCGCTGCACCACATCCGTATTTAGTACCCGTAAGTCCGATAATATCTCGTATAACCCATAAGAGCGGCATATTCGGATCAGCATCTACCTGATGTTGTTGTCCGTTAACAGTGATCGTGATCATAAGCAAATCATTAATTGTTGTGTTTTACTCAAAATACTTATATAAATATCGGTTGATATTTTGATTTATGTTCACAACAGAAGAAAAAAAGATTAGCGTGATGGGGCTGGAATGTCAATGCCTTTAAGGATCTCAGGGTAATCCAGGCACACTTGGCCTTCACCAACAAAGCCGGTTGCACCCATTAAAATTATTTTGATTGCCATTATCTTGATCTTAAGATGTAAAGGTCATTAAAATATTAGTATTGGACTTTGCTAAGAAGTTCAATTTAAAGAAACTTGCAAAGCATCTGGTAACACTATACCTTTTAATTTGGATTCAAAGCCACATCAAAAACTATCGTACCTATTTCGTACCAAAACAAAAAACCACTTAGATTATTGATCGTGAAATTATTGATCATCAGCGCAATAAAATGCGTGCTTCTTGAACCATTTTATACAGGATTTGACAAAATTTCCTTCAATTATATAACCTAATAGTTTTGTTTAATGATCCTCTGATCATTGAAAAATTGAAAATCACATTCCCTGATTTTTACGATAAATTTTCGGTGTTGAATGTTGATTGCGCTTAAAAAAATTGATAAAATGCGGCAAGTCATCAAAGCCGAGACACCAGGCGATTTCCGAGATATTCCAGTCGGTATGCTGAAGCAGTGCTCGTGCTTCCTGCATGATCCGTTCGCTGATGAGTTGTGTTGTGGTTTTTCCGGTAGCCTGCTTGATGGCATGATTCAGGTGATTGACGTGAACGGAAAGGAAATCAGCGAATTTAGCCGGGTGCCTGATCGCCATACGCTGATTGGTGGATTCAATTGGGAACTGCCTTTCAAGTAGTTCTTTAAATACAGAAGCTATCCTTTGCGAGCCATTAGACTCTGCGTATGTTTGAAATTTTGCAGGTTCCAATTTCAAAGCTGCGTAAACCAGCTGCAATACCAGTGCACGGAGCGAGTCATATTTGTAGATGAACTCCAGCGTAATTTCTCCCAGCATTTGTTTAAAGATCGCTTCTATTGTGGCAAACTGATCTTCATCCAAATGAAAAAAAGGCGTTTGCCCCGGTTTGAAAACAGGATATCCTTTGATATTGACAAACTGGTCAAAGAAATCTTCTGTGAAAATACAAAAGTAGGCCACCTGATCAGTTTCCAGATGCTCCCAGGAATAAGGCACATCGGGATTGGTAAAGAGCAAACCGCTGTTAAATTCAATGGTCTTATCCGCATAATAGAGTACCGTTTTGCCTTTCAGAAGGCTGATCTTGTATAAAGCTTTCCGGTTAAAAGGCTTGCAGTTAAAGCGGTCGTCCTGGTTATGTTTAACATAGAACACGTTAAATTTCTTCACGTCCTTGCCGATCTCGCCCGGCATCCAGACGTTTTCATCGTCTTTCAAATCTACATGAAGTACTTCCTCATTCATTCGGCAAAGTTACACGTTAAAATGCTTGTAAACCTGTAATAATCAAATAGTATACTGTAATATTCAAATATTGGCTACTTAAAGCCGAAAAATTCAGGGGTTTGAAATTTCCAGTTTTTGCTTTGAATGTCACAACTTTTACACTTGTGTTGCGATGTAGTTTTGCCTAAAAAATTTAAGAGATATGATACAAGCAAAAGGCTATGCCGCACAAAATGTTCATGAAGAACTAAAGCTGTGGAAGTTTGAAAGAAGAGATGTCGACGCACACGATGTACAGATCGAGATCCTTTATTGCGGGGTATGTCACACCGATGTAGCACAAATTAATAACGAATGGTTCCCTGGCTTGTTTCCGATGATACCGGGCCATGAGATTGTGGGCCGGGTGGTAAAAGTTGGCGACCATGTTCAAAAATTTAAAGTGGGTGATCTTGCCGGCGTAGGTACGTTTATTAACTCCTGTGGTATTTGTGAACACTGCCATAGCGGACTGGAAGTATATTGCGAAAATGGCGTGATCCCAACCTATAACGGCGTTGACAAATACCAGGACGGCCTGCCGACTTACGGCGGCTACTCAAACACTATTGTCACTAAGGAACCCTATGCTTTAAAAATACCGGCACAATTAAATCTGGCAGCCACCGCGCCGCTACTTTGCGCCGGTATCACTACTTATTCGCCATTGAAACACTGGAAAGTGGGCAAGGGCCACAAACTGGCAGTATTGGGTTTGGGCGGATTGGGGCACATGGCCGTAAAATTTGCGGTGGCACTGGGTGCCGAAGTGACCATCTTAAGTACTTCGCCCCATAAAGCTGCCGATGCCAAAAAATTAGGCGCTCATCATTTTGTGGTGGCCAGCAATCCGGAAGAAGTCGAAAAAGTAAAAAACTCGTTTGATTTTATTGTTGATACCGTAAGCGCGGATCATGATTTCGATTTTTATCTTTCTTTCCTGAAACTGGATGGCATACATATTTGCCTTGGGGTTCCGCCTAAAGGTCTTCAGATCAAAAACACACTACTGACACTTCAATTAGGAAGAAAGAGTATTGTCGGTTCGGCCGCCGGCGGCATTCCCGAAACCCAGGAAATGCTGGATTTCTGCGCAGCACACAATATTACTGCCGACATTGAACTGATCGACATTAAAGATATTCATGCTGCCTTTGACCGCATGGGAAAGGGAGATGTAAAATATCGTTTCGTGATCGATATGGCCACTTTGTAAAAACAAAGTGTTCAGGATACCTGCGCCAAAACTTGACCGAACTTCACTTGCAACAGCAACGCCCGTCTGCCGCGAAGCGACAGCGGGCGACCCTGTCTTTCGGCTAAATTTCGACAAGCAAACGTTCCTGACAGTCGGCAGCTTCAAACTCTACCTTCTTACAGAAGTCAAACTTAAAATTGTTGCCATCGGTATTAGTGCAGACGGCGGCATACCGTCCGCCGTCGTGCTTTTCCAATACCCATATTGCCCTTCGGATTATCAGTCTCGGTTACCTGCGTATAAAACAGGTCAATCGCTCACACAAATCTTTGGGA
>NZ_JBCECK010000107.1:0-7746 GCF_039207105.1 Mucilaginibacter sp.
AATTGGCACATTTATCTCCGGTAACGTTTGCGCTTTTTACATAAGTGTGTAATTTGTGTGGTAAAATTACACTCGTGCCACATGTTAGTCGCCAGCGTATGCCCAGGCGCTTTCATAAGCGTTAAGTCCTTCGGTATAATTAATAAAGTCGGCATAAAATGGCAGGCGTGTAAGGGTTGAGCTATCACCAATAACCACTAATTTCTTTCGGGCTCGTGTCAGGGCAACGTTCATGCGGCGGATATCCGAAAGAAAACCAATCTCACCTTCATTATTGCTACGCGTCATGCTGATGTATACCACATCCCGTTCCTGCCCCTGAAAACTATCTACCGTATTTACGGCTATATAATCATTGTATTTGAGCAACTCGGGATGGGCAGCCAGTTGTTCGTTTAGCACCCTGATCTGTTCTTTATAAGGAGCAATAACGGCTATAGTCGGAATACTCGCGGCAGGGTTTAAGCCGGTCATGAGCCGGGCCAGGTGTTTTAATAAAAAAGAGGCCTCTTCCGGGTTGGCTAAACTGGTGCCTTGCTGCTGCTCATCAAAACCGCAGCCCGCGGTATCAATAAAAGAAACGGGCATATCATCCTCAAATAACAACCGGTGCGCTACCGAAACATGTGCCTTGAGCCTGCCCTCATAAAATACCTTTGATGAAAAGCCCATGATAGCTTCGTTCATCCGATACTGTTCTTCCAGCAGCACAACGGCTTCGGGGTGTAGGGCGGCACATTTTTCGAGCAGGGTAGTGCTTAAGCCATCTTTTGCAGCCTCAGTCGATTTAATGGTAGGGGGCAGCTGGCAATGGTCGCCTGCTAATACTACTTTTTGAGCTTTCAATATGGGTATCCAGCAAGCGGGTTCCAATGCCTGGCCGGCCTCATCAATTACTACAGTATCAAACGTTACATCACGTATGGTGTAATGGTTGGCGCCTACCAACGTGGCGGTAATAACCTGTGCTTTGGCCACCAGGTCATCAATAATGTGCTGCTCGGTGGCGGCAACATCTTTCATGATCTTGTGTGCTTCATTGAATAATGCCTTTCGCTGGTCGCGTTCGGCTTTGCCAAAGCTGCGTTTATATTTATGGGCCATATCCTTATAGGCGCTGGCCTGTTTTTTTAATTTTTTTACTTCTTTATTATCCCGGTGGTCCGTCATTTTGCTATCGAGCGTTAGCGAAAACAATTTTTCAGATACCCGGGCAGGGTTGCCGATGCGCAGCACATTAAGGCCCTCGTCGGTAAGTTTTTCGCTGAGTAAATCAACGGCGGTGTTGCTGGGTGCAACTACCAGTATTTGTTTTTTATTTTGCTGATGCAGCGCAATGATAGCCTGTACCAATGTGGTTGTTTTGCCGGTACCGGGCGGACCGTGTACAATGGCCACATCCTGCGCCGAAAGTATTTTTTGAACTGCCATTGCCTGCGAGGCATTTAAAAGAGGAACAGATACAGGGGGCAGTGTATTAAACGAAGGTGACTTTTGACCGGTAAGTATGTTGATCAAGCGGCCTTCCAGTGGTTTGGCGCTTAATGCCGAGGCTTGTTTAACAGCACTCTGCATTTCATCATAGCTATTGTTATCAAAAAGCAGGTCGACGCCCAGTTTGCCGTCACGGCTCCAGTCGGGTAGCTCATCGGTATACAGAGTGATCTTGAGGCGATCATTATTTACATAAGTGATGGTGCCCTCTACACGGTCTTTTTGCGGATCATGATTGGAGAACAATGCTGCAGGCACACCAAAACGAAACTGGTGGGCCATATCTTTATGGGTGGTGCGTTCTATTTCAACATTAATATAATCGCCCCGGCCGGGTTCGGTGCCTCGTATGGCAACAGGGTACCAGCTCAAGCCTTGTGCACGGCGATCGGCAGCGCCTGTATTTTCAGTAAGTTTTAAGTAAGCGTTACGGTCTTCCTCTTTTTCTTTATTGAGCAGATCAAGGAGCTTTTTAAAATAATCCATTAACTGCAAAGGTAAGGTTTTTGGGACGGAAGGGCTGTGGGAATATGGGACTATTAGACTGTTGGACTATGGGACGTTGGGATAAAGGAGCAAGAACAAATTTCTTCTTTCCATTCCCCGGTTATCATTTTAGCAATACGTCCAATCTTCTCATAGTCTCCAAGTCCCAAATCATTAATTATTGATAAAAAATAATAAAGTTTGTCGCAAGGTGATTATTTTGCCAGGATAATTATAAAAATGAACAATACGAACGGGTGTCAAATTCGGGGAATAAATGGAATTTTATATTGATTTATAAACGGAAATAACACTCAGGTTTCAACTATTTTTAAAGCCTGAAATATTCAACGATGAGGGAAGCATGCAGACATTTTTTTTTGGTAAGGTGGTTTAGGGATATTCCGATCGCGAGAAAATTATATTTCACCATTGGTATAATGGCTTTTTTGATCATTGTGGAGCTGTTTACCTTAAATTTCGCTATAAAGACTTTATCGGCAGTGCGTTCATATGTTGGCGGCGAAGGACTTTGGTCAAAAGCGCAGAAAGACGCGCTGGCTCACTTGCGCATGTATGCGTATTCACATGATGAAAAAGACTATCAGGCTTTTCAGGAGTTTTTAAAGGTTCCTTTGGGCGATGGTATGGCCAGAACCGCCCTTGAAAAACCGGTGCCTGATTATGAGATGGCCCGTAAAGGCTTTTTGACGGGCCGTAACCACCCGGATGATATTGACGGTATGATTAACCTGATGCTCCGTTTTAACCAGATCAAGTATTTAAAGCAAACCATTTACTATTGGAAAAAGGCCGAGAGTATCATGATCAAGCTGATACCCGTAAGCGGGCAATTGCATCAAAATATTGTTTCGGGTAAAATAACACCAACGCAAACTCAGCAGTTTTTAAATTATGTAAATGCTATTAACGCGGAGTTTACACCGATGGAGGATAGCTTCTCCTATAGCCTGGGCGAAGGTTCGCGTTGGTTTGAAAACCTGGTGTTGAAAATATTAATTGCCCTTGCCTTCACTATTGAACTAACTGGTATACTGATTGCCATATCTATTAGTAAGGGTATACAAAAGGGTATTAAAGAAATAATATCAGGTGCTAAAAAGGTATCGGAAGAGCAGTTTGATACCCGCGTTACCGTATACTCACGTGACGAGATAGGGGTTTTAGCGACTGCTTTTAATCAGATGACTGATAAGCTGGCGCATACCATATCAGAATTAAAGGATACCCAGATCAAGGAACGAAAGCAAAATGACAGGGCCGAGGCATCTGAAAAAATTAAACAGGTGTTTATAGCCAACATGAGCCATGAAATTTTAACGCCCATGAACGCTATTGTGGGTTTTTCAGCTTTGCTAAAAGAATCGGAGATCAACGAAGAACAAAAAGAATATCTGGGGGCCATTATTAAATCTGGCGAATTTTTGAAAAGTCTGCTGAACAATATACTTGAACTTTCAAAAATGGAAACGGGCAAGGTAAAGTTAGAGCGCGACCCCATTAGCATTGATAACATTGTGCGCGATGCCATATCTATGCTAAAGCCCGAGGCACACAAAAAAAACCTTGCTATTAGTTATAAAATTGAGACAGATGTACCTAAGATGGTTTTGGGTGATGAATTACGCCTGAGTCATATATTGGTAAACCTGGTCTCAAACGCTGTAAAGTATACAGAGGAGGGCTCTGTTTTTGTCGATGTATATGTTATTGATAATACCGAGGATACCATTTGGATAGGGTTTAGTATTCAGGATACAGGTATGGGTATCCCTATCGAAAAACAGGGTAAAATATTTGTAAGCCTTGATCAGCTGAAACATAACCATGAGCTGGGCGGGATAGGTTTAGGTCTTAATATGGCCAAACATCTGGTTGATTTGCATAACGGGGATATATTTATAAAATCAAGCACGCCCCAAGGGTCCGATTTTAGATTTTTACTCCCATTTTATAAACAGCGCGGTGTTACTGAAGATGATGAATGTCCAAACGCGGATAGGGAAAACTGCGATAAATACCAAGGCAAAGCTAAACATGCCCGGATATTGGTTGCTGAAGACAATCACTTAAACCAATTGCTTATTGTTAAGGTGCTTGAAAAAAACGACTACCGCGTGCATGTTGCCGATAATGGTAAAATAGCGCTTGATATGCTTGAAAAAGGCAACTACGATCTTATTTTGATGGATCTGGATATGCCCGAACTAAACGGGTACGAGGCTACGGCGGCTATCAGAAGCTGGAATAACGAAAAAAGTACTATCCCCATTATCGCGGTAACTGCGCATGCCACCGATGAGGTAATGAAAAAATGTATGGACTACGGTATGAATGATTTTATTGCCAAGCCTTTTGATGCCCAGGATTTACATCAAAAAATAAATGCTTTTTTAATAAAGGTTTAACCGCCGTGGTAATACTACAAGCCAGTGTAAGCCACAATAAGTAAGCATTATCGAAAACAAGCTGTAACATAAGTAACTTTTGCTTATCTAAATAAGAAATTATACCGTATTTTTCGGCTGGAAGTCCTTTGCCCTGAATTTTTACAAATTATTTACCTTATTATGCTTATTAGATCCTGCAAAAAATATAAGCCTGTTGTACCCCAAAAAATGAAGCTCTTTGCTACAGCAACTTTGCTTACAGCCGTTTTGGCCTCTTGTGGCAATGGTCAGAAACCTGCCGGCGGTGCCTCAGGTCAGGAGGCGGTAGACTATAAGGTGATTACCTTGCAGCCTCGACAAGCCACCTTAAATGTTGATTATCCTGCCAGCATACAGGGCCAGCAAAATATAGAGATAAGACCCAAGATTGATGGTTATGTAGAAAAAATTTATGTAGATGAGGGGGAGGTTGTAAAAAAAGGCCAACTGCTTTTTAAAATAAACGCCCCACAATATGAGCAGGAGGTACGCACCGCCGAAGCAGGCATCAAAACCGCCGAGGCCGACCTGAGCATGGCCAAAATGCAGGTGAATAAAGTAAAACCATTGGTTGAGAAAGATATCATCAGTCACTATGAACTGGAAGCAGCCGAGTACACGCAGCAATCAAAAGCGGCGGCGCTGGCACAGGCCCGGGCAAGTTTGGTTAACGCCAGGGTTAATCTGGGTTATACTACTATTACCAGCCCGGTAAATGGGGTTATAGGTTCATTACCATACAAGCTGGGTAGTTTGGTTACCGGCACTACCACCGATCCATTAACTACGGTTTATAACACTGCTAATGTGTATGTATATTTTGCCCTGAATGAGAAACAATTACTTGATTTTAGTAAAGACAGTTCAGGTGCAACATCTCTCAAAGCCCAAATAAGCAAGCTGCCCAAAGTTTCGCTGATATTACCCGATGGTACAACATACGATCATCAGGGACATGTAGAAACTGTGAACGGCTTGATCAATACTGCTACTGGTGCAGCCAATGTAAGGGCTGATTTTCCAAATCCAAGAGGTATGATCCGCAGCGGAAGCAGTGCATCAGTGAGGATCCCTAATACCATTAAATCGGGACTGCTGGTTCCGCAAAGCTCCACTTATGAATTGCAGGATAAGCGTTTTGTATACCTGGTTGATAAGCAGAACAAAATAAAAAACGTAGCGATTCAGGTAATGGATAATACACCAGGCCAGTTTTATGTGGTGACAGAAGGCTTGCACGCCGGCGACAAAATAGTATTGGAAAGCGCCAATAACTTAAGGGATGGCACACCCATTAAGCCTGTAAGTGTTAGCGATGGCTCTGTATATGGCAGCCTTAAATAATTAAGTGTTTTAATTTTCAATCCTGCAAAAGCGAAATTATGCTTAAAAAATTTATAGAACGCCCCGTACTGTCAACCGTAATTTCAGTTTTGCTGCTGATACTGGGCATACTGGGCCTTATTAGCCTGCCCATATCACAATATCCGGATATAGCACCGCCAACGGTGAATGTACAGGCCTTTTACAGCGGCGCCAATGCCGATGTGGTGCTCAAAAGCGTGATCATCCCGATGGAGGAGCAGATCAACGGAGTGGAGAACATGACTTACATGACCTCCCAGGCCAGTAATGATGGTTCGGCATCAATCACGGTTTATTTTAAGGTGGGTACTAATCCCGATCTGGCCGCGGTAAACGTGCAGAACCGGGTTTCTCGGGCAACCAGTTTACTGCCGCTGGTAGTAACCCAATCAGGTGTTACAGTGGCCAAAAGCCAAAGCAGTAACCTGATCATCTTCTCCTTATACAGCGAAAATAAAACTTATGACGAAACCTTTCTGCAAAATTACGCCAAAATAAACCTGGTGCCGCAAATACAGCGTGTTACCGGTGTGGGCGATGCGCAGGTTTTTGGCTCAAGGGATTATTCCATGCGTATTTGGTTAAAGCCCGATGTTATGTCGCGCTATGGCTTGGTGCCTGATGATATTACAGAGGTATTGAATGAGCAGAATATTGAGGCCGCTCCGGGTAAATTTGGCGAAAACAGTAACCAGTCTTTTCAGTATGTGATCAGGTATAAGGGCAGGCTGCAAACAGCTGCCGAGTTTGGCAACATGATCATCAAATCGGTTGGGAACGGACAGTTGCTGCGTTTAAATGACGTGGCCCGGGTGGAGTTGGGCTCGCTTGATTATTCGTTCCATATCATTACCAATGGTTTGCCATCGGTAGGTGTGGCCATCAGCCAAACAGCGGGTTCAAACGCCCGGAATGTGATCAATGAATCAAAAAAGATCCTGGATGCTGCTTCAGAGACTTTTCCCAAAGGCATGAAGATAGCCTACCTGGTTGATGCCAATGAACTCTTGGATGCCTCTATCGAAAAGGTGATCAGCACATTGATAGAAGCTTTTATTCTGGTGTTTATTGTAGTGTTTGTTTTCCTGCAGGATTTCAGGTCAACCCTGATCCCTGCTATCGCGGTTCCGGTGGCTATTGTGGGCACTTTCTTTTTCCTCAACCTATTCGGCTTCACTATTAACCTGCTCACGTTGTTCGCGTTGGTGCTGGCCATTGGTATTGTGGTGGATGATGCTATCGTCGTCGTCGAGGCCGTGCATGCCAAGCTGGATATGGGCTATAAATCTCCCCGTAAAGCGGCTGTTGATGCCATGAGTGAGATATCCGGCGCCATCATTTCCATTACCCTGGTGATGTCGGCGGTGTTTTTACCCGTAACATTTATATCGGGCTCAACCGGAGTATTCTATAAACAATTTGGTATTACCCTGGCCGTGGCTATCTTGCTTTCAGCAGTAAACGCCTTAACACTAAGCCCGGCATTATGCGCCTTGTTTTTAAAACCGCACGAAAAAGGAACGCCCAAACATGGATTTATCAACCGGTTTTATACCATATTTAATGCTTCGTTTGAGGCGGTAAGCGGTAAGTATAAGAAGTCGGTAAATTTTCTGGCGCATAAAAAGTGGATCGCGGTTGTAGTTGTATTGGCGTTTGCCGCCACACTGGTTTACCTGGTAAAAACTACTCCATCAAGCTTTGTACCTAATGAAGATCAGGGTGTGGTGTTTGCGGCCATCAGTTTGCCGCCTGCATCATCAATGGAGCGTACCGACGCTTTTGCCAATAAGATAGATAGTATAGGCCATACCTTCCCGGCTGTTGAAAGTACGCTTAAACTGGTGGGTTTTAACTTTATAGCCGGTTCGGGCAGTGCTTACGCGATGGTGATCATGAAGTTGAAAACCTGGGAGCACCGTAAAGATAAAAATGAAAGCCAGGAGAGTAT
>NZ_JBCECK010000107.1:7756-18469 GCF_039207105.1 Mucilaginibacter sp.
TCGGGCAACTATATGGTAAAACCAGCGGCTTGAGAGAAGCTACAGTGTTCTTCTTTTCGCCGCCAACATTGCAGGGCTTTGGTAACAGTGATGGCTTTGAGTTTCAGTTGCAGGACAAAGGCGGGCATACCGTGAACGAGTTATTCAAAGTAAGTAATGATTTTATAGCCGCGTTGGGTAAACGGCGCGAAATTCAAAATCTAAATTCATCGTTCAACCCAAACTTTCCGCAGTTTCAGGTTGATATCAATGTGGCTAAATGTAAGGAGGCCGGGGTAACCGTAAATTCGGTGCTGAATACTTTGCAGGGCTATTACGGTGGTTTATATGCCTCTAACTTTAATCAATTCGGTAAACAATACCGTGTAATGGTGCAGGCCGATTATGACTATCGCGCCAATGAAACCGGTCTGAGTAAAATATTTGTGCGGAACGTTAACGGTACTATGGCGCCTATTTCTTCCTTTATATCATTGAAAAGAGTATTTGGTCCGGAGTCTATATCCCGCTTTAACCTATTTACAGCTATTTCAGTTTCGGGACAGCCAAACCCCGGTTATAGTACCGGCGACGCTATAAATGCTATTAAACAAACCGCTTTGGAAAGTCTGCCTGCGGGTTATGGCTATGAGTTTTCAGGTATTACCCGCGAAGAGTTAAGCACGGGTACTCAATCGGCTTATATATTTATGCTTTGTTTGGTATTCGTGTACTTTTTATTGAGCGCGCAGTATGAAAGTTATATCCTGCCATTTGCGGTGTTATTTTCACTGCCGGTAGGTTTGGCCGGTACGTATCTGTTTGCCAAGATATTCGGTATCGATAGTAATATCTACCTCCAGATCTCGCTTATCATGCTTATCGGTTTGTTAGCCAAAAACGCCATCCTGATCGTGGAGTTTGCGCTGGAAAGACGCCGCGCAGGTATGGATCTGATTCCTGCTGCCATTGCCGGAGCCGAGGCGCGTTTACGCCCAATACTCATGACCTCCTTCGCCTTTATATTTGGTATTATGCCGCTCATGGTTTCAAGCGGGGCGGGTGCCAATGGCAACCGGTCAATAGGTACGGGTGCAGTAGGGGGTATGTTTGTGGGTACGGTATTCGGGGTGTTTGTGATACCGATATTGTTTATCATTTTTCAGCACTTGCAGGAAAAAGTGAGCGGCAAGAGAAAACGATATGAAGACGATGAGGATGACGAGGTTGAACTGAAAAGCGCTCATTAATTCCATCAACAAAAAAGATTCCGTCATGAACAGAAATTGTTTTAAATATATAGTACTCTTCGCTTCGCTTTCGGGTGTGCTGTTATCCTGCCGTATAACCAAGCCATATAAGCAGCCCGAGGTCAGCACCCAGGGCCTTTACCGCGGCCAGCAATCAACAGATACTACTACGCTGGCCTCCATGCCCTGGCAAACACTTTTTGCCGATACGGTGTTGCGCTCGTTAATACAGGAGGGGCTTAATAATAATCTCGACCTGAAAACCGCTGTTCAGAAAATACTGGAAGCGCAGGCCACTTTGCAACAAAGTAAGGCCGCGTTTATTCCAAGTTTAAGCGGCAATGCTACTTTGCAACGTAATAAGCAATCGCAGGCGGGACTTAACTTTCCGCCGGGCATCAATATCAATACGCTAACCACTACTTACCAGGCTGGTTTAAGCACTTCATGGGAAGCAGATGTTTGGGGTAAGCTAAGCAGTACGAAGCGTGCAGCGCTTGCCGGTTTTTTGCAAAGCGATGCTGCTAAAAGGGCGGTACAAACTCAGTTGATAGCTGATATTGCCAACAACTATTTTAACCTGCTGGCATTGGACAGGCAGTTGGAAATTACCGAACAGACCCTCAAAAACCGGATAAAGGATGTGGCAACTATCAAAGAGCTCAAAGCCGGGGCAGTGGTAAACGGAGCTGCTGTGGTGCAAAGCGAGGCTAACCGCTACGCTGCCGAAGTGTCTATACCGGATATTAAACGTAGCATCCGCGAAACGGAAAACGCTTTGGATATATTACTATCAAGGCCGCCGGGGGCTGTTAATCGCAGTAGTCTTGCCAGTCAAAATATAGTAAATGAATTGCAAACGGGTATTCCAACCCAGTTGCTCACCAACCGTCCTGATGTGCAGCAAAGCGAATACGCTTTCAGGGGGGCGTTTGAGAATACCAATTTAGCACGTACTTATTTTTATCCTTCATTTACCATAACGGCATCGGGTGGTTTATCCAGCTTAACCTTGAAAGATTTTTTCAATAAATCTATATTCTACAATGCGGCGGCTGGCTTAACTCAGCCTATTTTTAACCAGGGTATCAATAAAGCCCGGTTACGTACCGCACAGGCACAGCAGCAGGAAGCGCTGAACAGTTTTCAGAAAACGTTACTCATTGCAGGGCAGGAGGTTTCAAACGCCCTTTATGCACACCAAACTGCCATTGAAAAACGCGACTCACGCGCTAAGCAGATCATAGCCCTGCAAAAAGCGGTTGATTATACCCAGGAACTCCTAAGGTACAGTTCGGCTACCAACTATACTGATGTACTTACCTCTGAGCAAAACCTGCTGGCCGCCCAGCTAAGTGGTGTAAGCGACCGTCTACAGGAACTACAGGCTATAGTAAACTTATACAGAGCCTTAGGTGGTGGATGGAGATAGGTATTTTTGTGTAAAATGCTGTCATTTAGAGCGATAGCGAGAAATCTAATGCTGCTTATAAATTTGCCAGCATATTGTATAAGATTTCTCTCTCGCCCCAACGCACATGCCATCCGTGCTCTATCGAAATGACATACTGTTGTGAAAATGTCCTCAAAAAACAACTTTGTAATTTTTTTTAAAAAGTAATTGTAACAAATTAAATAAGTTGCTTTTTTGAAAATTATATTGCTGATATTAACGCAATTAAATCAGTAAACCTACATTATTAGCCAATGAAACGCAACTACTACATTGTGGCACTCATCATGCTGGTGTTTTTTGTTATTTCGTTTTTAACCAATGTTATTGGGCCGCTCATACCGGATATTATCAAGGTATTTAACCTGAGTTACACATTGGCAGGGGTATTGCCGCTGGCATTCTTTATCGCTTATGGTGTAATGTCGGTTCCATCGGCTATGATGCTCGATACATTTAAGGAAAAAAAGATCATGGTTGCAGCGTTTATCGTGGCATTTTTAGGTTCGCTTTTATTGGCTATGGTACCCAATTACATGAGTGCCATCGTATCTTTATTTTTAATAGGCTGCGGCATGGCTATGCTTCAGGTAGTGATCAACCCGTTGCTCAGAACATCAGGTGGCGAAGAAAACTATGCTTTTACTGCAGTGTTGGCTCAATTAATATTCGGGCTTGCATCGTTTCTCAGTCCGCTGGTTTATTCCTACATGGTTAAGGCATTAAAAGAAGATAAAGGGAACGGTGGTATAATAAGTATGTTGCACTCATTAGTGCCTGCAAATTTACCCTGGATCTCGCTTTACTGGCTTTTCGCGGTAATTTGCCTGGGTATGGTGGTTATATTAGTGCTTACCAAATTCCCCAAAGTTGAATTGAAGGACGACGAAAGATCAGGATCGGTACAAACCTATTTATCATTGTTTAAACAACCGGTTGTAATTATGTTTCTGTTGGCCATGTTTTGCTATGTAGGTACAGAACAAGGTATAGCTAACTGGATATCACAGTTTTTGAATACCTACCACGGCCTTGACCCACAGACAGTCGGGGCTAATACCGTAGCTTATTTCTGGGGTTTGATGACAGCGGGGGGAGTAGTGGGCTTATTTTTACTCAAAGTTATAGATAGCCGCAAGGTGCTTATCGCATTTACATTACTGGCACTTGTTTGTTTATCGGCAGGCTTATTTGGCCCAACCAAGGTGGCTTTGGCAGCGTTCCCGCTGGTAGGCTTTTTTGCCTCGGTAATGTATCCCATCATATTTTCATTGGCGCTAAATTCTGTTGATAAAGAACATGGATCATTTGCCGGCCTGTTGGTTACGGCCATCATCGGCGGGGCCATTGTTCCTCCGGTGATTGGTTTGCTGGGGGATGCCTTCGGGCTCAGGGCCGGAATGTTCTTTTTATATATCACCCTGGGCTATATACTAAGTGTAGGCTTTTGGGCCAGGCCGCTCATCTCCAATAAAATTATTGACATTAAAAAGAAAGTAATTAATGACTAACACCAAAGTTATAGGGCTCGACCTCGGGGCCACCAATATCAGGGGAGCTATAGTGAGTGATAATAAACTGTCAAACATCGTATCGCGCAAAATAAACAGTGATGGTTCGGTTGATGATGTAATGGAGGATATATTTCAGGTTACCGATGCTTTATTAAAAACAGATAGTGCTGTAGCTATAGGCATTGGCGTACCCAGTGTGGTTGATGTAACCGAAGGCATAGTTTACGAGGTGCAAAACATTCCTTCGTGGAAAGAAGTGCACCTGAAACAACTGATGCAAGAGCGTTATAACCTGCCTGTGTATGTAAATAACGATGCCAACTGCTTTGCCGTAGGCGAGTATTACTTTGGTAAAGGCAATAATTCCGATAGCATGATCGGTCTTACTTTGGGCACAGGTTTGGGTGCCGGGGTAATGATCAATAAGCATTTATTCCCGGGCTTCAACTGCGGCGCGGGTGAGTTTGGCATGTTCCCATATCTGGGTAATGTATTGGAGTATTATTGCAGCGGATCATTTTTTAACAATGTTTACGGGCTTGATGGCGTCCAGGTGTTTGAGGATGCCAAGAGGGGTGATGAGCAAGCGCTTAAACTTTACCGAGAATTAGGAGAGCATATGGGCTATGCCATTAAGCTGGTGATGTATGCTTATGACCCGCAATTGATTGTGCTGGGCGGATCGGTCAGGCACGCTTATGAATTTTTTGAGCAAACGATGTGGCAGCAGATCAAAACCTTTGCCTATACCAAAACAGTAGAGCGGCTACGGATAGAAGTATCTGAACTGGAAAACAGCGGCATTATTGGCGCCGCCGCTTTGTATTATGATAGCGAACATTAAAACATACTCATATCATGAAAAAAATCATACTCGCTTTTGTGTTGCCTTTGTGCTTTTATAACGCATTTGGCCAGGCCAGGCAGGAAAACTTTCAACTGATTTTGAAGGATGATTGGAAAATGCAGTCGGCGGTAACGGATGCTTCGCCTGCCGATCAGATCTCACGGGAAAATTATGATACCCATAGCTGGTACAAAGTAAGTGTTCCCACCACCTTTATTGGTGGTTTACTGGCTAATAAGGTGTATGATTTTGACCCTTTCATGGGCCGCAACCTACAAAAGCTGAAAGATGATAAACTGGATAAACCCTGGTGGTTTCGGCGGGAGTTTGCGCTGCCAACATCAGAAGCCGGCAAAAATGTAGTGCTGCGCCTGCATGGCATCAACTATAAGGCTAATGTTTGGCTCAATGGGGTGAAGATCGCCGATTCAACCAAAGTAAAAGGCCCCTTCCGTATTATTCAGTTAGATGTAACCTCGCACATTAATAAAACAGGCAATAACGTATTAGCCATTGAAATTACCCGCCCATTTACGCCTAATAAAGCCAAAGGCGATCTGGCCATTGATTATGCCGATTGGATACCTTATCCGCCCGATTACAACGGCGGTATAGTGAACAATGTGGAAATAAAAACCTATGATAGAGTAGGCGTACAATATCCGCTGGTTACCACACACTTTGATCTGCCATCTTTAAGTATAGCTCATTTAACTGTTGATGCGCAGGTAACCAATTACACCAACACCGCACAGGATGCCGTAATAAAAGGGCATATCAACAACGATGTGGCCTTTGAGCAAAAGGTTCATCTGCAGCCTCGTGAATCAAAAAATGTAAGCTTTAGTCCCGAAACTTTTAAGCAACTCAATATTACTAATCCACGCGTTTGGTGGCCCTGGCAGTATGGCAAGCCCGAACTGAATAAGATCGAGCTTTCGGCAGTGGTTGATGGCAAGGTGAGCAATGTATTATCTGAAAATTTTGGTATTCGTCAGATGGATTCTAAACTGCTGGATAATGAGTCGAGGGAATTTATCGTAAACGGAAAGCCAATTCTATTACGGGGAGCGGCCTGGTCGCCGGATATTTTTCAGCGTCGTTCACCTGAAAGGCAGGAGCAGGAGGTTAGGCTGGTGCGTGATATGAACATGAATATCATCCGCTCAGAAGGTAAAATGGAAGATGATAATTTTTACGATCTGTGCGATAAATACGGCATGCTGGTTATGACCGGCTGGATGTGCTGCGGCGTATGGCAACACCCTGAACACTGGGATGCCGAAGAACGTAAAGTGGCCATGGCATCAGACAGCAGCGTAATGTATTGGCTGCGCAACAAAGCCAGTTTGCTGGTTTGGCTCAACGGCAGCGATATGCCACCAACTGATACTACTGTTGAACGCGATTACCTGAACATTGAAAAAGCCCTCAAATGGCCCAACCCGGTTATTGCTACCGCGGATGGCCGTAAATCGAAAGTATCGGGTTATAGCGGCGTAAAAATGCTGGGTCCTTATGAATGGGTTCCGCCAATTTATTGGGAAACAGACAGTACGCACAAGTATGGTGGTGCCTGGAGTGTGGCTACGGAAATATCGCCAGGACCATCTATCCCTACCTATGAAAGCCTGATCAAGTTTATTCCTAAAGATTCGCTGTCTACCACGTCAGCTGCCTGGTTGTACCATTGCGGTACCGGTTCGTTTGGGTCGACCAAAGTATTTGATAAAGCTTTAACCGAGCGTTACGGTCCATCGGCAGGTATTAAAAATTACGTGGCCAAAGCACAGGCACAGGACTATGAAGCCCACCGCGCCATGATGGAAGCGTATGGCTTAAAAAAATATCAAACAGCCACCGGCGTAGTGCAATGGATGTTAAGTAATCCCTGGCCGGGTTTAATTTGGCACACGTATGATTACTACCTGTATCCGGCGGGTACTTATTTTGGTATGAAAAAATCAATGGAACCACTGCATGTGATGTATTCCTACAAGACCAACGAGGTGGATATTGTAAACTCTTATTTGAAAGCATTTACCGGTCTGCAAGTAAAGGCTACTGTTTATGATGTTGATGGCAGCGTAAAATATACTAAAACTGCCCCGGCCGCTATCGGTGCTGATGCATCTAAAGTGATATTTGCCTTGCCTGCCATTAAAGAAATATCACCGACCTATTTTGTACGTCTGGAGCTAAGTAACCAAGCAGGAAAGGTGGAAAGTATTAACTGGTACTGGTTATCGAAAACAGCCGAGGTGCTCAACTGGAAAAAATCAAACTGGTACACCACACCAGAGTCGGTTTATGCAGATTATACAGCGCTGCAGGGTATCCCGAAAACAACAATTAAGTTAAGCCACACCGAAAAAGCAGGCACTGATAGCACCACGCATACGGTAACTATTACCAATACAGGTAAAACGGTAGCATTTTTTGTTCACTTAAGGGCACTAAAAGGTAAAACGGGGGATGATATATTGCCGGTAATATTCAGCGATAACTACATATCACTGGCCCCAGGCGAAACAAGGGTACTCAGCTGCACCTATAAAAACAAAGATGCACAGAACGCTACCCCGTATCTTCTGACCTCGGCCTGGAACCTGGATACCGCCAAAAGCAATGGTGATCAAGGGGCTGGTTTTGAGGGAGGGTTGCCGGTGGAGTAATAAATGTAGAAACATCATAGCTTTAAGCCTCACCCAACCCCCTCCAAAGGAGAGGGCTTTTAAGAATGTTTTTTAAAGTCTCCCCCTTTGGGGGAGATTTAGAGGGGGCTTTTGAAGCGCCGGCGGTGTGAGTCGCCTATGTGTTATGCAGTCAACTTAAAACCCGCTATCATCCAGGGCAAAGGTGCTTTTGCGGTTTTGCCATTTGCCTTTGGTAAAGTCAGGGAATTCGAGAGTTTTGCCTTCTTTGATTGATTGGGTAGATAGCGGCGCGATCACACTCATGGTTACCGAATCATATACGTCAATAGGTGTTTGTTTCTTTTGTTTTACCGACTCAATAAAGGCGTTAAATACAAACCAATCCATACCGCCGTGGCCTGCACCTGCTGCTTCGGCGTCGTGCTTTTTCCACAGCGGGTGATCATATTTTTCAAACCATTCCTTAGCCGGATCCCAAACATCATCCTGTTTGGCCTGGTGCTCAATATATACCGATTGGTTTACATCCATCCAGATACCTTTTGTACCCTGCACCCGGAAGCCCAGCGAGTAAGGGCGAGGTAAATGCGTATCGTGTGATAACACAACGGTTTCGCCGTTGGCACAGTTGATCATGGTGGTGGTTACGTCGCCGTTTTTATAGTTGATCTTGGCGTTGGGATTGCCCGGAGCCAGTTCTTCTACATAAGCGGAAAGACCACGTGCTTTTGAACTGAATGATACCAGGCTGGTAAAACGGTTGCCGTAGTTTATATCCGCATAATGCATTACCGGGCCTGCGCCGTGAGTAGGATACAGGTCGCCGTCGCGGTCAATGTTGAATTGGGTGCGCCATTGGGCTTCGCTAAGGGCTTTAGGGCCATATTCTACACCTTTGCCTCCGTATTTGCCTTTGCCATCATTAAAAAGTACATTGCGCAAGTTGTGCTGGTAACCACCTTCCAGGTGCACCAGTTCGCCGAACAGGCCTTGTCTAACCATATTCAGGGCAGCCATTACATCGCGGCGGTAACACACATTCTCAAGGGTCATGTAGGGTATACCGGTTTTTTCGGATGTTTTCACAATATCCCAGTGCTCATCAACAGTAAGCCCGGCTATTACTTCACAACCCACATATTTGCCGGCCTTCATAGCATCTATACCCTGCTGGTAATGAAACTGCCAGGGTGTAGCGATAATTACGGCATCAATATCATTTCTGTCTAAGAGTTTTTTGTAAGCATCTAAACCACCGGTATATTCTTTAGCGGCAGGACGGCCTTTTTTGGCTAAATATTCACGGCAAATGCTCAGGGAGTGTTCCTGGGTATCGCATATGGCTACAATTTCTACATCATCGCGCAGCACACCTTCCGAAATATGGCTCATACCGCGTGCGCCTACGCCTATATAACCCAACCGTACCTTGCCGGCCTCGTTTGCAAATAAACTGCCCGACGGTAATATGCTGAACCCTGCAGCGGCGATAGCGCTACTTTTTACAAATGTTCTCCTGTCCATTAATGTATGTTTTGAGGTTAATAATTGATTTATGTTGATGGATATGAAGATATTGAACCTATTTGAAAAACAGCGGTTTTACACCATGATATTATAGCGCAAACGTTTGATGATATAGTGATGTTACAGACTCAGACTCACGCCAAATTCAAAAACGGTACTGCTTTTAAAAGTGTTACCCGGTTTTAGCAAGGTGCTCGGGAAATGCGACTGATTGGGTGCATCGGGATAGTGCTGCGTTTCCAGGCATATCCCACTCCTGAAAGGATATTTGCTGCCTGCTTTTCCGCAGATGGTATCATCTAAAAAGTTACCGGTGTAAATATGTATAGCAGGCTCGGAGGTGAAAACATTTAGTACACGTTTGCTGGCAGGCTCAAACAACCTTGCCGCCAATTTTAACTGACTCGAATGCCGTTTTTTAATAACCCATGAATGATCATAGCCCCGACTTAATATCAGTTGAGGATTATCCTTCTCAATACGCTCACCAACCGGCCGAAACTTGGTAAAATCAAATGGTGTACCTACCACCGGTGTAATCATACCTGTAGGTACCTGCATATCATTTACCGGAAGATATCTCTTTAGTGGCAGCAGTAACTTATGGTTTAGGATAGAGCCATTATTATGGCCTGCCAGATTAAAATAAGCGTGTTGGGTTAAATTAATAAGCGTTGCCTTATCGGTGGTGGCCTCAAAATTAACCAGTAACTGGTTTTGCTCATTCAGCGTGTAGGTTACTTTGGTAAGCAGGTTGCCCGGAAAACCTTCTTCGCCGTCGGGGCTTAAATATTCTAAAATAACCCCAACGCCATGCTCATGGGTAAAAGATCTGGACTGCCATATTTTTTTATTAAAGCCCACTTTGCCGCCGTGGTGATGAAAACCGCCATCTTTAACGGTAAGCTGGTGCGTTTCACCATTGATCACTACCTTGCCGCCGGCTATCCTGTTGGCAAAGCGGCCAACTACGGTACCTATGTAAAATTCGTCATTAATATATCCCTGCAAATCGTCGTAACCCAGCACAACATCCGCCAGTTGGCCTTTGCTATCAGGTACAAAAGCGGATTGAATAGCCGCGCCAAAATTGGTAATGTGGACTTTTACACCGTTGTTATTACTTAACTCATAAAGAAATATCTGCTGATCGTTAAGCTCGCCCCAATGGTTCTGGGTGACTTTGTATTTCATGGATAGGTATTTTTTAGAATGTACATAATGAAGTTAGATGTTTTGTATGAAGTAATGATTAAGTACCCGTAAAAATTATCACGCAAACGTTTGCAATTTCTTAAAACAGATATTGGTTTAGGCTATAAAGCACAAACGGTTGATGATATTAAACCATTGATTATGATTGATATAAGATGTAATTGTTAATTAAAATTCAAAAGACTTGTTAGTTTAAAAAAACTTTTACTACGTTTACCGCAACTTTAGGGGTGTCCTTTGATGGACTGAGATAATACCCTTTGAACCTGAT
>NZ_JBCECK010000108.1:0-18140 GCF_039207105.1 Mucilaginibacter sp.
ATCGCGCCAGCATGGGGTGCTGGAGGTCGTGGGTTCGAATCCCGCCATCCCGACTAAAAATGAACTGAAAGAGGGCATATCTGAGCGGTTTTATTACCGCAGGGATATGCTTTTTTGTTTACGGTAGTAAACACCCCTTATGGATATAATTTCAATTTATTTAAATATTTAAAGATGGAGTTAATTTTGTAGCAACCTTTAAGGTTTAGATGCCGTAGAGAGTTTAGTTTAAATCAATTTAAACTAAAAACATACCATCAATTACTATGAAAAAACAAACATCTTTACTAATTATGGCGCTGTTGTCCATAACGGCTGGCTGTAAAAAAAACGAGGATATTAAGACCGCAGTTAATCAGGCTGATATTTCAAAATTGCCTTTGGTTACGGCCGCGGCCACAACCGGCTATCTTGGAGTTACCTGTGGTTATCAATACAGTGATCAGCTGACCGGACCGTTAACCTATCCGGGCCAGCAAAACATATCACTTTATAATCCGGATCCTAAAAATCCTAATAATACCTGGGACGATTGGATTTCTCAATTAATTCAGGCAGGAGTTGATTTTGTTTGCCCAAACCTAACCGGCGCTAATGCCGATTTTGATGACACGCCCGCCAATATCGCCCCGATGATTGCCGCTATAAATAAACGCGGATTACAAAATCAGCTCAAAGTTGCCGCTTTTGATGACAATGCTGCTTCATGGTGCGCTATGTGGAATTATGCCAACGGCCGAGGGCATGGGTACGACAAGCCATTTGATATCAGTAAACCCGCTAACTGGAAATTTATTTACGAGCAGAACTATAAAATATTTTTCAAGACGGTGCCGGATGCCAACCGATTTAAAATAAACGGAAGGCCTGTTATTATCATTTGGACAGGAAGCGATTTTTTTATTGCCAACATGCAGGGCAATGCCTCAAAGGCAATAACCTACGTGCGCCAGAAATGCCAGGCAGATTTTGGCTTTAATCCATACATAATCCTTTCGCAGGATTTTTTTACTAACGATACTACATGCCTTGCTGCGGGTATAGCCGATGCTAAGGAAGATTGGTTCGGAGCCCCGAATACTTCCTTTTCTTTAGATAAATTCAGATCGGCTTCTGTTGGCGTAGTAGCGTCGCAGTTTGCACATCCTGGTGAAGACGTTTATATTGATCCTAAACACGGTAATACACTTGAAACCGGATTAAACCAAACAGTAGGTGCCGGCGCGCAGCTTACCTTATGTGAAGGCTTTACCGATTATGAGGAAGATGCCGCTTTATTTCGTGTGCGTAATATAGATGACAATGGAAAAACACTGACTTATGCACAAACTGGTTATGATTATCCAAACCAGCGGCTTGGCATACTTCGGAAGCATAGCCGGAACCCATTTCCGACTACTTTAAGACTTGAGGCAGAAGGTTGTGACTATTTTGGAGGAGCAGCCGGTGGTAAAGGGAAAAAGAACTTTTATCGAAACGGTAATATTGCTATAAATCCGACTACTGATCCGGAAGGTGGAGCATTTGAGGTAAGTTCTGTTCAAAAAAATGAATGGTTGGAGTGGAGAAGACTACCTTTTAATAACCATATGAGTATCCAGGTTCGGCTGGCCAATCCACTTTCTAATATGCAGGCACATTTGATTATTGATGGTGTTGATAAACCAGCTAAGAAACTACCAAATACAGGAGCTGCAAATAAATGGACCCTTTTTGATTTTGGCGACCTCGGCGCTTTTTCAAAGTCATATCATAATGTTCGCATAGTTTTCAATACGGGTGGAGTTCAAGTTAACTGGATAATGTTAACCTCTCATTCCTAACCCATTGGCCAAAACAAAAAAAGGATATTGGGCTGCTTTGTCCAATATCCTTTTTTTGTTTTTCTTAGTAAGTATCTTCTTTGGTTAAATAGGTTATTTACTTTGAGAAAATAAAAGAAATACTGTCTTTTACTACTAAGCCGCTCATATTTTCGCCAACGTAGATAATAGTGTACTTGGAGGGCTGTTTTAAGGCATAGCCTTTTACCAAATCAACAGAGGCGGATAAACTGTCCTTCGCGTTTACTTTAATGTAACTGCTTGCCGGTGGCGGCATCATTCTTTTAGCCATTGCACCTTGATATTGCATTTCCTGACCGGTTTGGTCTTTAACTTCCAGGTATTTACTCATTAAGGGCTCAAATGGGGTATGCCATTTGCAAAACTGCTGAGCGCTGTCGGCATTATTGTAAACCGTAAATTTCATCAAAACAGAATCGCCTGCTTTGATGGTATCTTTCATGCTCATCCGGGCAAATAAAGGCGCGGCTGCGGCTGAATCTTCATTGGTGGTTTTGGGTTTATTAACACTGCAGGAAGAAAGCGCTATTAAAGCAGCGCCTAATATTAATAAATTGTTTTTCATACAGCTAAGTTAATAGTTTGTTCAATCAATATCCATCGGGCTCATTTACTTTACTGTTATCAAATGGTTATAGGTATCAAAAGGGTATTTTACGAGTTTAAGGGTATTCATAAACGCTCTTTTTTATTGATATAGATCAATGCGCAAATCATGGCCAATTAATTACTTTTGCGCAAAAACAAGTTCTTTACTTTATTCTTCATCAACCAGTATAGGTTTTACTTAATTGTAAATTAATAGGGAACTGTGTGCAAATCACAGACTGTCGCGCAACTGTAAGTAACACAACCAATTTTTGCCATTTTATGCCCACTGTTCTTTTTACGGAATGGGAAGGGCGGCAAAAATGTTATAAGCCAGGAGACCTGCCATACTGTAATTGACAATGCTTTCGCGGAATGGAGCAGGAATGGTCAATGCGCTAATTATGGGTATCCTGAGCCATAATTATTTGCGTGTACAGCTTCTTTCTCATCTCCTCGTAGCATTGCGAAGTTTAGCTAATGGACTTTAACTGACTTATTCATTTAAAAACATTTACCAAAAAATGCTAACACAAAACCAGGGCTGCCCGCGTATTGACAGCCTGTGCGAGTTGAACAAGGGTTGCACAAACAAAGCCCCACAACACCAAAGAAGCCAAACAGGAACAAAGATCCTCCAGCAGTCAAAAATGCTGCTGTTAATGCTACTCTTGCTTTGCAGCGGCAATGTGCTTTTTGCACAGCAACACAGCTTTGCGGGCAAAATTATTGACAGCGCTACCCGCGTACCGGTTAATGGTGTAACCATTACCTTAATGCCCGGCAACCACGTAGATATTACCGATGTGAACGGTAATTTTTATTTTAAAAGTACAGGCCCTGCCAAAACAATTACTATATCAGCCGTAGGTTATCAAAAAAGAACCGGTGCAATAAATGATTTTAAAAAAGATAAAATATTTGCTATTGTTTCGCAGCAAACCCAATTATCAGATGTAGTGATCTCGGGTAACTCGGTAAACCCCTACAAGGCACTCAGCGAAATGGATGTTAAAATGCGCGGGGTATCCAATTCGCAGGAAGTATTGCGGATGGTTCCCGGACTATTCATCAGCCAACATCAGGGTGGCGGTAAGGCAGAACAGATATTTTTGCGTGGGTTTGACAATGACCACGGAACGGATATAGCCCTTTATGCCGATGGTATGCCCATCAACATGGTTTCGCACGCGCACGGGCAGGGCTATGCAGACAGCCACTTTATTATTCCCGAAACTATTGAAAAAACCACCTATAAAAAAGGGTCATACGATGCCGAAAAAGGCGATCTGGATGTAACCGGTGCGGTAGATTTTCATACTGCCAATGCCATCAGCCAGAATATGTTTAAAGTAGAAGGAGGGCAGTTTAACACCTTTCGGGTTTTAGGCATGGTAAATTTACTGGGCGAAAAGGCCAAGGCTAAAGATCAGTCATGGTATGCGGCTTCAGAATATCGATACAGCGATAGTTATTTTGATAATGCGCAACATTTTAAACGCTTTAACTTTTTTACCAAATATCATGGCAAGATCTCTGATAATAATTGGTTAACGGTAAGCGCTTCTACACTTTATAGTAGTTGGTTTGCATCAGGCCAGATACCGGAATATGCGGTAAACGAAGGTAGGGTCAACTATTTTGGTGCGCTCGATCCGAATGAAGGCGGCGTAACTTCACGAACCAATGTTAATGTACAATTGCTGACAACCCTGGGCGAACATGATCTGCTAAAAAACCAGTTATATTACTCCCGGTATAAATTTGATTTGCACAGCAACTTTACCTTCTTTTTAGTAGATACTGTAAACGGCGATGAGATCAGGCAGCGGGAGGCGCGTAATTTATATGGTTACAATGGGAGCTATTTTCATGAGGGTTATTTAGGCGATGTAAAAATGACAACGGATGTTGGTATTAATGCCCGGCTGGATGCTACTGATAATTCTGAATTGTTACATACTGTTAATCGCTACACCCTGCTTAATCCTATCAAAATGGGCGATATCACCGAGTTTAGCGCAGGGGCATATATCGGCGAAACCTTCAAGTTTAACCCGAAATTTACCTTAAACGCGGGCTTGCGTTTTGATCAGTTTTATTATAAATACAATAACAAGCTGGCAAGCGACACCACATTGCGTGGTGTAGGTGTTTACAAGGCCAATAATAATATTATTAGCCCCAAGCTGAACTTTTACTATCAGGCAACAGATAAAACGCAGTTTTACTTATCGTTGGGCAAAGGTTTCAACTCCAATGATACCCGTGTTGTGGTAGCCACAGGTGGTTCTGAGGGTTTGGCGGCGGCCTACAATGCAGATTTGGGAACGGTATTTAAGCCTGTGAAATCTTTATTGATCAATACCGCTGTATGGTATGGTTATTTATCTAAAGAGTTTGTTTATGGTGGCGATGGCGGTACGGTTGACTTTAGCGGACGTACTCAACGTATAGGTTTTGATTTTTCTGCACGTTACCAGCCGGTATCGTTCCTTTTCTTTGATGCCGATGTGAATTATGCGCACGGCCGTTCGTTAGATGATCCAGCCGGGCAAAATTATATTCCGTTGGCACCGGTATGGAGCAGCACGGGTGGGGTTACCTATTTAAGCAAAAGTGGTTTTAATGGCAGTTTGCGCTATCGCTATTTGAGCGACAGGCCAGCTAATGAGGATAATAGCTTAACCGCCGTAGGCTATTTTGTAAACGATCTGGTGTTGAACTATACGCAGCCTAAATATGAAATAGGTATAACCATCAATAATCTGTTTAATGTAAAATGGAAAGAATCGCAGTTTGAACAGGAGACCCGTTTAAGGGGGGAAGCACCGGTGGATGGTGTTGCGTTTACGCCTGGTACTAAATTTGCCGCCGTGGCGCATGTGAGTTACTTTTTTAAATAGATCATTATCCACATCCCCGGCACTTGGCCGGGGATGTGGGTTTTTAACTTAAAGCCATTTACTGAACCAGTCAAGCGTCATTTTTGAATGCTGTGGCGTGGTAGTATGCGGCAGGTTTGGGGCAATATCCATCGTTATTTTATCCGTGGCGTTTTTGGAAGCATAAGCTGTCCTGGCAGATTCAAACGCGATATTAGCGCCCGGCAGCGGGCAGTTCTGATCCTTTTCGGTGCTTAATATCAGCAAAGGCCTGGGAGCTAATAGTCTGATCATGGATGGGCAATCAAATTCACCGGTTATACCAGGTAGTAGCTTGTCCCAAAGGGCTTTCACATTCTTTTTATTAAGTGATGAATCGCCCAGATCTTTAGCGGCTTGTAAATGCGCCCCGCGAATAGTACCTGCACGGCCCTGCCATTTATCATTTTCAAGCGACCACTTGAAGCTTTGTGCCGCTATATCCAACACCACTACTTTTATTCGGGTATCAACAGAAGCCGCCATCCAGGTTTCAATACCACCCATTGATATACCACCCATACCAATACGATCGGCCGCTACGTCGGGTCTGCTTACCAGGTAATCGGTTACACGCCACAAGTCGTACGCGGTATCAAAAAAGAAGGGATGGGTTTGGCTGGTTGGGTCGGTATTATGCCAGGCTTTGGTAACAGCTTCTACGTATTCTTTTGAGCCATGTGCGCCCCCGGCAACGCGAGCGCCATGATAGCGGGCATCAATGGCCACGCCTATTATGCCCCTTTTACTAAGCTGATATAGCGTTTTTTTGATGTCTTTGGAGTCTTTGGATCCACCGGTACCATGCAAAAAAATAACCGCGGGGAATGCTTTTGCTTGTGTAACCGGTTTATAGATGAGCATAGGCACCCTCTCGTCCTTTTCACTGTATATATAGCCGGTTTCAATAATAACCGAATCAGTTTTATTAGTTTGAAAAGACGCCCTGGCCGCAACCCTTGGTCTGTTTAATAGTTTTTTAAAGTCGGCCGCAACCTTGTCTTCTGCTTCATATGGTGTTTGTTGGGCAAATAAGCTTGCAGAACATAATAATAACCAGGTGCAGATGAAAAGCGTTTTGTATCGTAATAACATAGGAGATAGAGGTTGATCCTTGATTTTAAGCTAATCGGATACAAGATAGGTGATGAATAGGCGCTTAAATCAAAGGATCAAAAATTTTACACAAGCGCCTACTTCTTTTTGTGGCCGAATAACCAAGCTGGTATGGCATCGCTGGTGTATAATTCTGAGTAAACGTCATGATTAAGGTGATCAATTTCCCAGAATTTGATGTGTTGGGCATGCCGCGATAATAGTTCTTTATACAACTGTTTGTCGCTGGGTATTGGGTTTTCCGTATCGGCATTGCCATGAATAAGCCATAACGGTATTTGAGCAAGCTTATCGGTATAATTAAAATCAGGTATGCCCGAAACAGATACAGCGGCAGCAAACAGATCCGGACGTAGGCCTAAAGAATTAACTGTGGAGGATGCGCCCATAGAAAAACCGATAACATATATCTGTTTTACATTTATCGGTAAAACTTGCTTTAGGGAATCAATTAGTTGTAAAGCCTGCGATAGGGAAGGGGCCGGCACAGATGCAAGTACATTTCTATCCCTATCTACATAATAATTGGATGACCGTTGCGGAAACTGTGGTACTACTACATAAGCCGGGTATTGCTTGTGTGTAGTGGGCTTAGCCCATAATTTGGCCAAAACGCCCAGCTGGCTTACGTTATCGGTGCCGATAGCACCAGAGCTATGTAACACAAGTACTAATGGGTACTTATCCGCTTTGCCCAATTTTACCGGACGCAACAGCCGGTAAGGAATAGTTATATGGTTGTTACCGGTAAAAATAAACGATTCAAACAAATCATTATTTATAGCATGCGAGAGGTTGCTTTTAAGTTTTACCACCGAATCAGCACTAACGGTTTGGCTGATTCTGTAATACCCGGTTTCTTTTTTGATTCCAGCGCAGGCAGTTAAAAGCAATAGCCAGGCTGTAAAAAAGAAATAGATGGGTTTAGTCATATAGCAAAGTTATTTGTTTAACTATGATATGACAGGGTAGCAGAAAAAATTTTGCTTAAATAACAGAGTTGGGAGCGACTGCTAAGTTTGCAGCAATTGAACAATAGATAGAACCCAAAGTAGGTGTGAACTTGTATCGATAAAAAAAACGCTTACATCCTGAATCTTAACGACACAGAGCGGCCAAGTGCCTGGGCAAGTTCAGGATCAATCAGTGGTCCTTCGCCCATTTGTATCCATGCGCCGCGGGCATCCTTCTGAAGGATGATTTTCTCACCATTTAGCAATATTTCAAGCTCAGTTGTTGCTTTGTTGATCGGTGTTGTATTGATCTGATAAACGTGGTCGGTATCGTTATATGTTATCCTTAGTGGCAGGCCCATCTTTTTCTCCTCGGGGTAAATATACAATTGTTGGCAATAAAAATTGCATTTTAAAGAAAATTGAGCGGTAATTTTTGTGTCGGCACATCCTGATCAGAAGGAGTTACCTATACAAACAGGTATTATTAGGTTGCAGTTAATGTACTGTTATTTAAGCCGCAAGCTGGTACTCTACCTTTTCAATCAGGTTGCTCATACCAAAAGGTTTATGCAAAATATCATCAGGTGTAGCTATTTGCTGAATGGATTGATCGGCGTCATCATTATAGCTACAAATGATCACCGGGAGAGCCTGCGTGGCTTTGTTACGTTTTAAAAGGCGGCAAATATCAACGCCATCAATTCCAGGCAATAGCGAGTCAAGAATTACCAAATCGGGGTGATTTTGGTTAATGTTCGTAAATATATGGTCGGCCTGGTTAAGGGCTATTACATCATAGCCCTTGCCGGTTAAGATATATGACATGACATCTGTCATTAACTCGTTGTGGTCCACAATTAATATTTTCTTTGCCATCTTTATAATCTCCCGGGTTTAGATATACAAAGTGCATGCCATTGATTTTCTTGAGGTTATAGATGCGGAAGTGTACTGAAAGAAGGGCAATAATGTAAATAGAAAGGCCTATTATCACAGTCGCGAAGAGCAGCGTGATAACAGGCCTGATAAAAATGTAGGAATTAAACGTGGATAAACAGCTCTTCTTTCGGTCTGCGTACTTTTATCATTTTGCTATAATGATCATCTTCTGCACGGAAGCCAACGGCTGCGATAACTGTGGTAGTTAAACCTTTTTCTTTCAGTCCCAGTATTTCATCAAATTTCGCGGCATCAAAACCTTCCATAGGTCCGGCATCAATACCCATATCGGCAGCGGCGCTTAACAGTACGCCTAAAGCTACATAAGCTTGTTTGTGTGCCCAGGCCAAATTCTGTTCTTCCGTACGGTTACCCAATGCGCCTAAAACAACTTGCTCATAACCTGCAAGGCTTGCACGATCAACATTGCGTACCGAAGCAACAAGGTCAATGAAACTCTTACCAAATTGCTCATCAAACTTAGTTACCGACGCGAAAACAAATAAGGCATCGGCATCTGTAATTTGAGCCTGGTTATAGCCGGCTGCTTTTAATTTTTCACGGGTTTCAGCATCCTTAACCACAATAACTTTAAAGGGTTGCAAGCCATATGAAGTAGGGGCAAGCTGAACGGCGCTCAGCAGGTTATCTAATTGTTCGGTTGTTATATTTTTGCTTGGATCAAACTTTTTAACGGCGGCACGCCATTGTAATTTTTCTATCAGTGACATAATTGTATTGTTTTGCTGTTGTTAGAACAAATTTAAATGTTCAAACAAAAAATATAGTCACCTGTATGTAAATTAGATGTTTAAACATCTAATTGTTTGAAGAGTTATAAATTAGCCTTTGCCTTTAGCTCATCCTCTTTATCGTCCTGTTCTTTTCTAAGCCTGCGTTTTTCCTGTCGTATTTCTTTGCGGGTTTTTCCTGCTGTATCAATATTATCGATCTTCAGTTTATATTCCTGCTTCAGGGCTTCAACCTGGTCTTTCAGTTTTTCTTTAGCCGATTTTTCTTTCAGCTTTTCTTTTTCCTCTTCACCCTTACCTGTAGTATCTTTTTTACCGAATAAACGTTGGAAAAAGTTAGGCTTCTTGGTTGGGTCTTCCAGTGCCGGCATAATCTCATTATCGTCGCCGCCTTGCTTCATCAGGCTATCGGCCGTAGCGGTATCAACAGGAGCAATGGCGCGGCGCAGGCCTTCCCTCAACCTTACCGAATAAAAACCATAAGCATTGGTGTCACGTTGGGTATAACCTTTTTGAGCCATCAGCTTACCAATCAAATTAAAGTAGCCATGCAGGCCCGGCCTCAAAGTACCATCAGGCTGAAATGCATACAGGCCGCCTTTAGGGTATGGCACAATGCTGGCCAGGTAAATACTCTCGCCCAGGGTAAGTTCAGACGGCGACTTGCCAAAATAATAGTGCGATGCTTCTGATATGCCGTATATGTTACGGCCCCATTCAATAATATTGAAATAAACCTCCAGCATGCGGTTTTTACTCATAAGGCGATTATTCTCGATGATCCATACGATCAGGATCTCTTCAATTTTGCGGGAGAGGGTTTTTTCTTTGCTCAGATAGGCGTTTTTAACCAGCTGCATAGATATACCGCTACCGCCGCGCTTAAATTTCTTGTCTTTAAAATCAGTTACTATTGATTTACGGATGGCTTCTTCCACAAAGCCATGATTGTTGTAAAAGGATGGGTCTTCGGCTGTCATTACCGCGTTGCGTAGGGTTGGTGCAATTTGTTCAAGCGGTGTAAACTCTGGGTTATCGGGGCCAATCAGGTGCGGAGCCATTGGTTTTCCCTTTTCGTATGGCGTGTAAACAAAAGAGCTATTAAGCTTTGTAAGGTCGGTTTTGCCATACTTAATGATCCTGAAATTATCCTTGCTCAGCCTGGAATCAAATTGCAGATCGTCCAGCTTGGATGAATCCATATAAAAGTTTAATGCATAATTCAATTTACCGGCCACCTGTATACCATTAAGCGCATCAAACATTCCCGATGGGAACGCGTCAAAGATATCGGCAGCGTTGAGCCAGCCGGTATTGATCTTCAGTTCATAAATTTTAACCGGGTTAAGGGTGTATTTAATGAATGGATGAGCAGTTAGTTTTTTAATGTGAATGAGCGAAGAACTATCAACCGATACATAATTGCTGCCAACAAAAACATTGGCATCAATAGAGGCATCCGGAAACTCAATATTATCAGATGATAAAGCCGGATGATGAATCAGCAGGTTATGTACCGCCCATGAGCCATAAATTTTTGTTTCGCCACCGCCATGCTCTACTTTGGTCAATTTAGTGCTGATGGTATCAAAATTTAACTTAAGCCTGAATTTTTTCTCGATGATCGGTAACTCTACCTTTTTTCCATCGGCATATAATTTTACATCAATATCCTTATCTGACGGGTGCATTTTACCGGCAACATGCCAGGTAGCCGCTCCATTATCTACATCAATGGTTGAGGTTAGGTTACCATCCTTGATCATGGCACTTTTAGCAAGTAGCTTAAGCCGGGTGCTGTCATCCCTGAAAGCAATTGAAAAATTGCTGAGCGCCAGGTTATCGGGAATTTTATACAAGAGCTCGTTAATGAGGTGGTCAGACAGATCGGCCAGATCAACCTTGGTATGCGTAGCGGTAGTATCCTTTTTCTTTTTAAACAGGAAGTCAAAGTTTTTAACACCTTTAACGCTGGTCAGGTTTATAAAACCGTCCTGCAGTATTACATCGGCCAGTTTAATATCGCCAACGGCCAGTGGCAGCAGCTTAACACTTACTACCAGCGTTTTGATATTCAGCAGGCTATCGCGCTGATCGGGTACTATGGTTACATCGGTAAATGATACGGTGCTGGTGCCGGTAAAGTGCGCCGAGCCTATTTTTACATCTAAATTATAATCCCTTTTGGCTTTTGCTTTAGCTTTGTCGATAGCTTTTTGAAGCAACGACTCACGTTTTGAATAGGTGGTGTACCCAACTATTAAAAAAATAACTAACAAGGGTACCAGTATAAAGGCGGCTATGCGTATATATTTAGGATTAAGGCGCTTCATGTGTAAATTTTTCCAAAACTAAACTAAATCTTATCCCCTGCAAACGGTTGTTTCTGCAAATTGTTTCTTAAACCAACGTAATCAACAGCCTGTTTTCATAAATTTGCCACAATATTATGATAATTACTAAAGAACAAGTTTTACAAGCCCTGGGTAATGTAGAAGAACCAGACCTGAAAAAGGACCTGGTTACCCTGAACATGATACAGGATATTCATATAGATGGCAACAACGTTAGCTTTTCGGTTGTATTAACAACCCCGGCTTGCCCCCTAAAAGCCTTAATTGAAAATGCCTGCCGTAATGCTATCAGCCATTTTATAAGTAAAGAGGCGGTGGTGAGCATTAACATGACATCAAGGGTTACCACGCAAAAAAATACAGGTGTACCTGGTGTTAAAAATATAATAGCCGTAGCATCGGGCAAAGGCGGGGTTGGTAAATCAACCGTGGCGGCAAACCTGGCTTTAGGACTGGCCAAAGCCGGTGCCAAAGTAGGTTTAATTGATGCTGATATTTATGGTCCATCGGTACCTATTATGTTTGGTTTGGAGGGCGCGCGCCCGCAAGCAAGTACTGTTGATGGCAAAACCCGCATTGAACCTATTGAAAAATATGGCATTAAGCTGCTTTCCATAGGCTTTTTTACAGACCCTAATCAACCTGTGCCCTGGCGCGGGCCAATGGTATCAACCGCGGTAAAACAATTGTTTAACGATGCCGACTGGGGCGAACTGGACTACCTGGTAGTTGACCTGCCTCCCGGAACCGGCGATATTCACATTACCGTTACGCAAACTTTCCCGGTTACCGGTGCTGTTATTGTTACCACGCCGCAAAACGTAGCACTTGCCGATGCTAAAAAGGGGATAGGTATGTTTTTAATGCCGGCTATTAATGTGCCGATATTGGGTGTGGTAGAAAACATGTCGTACTTTACACCAGCCGAGCTGCCCGAAAATAAATATTATATATTTGGTAAAGGCGGCGGCCACAAACTGGCCGAACAACTGGATGTACCATTTTTAGGGGAAATTCCGTTAGTAAAGGGTATAAGCGAATCTGGCGATGCCGGTAAGCCAACCATAATGGACGAGGATGGCCCAATGACCAACGCCTTCCTGGAGATGGCCAGCCGCGTAGCGCAACAGGTAGCGATATCAAATGCAAAAGCATTGATTGGATAAGGGACTTTAGGACTAAGAGACTTTAAGACAATGGATAAAAGATTTAGGAATAAAAGAAATGGTTGATTTTTCAACCATCTTTTTTTAAGTCCATTGTCTCATAGTCCAAAAGTCTTTTGTCTGTCAAAGACGATAGATCCATAAAAAATATTGTAAATAATTAAGTAACTTTACTTTTGTTATAAATTAGTAAAAATGAGTTTATTAAGTCAGGTAGAAACAGCTTTAGATACCATCCGTCCGTATTTGGAGGCTGATGGCGGGAATGTTTCGATTGAGGAGATTACCCCAGAGGGTGTAGTTAAGTTAAAATTATTAGGTTCATGCGGATCATGCCCAATGAGCATCATGACGCTTAAGGCAGGCATTGAGCAGGCTATAAAAAAGGCGGTTCCTGAAGTTACAGGCATTGAGGCTATTAACTTAACTGATATTGACGATCCTAACGCGGTACTCCCCGAAAATTTGAGATAGTGTTAAGTATTGTTAAAATGCCCCGCATAATAAGGCATTAACGTACTTTTGAATTAGTTTTGAAACTTTTTCCGGCAGGGGAGTGTAATATATACGGAAAGGGCGATTGGTTTATGAAATATTTAATAGCCATATTATTTTTGTTTGCAACGGCAGGAGTTTTTGCTCAAAGCCATGACGATAGACCTGTGGTGCAGTTTACAGGTGTTGTGCATAATGCAGATAGCGTTAATGTTATAGTGCCTTATGTAACTATTACCAATACGTCTGGCCGTAATTCCATTAACCAATCAAACTATAAAGGTTATTTTTCATTTGTTGCCCATGAGCAGGACACCTTGCGGTTTACTTGCGTGGGTTATGGTACATTAACCGTTGTAATACCGGCAAAAGTACCCAACAGCAGCTATACCATGCAGGTTTTGCTGAAACCGAAAATTATCAACCTGCCTACTTTCCACGTGTTTCCATGGGCCACTACTGATGAGTTTAAAAAAGATTTTCTGGCTATAAAACTGGCCGATGATGATCTGGAGATTGCCCGCAAAAATATCAGCCGCACATCACTGGTTGCTTTAGGTAACATATTGCCGCGCGATGCTCAGGAAATACAATCGGCTACAGCCCAGAGTATGCACACCAGCATATTAAATTCCCATTCATTAACGCCCAATCCGCTGCTTAATCCGCTGGCCTGGGGTAGCTTAGTAAAGCAGATAACAGATTCTGATAATAAGAGCAGTAGTAACTAAGTTTTAAGAAATTCTGAGTTTTAAGTATTGAGTTTTAGTTTCTCTTGACTTAATAGGGAATGATGAGTATCGTATACTCAAAACTCATCACTCACAACTCACAACTAAAATTTATCTGCCTTTTTTAACAGCCGGGAATTTCATTTTGTAATCTACGTCAACCATCCCTTTTGAAATATCGTTCAGTTTCTTCTCAATAAGGCGTCTGCGTAGCGGGCTTAGTTTATCAGTAAATAATTTACCTTCAATATGGTCATACTCATGCTGAATAACGCGGGCTGCTAAACCTTTAAAGCTTTCAACATGGTGTTTCCAGTTTTCGTCATAGTACGATAGTTTTACAATCGGCTTGCGGTAAACATCTTCGCGGATATCAGGAATACTCAGACAGCCTTCGTTAAAACCCCATTCTTCGCCCTCTTCCTCTAAAATGGTAGCGTTAATAAATGCTTTTTTAAAGTCTTTCAGGTCGGGTTCATCATCGCTAAATACAGAGGCATCAACCACAAATAAACGCATAGACATGCCAACCTGAGGGGCGGCCAGCCCTACGCCATGTGCGGCATACATGGTGTCAAACATGTTTTCAACCAGCTCTTTAATGTGCGGGTATTCATCAGGTTCAATTGCTGTCGCTTTTTTCCTTAAAACCGGATCTCCGTAGGCTATGATAGGGTATTTCATTGTGCAAAAATACAGGTTTATTATTATTTAGGCTCAAATTTCAATGTAATTAGCCTGTCAATATCAAAAATTTCGTTGCTTATTTCCAATAATTGATCAGCAGTAACGGCATTTATCTTATTAAATACATCTTCGAGCGTATCAATATGGTTAAAATCAAGCAAACTTTTGGCCATTGAAATAATAAGGCTCATCCTGTTTTCTTCGGCAAGGGCTATCTGGCCAATAAATTTTTCTTTGGCCTGATGCAGCTGTAATGTACCCAGTTTTTGATCGCGCAGTTTCTTTAATTCCTTATGAACCAGGCGCGAGGCCTTTTCGGCTTTTTCAGCATCGGTGCCATAGTAAATAGAAAAAATACCGGTATCAGTAAGCGCCGTATAGTTTGATTCGATGGTGTAGGCGATGCCGTATTTTTCGCGGATCTCAAGGTTGAGCCTGCTGCTCATGCCCATGCCGCCTAACAAATTATTCAGTAGTAATAAACCATTTTTGTGCTTATGCGATGATGAATAAGCTTGGTTACCTATAATACAGTGTGTTTGAGAGATGGGCTTTTTAACGATATGTACACCGCTTTGATTAGCAGGTGGCGTGGTCCGGTTTTTTATAGACGGGTTTACTGCAACATGGCCAAAATATTTTTCCGATAATTTGATGATCTTCTTGAAATCATAAGTGCCATTAACGGCGAAGATCATTTCAGATGGACTATAGTTGGCGCTAATAAATGCCCGGATATCATCGCCGTTCATTTTACCTACAGACTCTTCTGTGCCCAGGATGTTTTTGCCCATTGGGTGATTGGCAAACAGGAGTTCTTCAAAATCATCCTGTATGGCCTCTTCAGGTTGGTCAAGGTAGGAGGCGATCTCGTCCAGTATCACTCCTTTTTCTTTCTCCTGCTCATCCTCAGGAAAGGTGGAGTGAAAAAGAATATCCTCAAACAGATCCATAGCACGCTCCAGATGCTGGCCAAGTAATGAGGCATGTATACAAGTATATTCTTTAGTGGTATAGGCGTTAAGGTCGGCGCCAACCAGTTCCAGCCGGTTTAGTATTTGACTGGTACTGCGCCGTTCAGTTTCTTTAAACAGCAGGTGTTCAATAAAATGAGCCAGACCCTCTTGCCCAGCGTTTTCATCACGCGAGCCAGCGTTTACAATAAAGCAACAATGAGTAATGGCAAACGGAGCGTGTTTATACAATATCCTGATGCCGTTTGGTAAGGTGTAAGCCTGATAGTCTATCATGAGGTGTAAATATAACGTTATATACGTTACAATTATTTTCATGCTATTGTACCCTATTTATACTATTTTAGGCCAAAAATTGTATAACAATTACCACGTTGCTTTACAATAATTTAATACCTGAACATCTTAATACCCCTACCATGAAAATTAAAATTTCTGACCTTGAGTTTGAGCCCCTCATTAACAAAAATGTAATAGCCGAACGAATCAAGACCATTGGACAACAACTTAATGCTGATTATCAAAAAAGTACCCCCATATTTGTTGGTGTGCTGAATGGCAGTTTTTTGTTTATTGCCGACCTTATGAAACACATTGACATCCCCTGTGAAGTTGCCTTTACCAAGCTGGCTTCTTATTACGGTGGCACCACAAGCAAACTCAAAATTCGCGAGGATATTGACTTGATCGTAGATATCAAAGACCGCGATGTAATAATTATTGAAGATATTGTTGATACCGGAAATACGCTTAATTACCTGGTTGATAAATTAAAGCAACGCAAACCGGCATCTATCAGCGTGTGCTCGCTGCTGTTGAAGCCTGCAGCGCTGCAAAAACCTATTGAAGAGCTTAAATATGTAGGCTTTGAAATTGAAAACGAATTTGTAGTTGGCTATGGCCTGGATTACCAGGAGCTGGGCAGAAATTTGAATAGCATTTATAAGAAAGTGTAATGAAACTGGGGTAGGTATTCTAATAAATATTCTACCCCAGTTTTATTATTTATTAAGCCCCTTTGACTTAAAGCTTTTAAGTGCTTTATTCTTTTCTTTCAATTCTTTCTTGACTTGTTTAATGTCATCATGAATAGGTAGTTGTTCGGGAGTTATATTGTTAATATCAATCATTGCTTGTCTCACCTGTCTGCCAACTGTATGAGCTGCACTTTCTAACCTTGATTGGCCAGATACATTTTCGTTTCTTATTTTTAATTCGGTTTGAGTTATCCTAAATAAATTTGCTGCTAACTCATCTTTACCCATAAAATCAAGTAAGCTTCTTTTTTCATCGATGCGGCGTACTAATTTTAATTGCTTAATGTTTTTGTTATACATTCCCATGTATCCGGCGTTTTGAAAGAATGCATAATTCTTTACTCCTGCAGAAAATGCCACACCACTTAATGTTGATTCTCTTTCAGATACTTCACCCCGTATTTGTAGCCGTTCTACTTTTTCTGCTTCTATCTGATAATCTTGAACAGCACCAGCTAATGCGGCAAAATAAGCTTGTGCTTTAGCCACTTGTGGCATTTTTATATTGCCGTTCATTGATACTAAATAACAGGCAAATCGGGAGAGTTTAAAATCAGGAATAAGCTTTCCGTTAAGCTCAATCATCCTTGCCTCAAAATTTCCCATTATAGGGATATTTAAAGTATTGCAGGTAGTCATTGCTTTGCTGATCACTTGGTTAAAAGTATTCCAATTTAGATAGCCCAAGCATTCCATTAATTTCCGTGCACTCCAGTATGTAAAACCGTTCTCATTTGAATGATTTTCAAAACTTTCTTTAGTTTCATCAAAGTGAAAAACCTCTATATCTGCCATAAATTTTAATTATCTAAATATAATTAAAAGAGCTATTAATTGTATAAAAAATATGACAAAGGTACAGTTTTTACTCATTGTTTAATGAAACAATGTACAATATGCGGGTTACTTCTGAACTGACGTAAATATAATTTAATCAACCCCAACCATCCCTGCTATCTCATTTAAAAACAATACGGCCTGATCAATACTATTAACACCCTCGATGCTTAAGCGCAGGGTGTTTTTTACTTCTTTGAGGTTGGTGCGGCGCATGTTTGATTGTACAAACGTAAGCACATTACGGAAAGCATCTGATTCAAAGTAAGCCGATTGCTGGTTGCTGATAAAATACCCTCGCAGCACATTCTTTTTAAGTGAGATTTTCTCGAAACCGATAGTTTTGCCCAGCCATTGCAGGCGCATGGTGTTCAGCAGGTCGTGAACCTGTGGCGGTATTTTACCAAAACGGTCATGCAGCTGTTGCTGAAACGCTGAAAGTTCCACTTCGTTCTCCAGTTTGGATAATTCGGTGTAGAGGTTATAACGTTCGGCAATATTGGTTACGTATTCGTCGGGAATTAGGATCTCGAGGTCAGTATCTATCTGGGTAAAGGAAATAAACGGGCGGGGCTTATCATCAGGGAAAACACCTTTAAATTCGTCCTCTTTAAGTTCCTGTATAGCTTCGTCCAATATTTTATGATACATGTCGAAGCCTATTTCGGCAATAAAGCCGCTTTGCTCGGCACCCAGCAGGTTGCCACTGCCGCGGATGTCCAGATCGCGCATGGCTACGT
>NZ_JBCECK010000109.1:0-17966 GCF_039207105.1 Mucilaginibacter sp.
CCGGGCCTGTGCGATGCTGTAGTTTTAACATAGCTAAGCGGCTTGCCAAATAAGTAAATGGCATTATCAACCAAATGCGCGCCAAGATCATAAGTAAGTCCGTTACCCGGCGTTTCTTTAGTTTCTTTAAATACTTTTGGCCCTATCGGCATCCGGTACCTGTCGAGCCTGAAATGCACCTCGATCAGCTCGCCCAGTCTGCCGCTTTCAACAACTTCTTTTACAGATATGAAGCCGCTATCGTACCGGCGGTTCTGGTAGATCATCACTTTCAGGTTAAGCTTTCTGCCCAGATCAAACAAGGCTTTTACCTCGGCAGAAGTTACCGCCGCGGGTTTTTCAATAAGCACATGTTTACCCGCATTGAGCGCCTGTACCGCATAATCAAAATGGGTATTATTAGGTGTATTTACGATGATGAGCTCAATCTCGCTGTCGTTCAGCAATTCATCAATGGAGTTATAGCTAATGACATCCGGATATTTTTTCCCGGCCTTTTTTTCATGGCGTTCAACCACAGCCTTAAATGTAAAGCCTGGGTTAGTAGTTAAAAACGGTGCATGAAATATCCTGCCCGACATTCCGTAGGCCATAAGGCCCGTAATTATAGGTTTTGACGACATAAAATTTAGCTCTTTTTACCTCATGGCCACCGGCCTCTGAAGCTATTTTTGTTTTAATATTTGGTAATGATGAACAAAGTGGCCGCGCAGATTTCGGCCCGGTCTAAAATATCGTTTTATGCGGGCTAATACAATAGCAATAACAAAGAAAAAGGGAGATGCATGCATCTCCCTTTTTCTTTGTTAAACCGGAACAATAAAATATTATTTCATACCTTTTTTAATGGCTTCAATTTCGGCCAGGTGACCTTTTATAGTTGGCAGCGTGTTGGTTGCAAAGGCTTTTAGCTCGGCATCCTTGCAGTTTTTTGCCGCGTCTTCAAACAAGGATATGGTTTTCTTATGCCCGTCAACCATAGCATCTACATAAGCTTTATCAAAGTCGCTGGTTGATTTTTTAGACAGATCGGCCAATTCTTTTTGTTTGTCTTCGCTTGGCGCGGCCGGTAAGGTAATGTTTTTAGCCTTGGCTATGGCCATCAGCTCGTCGTTAGCTTTGCTATGGTCTTTTACCATCATGGCGGCAAAATCTTTAACTTTTTGGTTAACCGCTTTTTGTTCGGCAACTTTAGCTACAGCAACTTCGGCCATACCGCCGTTGGCAGCATCAGTGGCAAACTTAGCGTCGCCGGCATCAACCGCTATACCAGTAGCTCCGGTTGTGGTAGTGTCTTTAACGGCATTAGTGCTATCAGCACTTTCTTTACTGTCGGTTTTAGCCGCGTTATTACAGGCCTGAAACATCAGTGCCGATAACGCGATCATCATCATTAAGCTTAACTTTTTCATAGTGAGTGTTTATATTGTTTTTATAAGAAACAAATTTTACTTCAATAAGTTTCACTTTCTTATTTGTATAATAAACTCACTACATTTTCCCATAAAATAAAAGGCCGGCTATGTTAAACATAACCGGCCTTTTACAAAAAGTATAAAAATGATAATTATTTAAGCTTAGATAATGCTTCCCTAACCCGCGGTATCAGTTGTTGTATTTCCTGTAAAGTACTTGCACCTACCGATGCACGGAACCAGTTTACATCATCGCCGGTACCAAATGCCGAGAAAGGCACCAGGGCAACACCGGCCTCCCTGATCAGGTAAAAGTTAATATCGGCAGAGTCTTTTAACACAGTTCCATCCGGAGTGGTTTTGCCAGAGTAATCTATTTTAAGGGTCAGGTAAATAGCACCCATAGGTACAATGGAATCTACCTTAAAGCCCTCAGCTTTTAACAATTGGAAACCCTCATGCAGGGCAGTTAAACTGCTTTGTATCCTGCTTTTAAATTCGGTCATGTAGGTATCAACCGCGGCATCATCTAATATAAAGCTGGCCATCGCCATTTGTTCGGCCTTTGGCGACCATGCACCCATGTGGCCCACAATAGCCTTCATATTATCAATAATATTTGCCGGGCCAAAACCCCAGCCTACCCTTACACCTGTTGATGCGAAACATTTAGAGGCGCCATCAATAAATATGGTGTAATCTTTAAGTTCAGGGCGTAGGGTAACCGGATCATAATGTTTAAAATCGCCAAAAGTCAATTGCGAGTAGATCTGATCGTACAATAAGTACAATGGCTTTTCGCCTGCCTTGCGGGTTTTATTTTCGGCAATAACCAGGTCACAGATTTCTTCCAGGTCTTTTTTACCAAACATGGTGCCTGTTGGGTTGAGCGGCGAACACAAAGCCAGCAATGCTGCTCCCTTTAAGTGCGGGCGTATCTCATCTGCGGTAGGCATAAAGTTGTTTTCGGCCCTGGTTTGTATCATTACCGGTTCTGCACCTAAAAGGTCGGAGTAGTGATTGTTATTCCATGAAGGTGCCGGGAAAACTACTTTTTCGCCGGGGTTTACCACTGCTAAAAAGGTAGAATATATCAAGGGGCGAGAGCCGCCTGATATTAATATCTGATTTGATGAATAATCAAGATTAAAGCTTTTCTTTAAAAACTTAGATACGCTTTCTCTCAGGGTCAGCACACCATCTGCAGGTGGGTAGTTGGTATGATTTTGATTGTAGGCTGCAATAATACCAGCCTTTAACTCTTCGGGGATAGCATAAATACTGGAATCAAAATCGCCAATGGTTAAGTTGGCTATATTTTGCCCCTGTCTTTTCAGTTCATTAACCTCGCCGGCTATTTTAATAATTTCAGATCCGCTCAAATTCTGAGCTAATACAGAGATACTCATGGTAGTATATTTTATGAGCGGCAAATATAAGGTAAATGGATAAAAGACTGTTAGACTTTTGGACTATAGGACTTTGGGATGATTTTTTTAGACTATGGGACTGAAGGACTTTGGGGGACTATAAGACGAGAGGACTTTGGAACTACAAGACTATAGGATTGAGAGACACCTAAAAAACAAAAGCGAACCCTGTTAAGAGCTCGCTTTTAAATATTTTAAAAAGTCCTCTGTCTATTATCCTTAAGTCCAAAGTCCTCCGGTCCAAAAGTCCCGTAGTCCAAAAAGTATTACAAATACGCTTTACGCAATTTGATGATGCGCATCCAGTGCATCAGTTTCATAATGGGATAAACCGGATCGATCTCAAACCATTTGGCGCCAAAGTTGGCCCGGTTAGGGTGTTTGTGGTGATTGTTTTGAAATAATTCGCCCAGCATTAAAAAGTCAAACGGAGTAGTATTTTTTGATTTATCACCATTATCAAAATTGGAATAGCCATATTTATGACCGCACCAGTTAACAATAGCACCATGTATTGGGCCCATTAAAAAATGGATAGGGATAAGCAGGTACATCCACCATTGTGTAGCGAAAACCACATAAAAAGCAATATACAATATACCAAATGATATACGTGATACCATTGACGAACCTATATAATCAACCGTACGCCATTCAGGAATATTACCTTTAAAGCGCTCTTCCGGTTCTTTTAATTTTTTAACATGAAGGCTATAGCTTTTAGCGGTATAGATCATCATCTGAAAAACATCCTTAAAAAAGTGCGGCGAATGCGGATCTTTTTCCGTGTCGCTATAAGCATGATGCTCACGGTGCATAATGGCATAAGCCCTAGGGTTCAGGAACGATGAGCCCTGACATATGTAGGTAAGCAGGTAAAATAACCCCTCATAAAACTTATTGGTAGTGAACATTTTGTGTGAGGCATACCTGTGCAGAAAGAACGTTTGAAAAAATAGCGACAAAAACCAGTGCGCTACAAAGAATATGATAATTACCACTGAATTGAATAAATTAGAATATGAATGTGTTATTTATAATCTTTCCAAAGATACGATTAAAACCCATATAAAGTTTTCTTTACCTTTAGAAAGCGCAGTTATTTAACGCAAAAAAAGCTATTCTGTGTTAAACAACAGCTTTTTTTTGAAAGTATTTTTCGACTCAGTTATAGCTCAAATTGCTGGGCCAGCAGTTTATATGATGCTAACCTGTCATTAAAATCTTCGGTAATGGTTACCGCCATGATCTCATCTACATCATAATCATCGGCCAGCCAGGTCAGTTTCAATTTAATTTGCAATGGGGTACCGGTAATCAGGCGGTAACGGTTTTGACGAATCCGCTCCAGATCTGCCGGAGTATAAATCTCATCTTTAACATCCTGATAGCTTAAAGGTATGATGGGCCCTCCTTTTTCAAACTGCAAAAAGCGGTGATCCATCACGGCCTGGTGCTGCTTTATTTTTTCTTCATCTTCTGAACAAAATACAAATACAGCCACATTGGCCTGGGGCTGCGCCAGATCATCAGAAGGCATAAAACGTTCGCGGTAAAGCTTCACATTCAACGGACCGCCGACCGGGTTTATAAAATGTGCGAAAGAGAAACCCATACCGAAATGAGCGGCAAATAAGCCGCTTTGACCGCTTGAGCTCAGCAGCCATTTGTCGGGCACGGTTTTCACTTGCGGTATAGCCCTTATTCTGGAGTGTATGGTGCCAGGCTCATAGGTATCATGAAAATAATTATTCAGGTCGGTAAGCTGCTCTACAAAATCATCTTCCCTGAACTGGTTTGACGGGTTTAATACCGAAGCCGTGATACGGTCGGTACCCGGAGCACGGCCCATGCCCAGGTCAATACGGCCGGGAAACAATGCTTCGAGCATCCGGAAGTTCTCAGCTACCTTTAAGGTACTATGATTAGGCATCATGATGCCACCCGAGCCAATACGCATACGCTGGGTTTGCCCCGCCAGATGAGCAATCAGCACCTCGGGTGTTGAGCCGGCCAGGGTGCGGGTATTATGATGCTCTGATACCCAATAACGTGTATAACCCAGCTGGTCGGTATATTTTGCCAGTTCAACGGTTTCCTGTACAGCCTGCTCGGCTGTTGCTCCCTTCCTTATCGGCGATTGGTCAAGGATGCTTAACCTGATCTTTTTTGTGCTCATATACAGTATAAACACAAAGGTAATGATAGGCTTCTGACCGGGGTTTACAGCCGATGCTTTATGGCATTGGGATTATATTGTCGGCCATGTTTTGTGGTATACAAAGCAATGAAATGAGCTTTTGTATTACCCTATAAAGTGATACAGAAAAACCACATCACCGGCAAAGGCTGGTTTCTTTTGGCCTTCAATTTCAAGTTCAATGGTCATGGTGGCTTTAGTTACCCCACGCAAATTAACCAGGTTTGATAACTTGGCTTTCAACCTCACTTTATCGTTAACTAACACCGGTTGTGCAAAACGGAGACTTTCGATACCGTAGTTAATTTCCATTTTCAGGTTACGGATATCAGCTATTTGTTTCCACAGATAGGGTATCAGTGATAGTGTTAAATAACCGTGAGCTATGGTTGTTTTAAAAGGACTTTCGGTTTTGGCTTTTTCGGCATCGGTGTGTATCCACTGGTGGTCAAGCGTGGCATCGGCAAATTTATTGATCTGCTCCTGGGTTATGGTATGCCATTCAGATACACCTAACTCCTTACCTAATTGCGCCTCAAACTCGTTATAGTTATTTATAATGATCATCTGCTATTCTGTTTATTGCTTTTGGCCGGCAAAGTAATAAATTAATTTTTGAACTCATGTTAAGTTTATCATTCGCCCAGCAATGCTTTCAGGCTCTCCAGGGTATCTGCTTCCTCCTTTGGTTTATCATGCCGCCAGCGTAATATACGCGGAAAACGCAGCGCTATACCTGATTTATGCCGGGTAGATCTATTAATGCCCTCAAAGCCTATTTCAAAAACCAGCTCAGGTTTTACCGTGCGTACAGGGCCAAATTTTTCTATGGTATTGCGTTTAATAAAATAATCAACCTTGTTTATTTCCGCATCTGTTAAGCCCGAGTAAGCTTTAGCAAAAGGCACTAGCTTATCGCCATCCCAAACGGCAAAGGTGTAATCAGTATATAAGTCGGCCCGGCGACCGTGACCTTTTTGCGCATAGATCATCACCGCGTCAACCGATAGCGGATCTATTTTCCATTTCCACCAATCACCCCGGCGGCGGCCCACCTGGTAGGTCGCGCTCTTACGCTTCAGCATAATACCTTCAGCAATCATAGCGCGCGACTGTTCCCTGATGCTTCCCAATTCATCCCAGGTATTAAATGATATTAATGCCGATATCCGGAACACCTCCGGGTATGGCGTAGCAACCTGCAATTGTTCCAGCAACAGCCGCCTTTCTGATTGGGTTTTGTAGCGGATATCTTCCCCTTCAAACTCCAAACAGTCATAAGCAATCAGCGCTACGGGGCTTTCTTCCAATATCTTTTTACTCAAATTTTTACGGCCAATGCGCGTTTGTAATACATTAAAAGGCATGGGCAAGCCGTTTTGAAAGCTGAGTATCTCGCCGTCAATCACCGTGCCATCAGGCAGGGCATTTAAGAATGGGTGCAGCTCGGGAAATTTTTCGGTTGCCAGGTCTTCGCCCCTGCTCCAGATAAATATTTCGCCGCCGCGTTTAATGAGTTGGGCACGTATGCCATCCCATTTCCACTCGGCTTGCCAGTCGGCGGCATCGCCTAAGGCTGCGCCAACCTCTTCGGGTGTTTTTTGTTTTTCGGATGTTTCCTGAATCGGATAAGCCAGAAAAAACGGATATGGCCTTGATATATTTTCGGAAGCATCCTGCTCCTCTATCAGTTGCGCGTATTGGTAAGTTTCAGGCATCCAGCTACCCATCACACGATGGGTCAATACCGCGGGTTCCAAGCCCGATATATCGGCCAGTGCCTTGATCACCAGATTTTGTGATACCCCTACCCTAAAACTGCCGGTAAGCAGTTTGTTAAATACAAAGCGCTCCTGGCTATCCAGCATGGCCCATGACTCCTGCAGCCAAAGCTTTTTCTCAGTTTCGGTTTTATCATTCAGGTTATTGATCTCTTCTATCCATTCGGTAAGCGTTTTACTGCTGCTATTGGGGCTTTCGGGCATAAGCAGTGCCATAGTTTCGGCCAGATCGCCTACCACATGATAGCTTTCCTCAAAAAGCCATGCAGGAATATTTGAAGCTTCAACGGCCCAGTTACGCACCAGGGTTGAGTTGATCTGCCGCTTTGGCCGTCTGCCGGTAAACAGGGCCAGCATGTGCATTTTATCGGTATCGGGCACCGACGTAAAATAATCTTTAAGCACTTTAACCTTCTCGTTGGTTTTGTTAGTTTCATCAAGGGACAGAAAGAGTTGGGCGAAAGCTTTCATATAGCAGACCCTCCAGCCTCACCTAAATCCTCTCCAAAGGAGAGGACTTTATCTGCATTTTTATCCTTGTCCGCTACCTTATCAAAAGTATCCCCTTCTGGGGGAGATTTAGAGGGGGCTTCTGGTGAGGCGTCCTCCTCTTCTCCCCCATATAGCGTATGCACCTCATGCGCGTCGAAACCTATTTCGTTCAGATATCTTGAAAAAGTGGCCGTATAACCATGCGTAAGGTAAACGCTTTCGCAGCCGGTGGCGTCAATGGCACTGATAAGGCCATTCCAGTCGGCATGGTCAGATAGTACAAAGCCGCGGTCAGCAGCACGGCGGCGCTTGGCCCCACGAATAGCCATCCAGCCTGAACAGTAACCAAAACTATAGGGTTGAAACTTGCGCATCCAGGGTGTACCTACCGATGATGGTGGGGCCAGGATAATACCTTTTCTTACTTCGTCCTTTACAGAATCCTGGGTAATTCTTTCTGTTGGGTTCAGCAACACTCCATTACGACGCAAAGCCTCATTCGTGTTCTCAATAACCCCATGCGTATATACTTTGCCGTTGAACAGATCAAGGTTTTGCAGTATGCGCTGCGATTTTCCCAGAGAGTAGCCTACCAGTACCGTGGCCACGCCATTGTGCAGGTTGGTGCGCCACCAGTTATTTACGTCCTCAAATATTTGCACCTGTGGTTTCCAGGTATAAACCGGCATACCAAAAGTACATTCAGAGATAAAGTGATGGCACCGTACCGGCTCAAATGGTGTGGATATGCCATCATCCTCCACCTTATAATCACCGGATACTACCCAAACTTCGCCCTGATATTCAACCCTGATCTGTGCCGAACCAATTACATGGCCCGCCGGGTACAGGGAAATAGCTACGCCATTTTTCATTACGGTTTCACCATACTCTACCGTTTGCAATTGAATTTCGCCCAGGCGGTAAAGCAGTATTTCTTTTGATAGATGATGCGCCAGGTAGTGTTTGTGCCCCCAATATGCATGATCGGCATGGGCATGGGTAATTACGGCATCATCAACCGGTTTCCATGGGTCAATATAAAATTTGCCCCGGGCACAGTAAATTCCCCTATCGGTAAATTCAAGTAACGGTTTTTTAGCCATATATTATTTAAACCTCTGAAAGGCAAATTGGTTTGCCCCCCGCCCCCTAAAGGGGGAGTTAACAAAAACGTCGCAAAAGCCCCCTCTAAATCTCCCCCAAAAGGGGAGACTTTAAACCTTTGATAAAGCCCTCTTTGGAGAAGGTAATAGCCCATGAATTGACAGTTTCATCAAATCAGGCTGTTTATCGACTCACCCCGACATCGCTACGCTTGTCGATCCTCTCTTCAGCTTCGCTGGAAAGAGGGTAAGAAATTTTTTCTTACCCTCTTTATCCTTTTTTCCTTTGCCCTCTTTCCGCCGCAGGCGTAGAGAGGGCGGTCCAGCGAAGCGTAGACCGGGTGAGTCACTTGTAAACCATGCGAATCAAAGGTTATGCCTATTTATGGGCTACTACTCTTTGGAGAGGGTTGGGTGAGGCATTTCATTCTTCATATCACAATGGCGCGCTTATATGCTATTGGTAAAATAATAATTAAACAAAAATGCCGGCTCTAAGAGCTGGCATTAAAAATACGCTAATCAAAAGCTTCCTCTTTAGGGGGCTGGGGGCTTTGCTTACGGTTTTACACTTGTAAGCTTTGGCTCCAGGCTAATGTAATCGGTCATGATTTGACCTGCTTCGCGTTTTACAAAGTCAAGGTCTTCGTTTTTAGGTTTGGCTTGTCCTTTTTTAAGGGCCGGTAAACCTAAAGCTACACGGCGCAAGTTATTTCTTTCCAACGATTGTTTCTCGTCGTTATCACGCTGTTTTTTCAGATCGGCTTCATTCAACGATACGCTGTCTTCAGCATCGTGTTTTTTGAAATCGGCTATATCCTGCAACATGTATTTATAGCTGTCGCTGGTGGCCATACGTTGGTCGTGCAGTTTTTTAAGCTGTGGTAAAACACCTGTAAAATCGCCTGTTTTTGTATAATCTGTTTTAGCGATGATATCAAAAGGCATAGCCGATGGCTCAGTATCCTCACCATATTTATCCAACGGAATTAATGATGGGAACGAAATATCAGGCATTACTCCTTTGTGCTGGGTGGAGTTACCACTAATGCGGTAAAACTTAGCTATGGTTAGGTTCAATTGCCCGTAAGTGTTTTGACTGCCGGTTGATACTTTTTTATTACCGCCACCTGCAAGCTGGTTAATTTTATCGCGCAGTGGTGAGCCCAATACACGGTCAAGATCAATAGCGCTTTGAACAGATCCCTTACCATAGGTTTGTGTACCCATGATCAGCCCGCGGCCGTAATCCTGAATAGCTCCTGAGAAAATTTCAGAGGCCGAAGCACTGAAGCGGTCAACCAAAATACCCAGTGGACCAGAGTAAGCCACTGCCGGATCATCGTCCTTATCTTCTTCTATCTGATCTTTAGTATCACGAACCTGTACTACCGGGCCGGTTTTTATAAACAAGCCGGTCAACTCAATAGCTTCCATTAACGAACCACCACCGTTTTCACGCAGGTCGATCACCACTCCGTCAACGTTTTCACGTTTCAGGGTATCCAGAATCAGCTTAACATCATGCGTGGTGCTTTTGTAGTTCGGGTTACCTGCCTTGTAGTCATTAAAGTCGATATAAAACGCCGGGATGGCTATAACACCTATTTTAACTGTTTTACCATTACTGTTATAAGTACGGATCTCTTTTTTGGCTGATTGGTCTTTCAGGATGATCTTTTCACGTACCATTTCTACCACTTTCGGTTTGCTACCGGCATTGGCTCCGGCAGGTAATATTTCCAGTCTTACAGTAGTGCCTTTTGTACCACGTATAATGGCAATAGCATTTTCAATACGCCAGCCTACTACGTTTTGGAACTCGCCGGTTTTACCCTGAGCAACACCAACTATACGATCATCGATATTGATCTGGTGGCTTTTATCGGCCGGGCCGCCCGCTACCACGGTCTTAATGGTCACATACTCATTTTCAGATTGCAGTGATGCACCAATACCCTCTACCTGGCGCGACATCTCGATGTTGAAATTTGCCGCGTTTGATGGGTTAAAGTAATTGGTGTGCGGATCTATGGCTTCTGTAAAAGAGTCCATAAAGTATTGAAAAACATCCTGATTGGATAGTTTGTTGGCTTGTGAAACTAAATTCTGGTAACGCTTTTTCAGTGTCTCCTTGTTTTTAGCCATATCACTATTGGCCAGTTTCAGGTTAAGCAGATCGTATTTTACACGCTGGGTCCACATGGCATCCATTTCTGCCTGGGTAGCCGGCCAGGGCAACTTATCGCGATCGTAAACAAATGTTTCTTTTTTATTAAAATCAAAGTTTTTATTAAGCTGGGCCAGCGAGTAGTTTACGTGCTCCAGGTATCTTTTTTGAAAAACGTTAAATATGTAAAAAGCATCGTTCAGATTACCGCTTTTCAAATCATCATCTAAAACGGTTTTATATTTTTCAAAGCTTTTGATATCTGATGCTAAAAAATAGCTATGATTTTCATCAAGAGCCTTAATATAACGATCAAAAATAATTGCTGAAACAGAATCGTTCAGATCAACTTTTTTGTAATTGTAGTTTGATATTAATGATGCTACCTGTTTACAAACAACACTTTGTTGCTCATCGGGCTGCAGATCGGTTGAACCGGGAACTTTTACAGGTTTTGACGGCGATGCTTTACAAGCAAGTGCGGCAGCCAGCACCAATACTAAATATACTTTCTTAAACATATCTTTTACTGTTGTTAAATCGGGATTTATGTAAAACATCAATACTGTTCCTAAATATCTGAATCGTTAATGTAAATAAAAAGAGACAGTTGATGCTGTCTCTTAATTACAATAACAATAATACGATAATGTTTTGCTTGTAGTATATAACCATTAGCATTTTACGCTAATGTTACATAAAAAAGTTATTTAATGGCCGGTTGAGGGTCTGTATCAGTGGTTTCCGCATAGCGGATCTCTGTTTTCAGCTTTACTTTGTTTTCATCCAGGTAGCGCATTTGCCTGTCAACAGCCGCTACATCCATACTCAAACCGAGCGAATTGGCTATTGCCCGGGCCTCAATAAGGTCTTGCTTGGCTTGCGGGAAGTCGCCATAGCCGGTTTTTACCGCCGCCAGGTTGATCAGGTTGGTAATGGTATGCCTTTTATCATTTTGCTGACGCGATATCTGTAAGCTTTGCAACAGGTACCATTTAGCTTCGGAAAGGCGGTTTTGTTTCAGATACATCTGCGCCAGATCGCTAAAGTTATAGCTGGCCGAATTATAAACCCTGAAACGCATATTATGCTGTGCAGTTTTTATTGTTGAGGCCTCCATGAGCAAAAGCGCATAAGGCGTACGCTCAATGGTAGCGTTAGTGATCCTGGTTTTTGAAATTTGGGCAACGGGTAGTTTTTTGATGGAGTTATCATTCAACGTAGCAATTTGCGGAAAACGCTCATGCTTTCTGAATGGATTGTACTTATACCACTGTGCCGACACAGAAAGGCTAAGCGAACATAAGATTACAAGTAAAATAAATCTCATTTAATAATGTTAAATGGGCTTAAATAAATTAATCAGTAAACAAATATAATAATATATTGCAGCTAAACAATACCTTACACAAGGTTATTACATAGCCAGCCACTTTAACGAAGCTACCCAGCCTAATGTTATAATTAAATATTTTAATTTATTCAAAAACCTCCATTTCGCCATCATGAAGGGCCCAAACCATATATGGGTGCGTATCGGCGTAGTAAATATGACCGTCGGCTGATATTCCGATGGCTCCTGCAAAGCCATTAAAGGGCTTTAATTCATCCAGCGTTTTATCGGTAGCCTTTGCTATCGTTAATCCATCGGTAATGCGGGTAACAATTCTTGATGCTACTGAGCCGCTTACAATATCCTCACCAACCCCGGTACATGAAACAGCAGCAAACTTGTTGGCGTAATTACCCGCCGTAGTAGCCGAATCACTTACACGCCCTGGTATTTCAAAACCTTTGCCTCCGGTTGAAGTAGCCGCTGCCAGGTCGCCATAAATATCAAGTGCCACACAACCAACCGTACCCAACCTGATAGAATCACTCAGTTTCTGCTCATACTCATGGCGGCGCTGCGGTGTTTCGGGATTGTAATAAGCAACACCATTATTGGTGGCAAAATCACGGGCTCCCTGTCCGCTTAAAACACGGTCGTCATAAGCCATCAGCTTTTCTGCTATGCAAATGGGATTTTTTACATCCTCAATGTTAATTACTCCCGAAAATCGTTGTGTTTTACCATCCATCAATGAAGCGCTTAATCTGATCTTGCCGTCGCTTTGTATCTGTGATCCGGTTCCAGCGTTAAACAGTTCGCAGTCTTCCAGCATGCGTACTGCATATACCACTGTTTCTAAAGCGTTATGCGTTTGCAAATATTTATAGCCTGCCTGTACTATTTCTGCTAAAGCCTGTTGTTTGGCTTGTTTTATCTCCTGGTTGGTTTGCGATTCGCTGAAGAAACCGCCGTGTATAATGATCTTCATTTTGAACTGAGTTAGGTTGATCCAAAAATGCGTTTCCGTGATGTTATTCGTTTCCAGCCGGCATAGCGTATTTACAGGCTGACGCTATACCCAAGAAACCCTGATATGAATTCAGGATAACATCTATTTTAAACAATGGTTTCGATTTATTATTGCAGTAAATTATTATCTGGAGCGTGAATAAATACGCCCTCCTCTACTTTAGTTGTTTTTTTAATGATTAATCGGTGCTGTGCCAAATCGTATGAGTCAAATATCGACATGACATGCACTTTCAGGCTATCAATAGAAACCGGCGAACCTATTTCCACATCATAAATATTGGTTGCTACGATATTGTGCCCATCTACCAATATGATCAGCCCTGAACCTATTGCTTCCATCATACTGCCTTCGGTGATAAGCAGACCACTATCCTCGCCCAAACCAATACCTAATATGCCCGGGTTAGTGGCTACGGCATACATTAAACGGCCAATGCGCCCGCGTTGTACAAAATGGGTATCCACAATTACCGAATCGATAAAACCAAGGCCGGCGGTAATCTGCACCTCGCCTTTAATAAGGGCTTCATTACTTTGCCCGCGATAGATCATGTGGGTCGACGCTGCAGCCGCCCCTGCCGATGTGCCCGCTATGACAAAATTCTCGTCGTGGTAACGCTGTTTCAATATCTGTAAAAACTCAGTGCCACCAAAAATAGCGGTAAGTCTTAACTGATCTCCGCCGCTAAACATCACCACATCAGCCTTGCGTATACGGTCAAGATAAGCTTCATTAGCAGCATCCTCACGGCTTTTAATGTGCAGTACGTTTACGTTGGTTACATTTAACTGGCCAAAAGACTTGATATACTCATCGCCCACCAGTTCCGGAATTTGCGATGCAGTGGTTATTACCTCAATCAGCGAACCTTCATGTTTAGCCGATTCCGTAATGATGCGTTTTAAAATGCCCTGTTCAAAAAATTTAATATAATCGGGTTGTCTGATGTGCTCCTGGATGGTAACATTACTTCCCATATCCACCGCGCCGCCTATAATTATTAGTTTTCCTTTCGGGACATTCATAATTTCTCAATTTAGTTAACTGAGTTGGATTAAGTTAACCGGATTACACTAAATTTAATATCACCGTAATATATTAGTCACCCGCTAAATTCACTTTCGCACTTAATTAACCAGCTCTATAATACAAATTAAGATAAAAACTGGCATAAACGCAGACTATTATGAACATTTAATGCCTTTTTCCCATTAAAAAGTATATTTATACGATTAAATTTTTAGTTTTAAGAACAAAGCCGGTTTAAATTTTACCCAACTTATGAAGATTGAGAATATACAGGTGCTGCGCGGACCAAACATTTGGAGCATCCGGCGCAAAAAATTAATACAAATGCGGCTTGACCTGCAAGAGATGGAGCAGCGGCCCACTAACCTGATTGAAGGGTTTTATGAAAGGCTTGAAAAATTACTCCCCGGCATGTACAACCATCGCTGCTCCCCCGGTGTACCCGGAGGCTTTTTTCAGCGGGTAATTGCCGGAACCTGGATGGGACACGTTATTGAACATATAGCGCTTGAGATTCAAACACTGGCGGGTATGGAAGCAGGCTTTGGTCGCACCCGCGAAACCAAAACCCCGGGCGTATATAATGTAGTATTTGCCTACCTGGAAGAAAAGGTTGGTATTTTTGCGGCCGAAGCAGCGGTGAATATCGCGCTTGCGCTGATAAATGATGAAGAATACGACCTGGAAGCTGACATCCAAAAAATGCGTGAGATACGCGAAAACACCCGTTTAGGGCCAAGCACAGGATCTATCGTAGAAGAGGCTATTTCCCGTGATATCCCCTGGATCAGGCTTAATAACCAATCGCTGGTACAGTTGGGCTACGGCAAAAACCAGGTACGTTTTCGTGCTACCATGACCGAAAAAACCAGCAGCATTGCTGTGGATATTGCCAGTAATAAGGATGAAACCAAACGTATGCTACAGGAGCAGGCCATCCCCGTTGCCAAAGGCATCACCATTTCATCTGTTGAGGGTGTGGCCGAAGCTATACGTAAAATAGGCTTCCCGCTGGTATTTAAACCGCTGAATGGCAACCACGGCCGTGGCATATCTATCAATATACAAACAGAGGCCGATGCTATTGCAGCCTATGAGCATGCCGCTAAAATATCGACTAAGGTTATTGTTGAGCAATTTATTACCGGGTATGATTTCCGCGTATTGGTAATAGACAACAAAATGGTGGCTGCCGCCCTGCGCGATCCGGCGCACGTTATTGGTGATGGCGAACTAACCATACAGGAACTTATTGATAAAGAAAACACTGACCCGCGCCGTGGCTACGGTCACGAAAACGTGCTTACCCTGATAGGTATTGACCGCGATACGCTTGACCTGTTGGAAAAGAAAGGCTATACGCTGGAAACCATACCGGCTAAAGACGAAAAGGTTTTTGTAAAATCAACCGCCAACCTGAGCACAGGTGGTACTTCTGTTGATGTTACCGACCATGTACACCCGCAAAATATTTTTATTTGCGAGCGGATATCCAAAATTATCGGTCTGGATATATGCGGTATTGATATCATGGCCAAAAACCTTACCGAACCGCTTACCGAAAATGGCGGCGTGGTACTGGAAGTGAACGCGGCTCCCGGCTTCAGGATGCATATTGCGCCAAGCGAAGGCCTGCCGCGCAACGTTGCCGGCCATGTACTGGATATGCTTTACCCTACCGGTAAATCGGCACGGATACCTATTATTGCCGTAACTGGTACCAATGGTAAAACCACTACTACCCGCTTAATTGCGCATATTGTAAAAAACAATGGCCACCGGGTGGGTTTCACCACATCAGACGGTATTTACGTGCAAAATAACATGATGCTCAAGGGCGATACTACCGGCCCGGTGAGCAGCGAATTTATATTGAAAGACCCTACTGTTGATTTTGCCGTACTGGAAACCGCCCGCGGTGGTATCCTGCGCTCGGGCTTGGGTTTCGGTTCTTGTGATATTGGTGTAATTACCAACATTCAGGAAGATCATTTGGGACTGGCCGATATCCACTCGCTTGATGATCTGGCACGGGTAAAAAGCGTGGTGCTTAACTCGGTTAAAAAAGATGGCTGGGGTGTTTTAAATGCCGATAGTGAGCATAGTGTGCGCATAGGCAGTAAGGCCGATTGCAACATTGCCTATTTTAGCATTAATGAAAATAATCCCATCATTAAATCTCATTGTCGTAAGGGAGGTATAGCCGCCATTTGCGAAAACGGCTTCATCACCATACAAAAAGGCGATTGGAAGATACGTGTACAGCGTACCATCCTCATTCCCCTAACTTTTGGCGGCACCGTGCCTTTTATGATCGAAAATGTTTTGGCAGCTACCCTTGCCGCGTTTTTATGGGGCTTTAAAACAGAGGATATCAAAACATCCTTAGAAACCTTTATTCCATCAGCCGCGCAAACACCTGGTCGTATGAACATTTTTGAGTTCAGGGATTTCCGTTTTATGATTGATTTTGCACACAACCCTGATGGTTATAACGGCATTAAAGAATTTTTAAGTCATATTGATTCACCATTTAAAATTGGCATCATAGCGGGTACCGGCGACAGGCGCGATGATGATATTCGTGAACTGGGTAAAATTTCGGCTGAGATGTTTGATTATATCATCCTTCGGCAGGAAAAACACCTGCGCGGCCGCACCGCCGAAAACATTATCGGGCTGCTTAAAGAGGGCATATATTCAGTTGATGCCAATAAGCAGCTGGAAATTGTTCCGAAAGAGGTTGACGCTATTAAACATGCCATGAGCCTGGCCAAACCCGGCACTTTCATTACCGCCCTAAGCGACGTGATTGACAACGCCATTGAAACCGTACAAAACTACCAGGAACAGGAGCGCAACGGCTTATTTAACGTATAGGCGAAGCCCCCCAGTCCCCTAAAGGGGGAGCTTTTGATTAGCATATGTATGTTTAATTTAAAGCCTTGTCATCCTGAGCGATAGCGAATAATCTATGCTACATCTTGCTTAAATAGCTTGGCGTTAAATAGATTCTTCACTATCGTTCAGAATGACATTTTTATTTATAAAAACATTTTTAAAAAGTCCTCTCCTTTGGAGAGGATTTAGGTGAGGCCAAATAATAATGCCATAACAGCATGCTGGCTATAGTACGGTAAGGCGACCACTGCTCTGCCACGACTATCACTTCCTCCCTCGTTGCTTCTTTAGGCAGGCCCTTTACCCTTTTCAGGGCGTTCACCGCTGCCAGATCTCCTACCGGGAAAATATCGGGATGCCTTAATACAAACATCAGGTATACATCGGCCGTCCAATTGCCAATGCCTTTGAGGGCGGTTAGTTTAGTGCGCACCACATCATCAGGTAATTGCTCCAGTTCTTGCAGATTGATCTGTCCGCTGATGATGGCCTCGGCCAGGTACTTTATATAAGTAGTTTTTTGACGGCTGCAATAGCATGCTTTAAACTCCTCGTCGGTAAGCAGCAGCACCCTTTCCGGGGTAATTTCTTGTATATACTCCTTCAATTTATTCAATGCCGACAACGCCGATGCCAGCGATACCTGCTGCTCTAAAATAATATGCACCAGTGTTTCAAACGTGTTTGGCCTTGACCATAGTGGCGGATAACCATGAACCCTGATAACATTAGCCAGATCAGCATCTGTCGAGGCTAATTCATTACAGATAGTATGATAATTGGATTGGTTAAACTGTTTAAGCATAGGGTTGTTAACTGGCTGTATGATTTTGGAAAAATAATAATTATTTTAGCATTAAATTCAACAATATGGACTTACAGGCCGAAAAACTCGATCTTCTACAAACCATAATGAATACCAATGATGAGGGATTGATCATGGATGTAAAAGCATTTTTATTGAACAGAAAAGCCGATTGGTTCGATGAACTAAATGATGTGCAGCAAAAAGACGTTTTAGTGGGTTTGGCTCAGGCTGACCGAGGTGAGACTGTCGCTCATGCAGATGTAGTTAA
>NZ_JBCECK010000110.1:0-17907 GCF_039207105.1 Mucilaginibacter sp.
CCGCTGCCGACGCTTTGCAAAGCAAAGATGAGATCCGCGATTATTTGATTAAACAAGGTGATATTAAAAAACCTGCGGAAATTGAGAAAGAAGCTGCCCGCATCTATAAAAACAATCAAATTATGCGTACCATCACGATGATGCAGAACACCGGATCATCGGTAATATACAAATCGCTTGATTTATGTGATGAACTTAGCTTAACAAGCTTTATTGACGATGTTTATGAAATTTACGGCCGTATAGATGGTGTTGTACATGGAGCAGGCTTATTGGAAGATAAATTATTTCATAACAAAACCTCTGAATCATTCGGTCGTGTTTTTGACACCAAGGTAAAGCCATTACGCATATTGGCAGAGCAGCTTCGTCCCGAAACTCAATTTGTAATACTCTTTTCAAGCATTGCTTCGGTTTACGGTAATCGCGGACAAACAGATTATGCCGCTGCTAACAGCGTATTGGATAAATATGCTTGGGCATTAAATAAGCGCATAAATGGTAAGGTTATGTCCATAAACTGGGGGCCTTGGAAGGGCGCGGGAATGGTATCGCCTACCCTTGAAAAAGAGTACGAACGCCGTGGTATTTCACTTATCCCTTTGCAGCATGGCCGTGAGATATTTTTAAATGAACTGAAATACGGAAAAGAAAGCCAGGTTTTAATTATGGCCGGTAATAACTGGTAATTTTTTAGCCTACCTATCACTTATGAAGAAAACTGATGTAGCGGTAATAGGGATGTCATGTATTTTCCCAGGTGCGGTTGATGTACAAGCTTTCTGGCAAAATATACTGAACAAAGTAGATTCAACTCAAATAGTGCCACCAGATCGTATAGATCCGGTACACTTTGATAAACATTCATCCGGAGTTGATCGCTTTTACTGTAATCGGGGAGGTTTTATTCCTGATTATGAATTTGACCCTCGGCGGTTTGGTATTTTGCCGGTAGCCGTTGAAGGCACCGAACCAGATCATTTGTTAACACTTGATCTTGCTTACAGCGCGTTGGAAGATGCCGGCGTTTTTAAAAAGAATATCTCGCTCGAAAAAACCGGCATCATCATCGGCAAAGGAAATTACGCGGGCCCAGGTGCTACCCGGGCTATTGAAATTGTACGTACAGGCGAGCAAATAGCGTCGTTATTAAAAGAGATACTACCCGATTTAAGTGAAGTAGAAATAGACAAAGTAAAAACTGAATTTCAATTAAAAAAAGGCCGTTTTAGTGCCGATACCGCAATGGGACTTATTCCTAATCTGGTTGCATCGTTGGTAGCTAATCGCCTAAATCTTGGTGGTGTGGCCTTTACACTCGATGCTGCCTGCGCCAGTTCGCTCATTGCCATTGATCATGCTGTACAGGAATTGAATAGCAGCCGTTGCAACATGGTGATAGCCGGTGGTGTACACGTAGGGCAAAATGCTGCCTTTTGGAGCATATTTTCACAGTTAGGTGCCCTATCCCGTCAGGAAAAAATTAAACCGTTTGATACCAATGCAGATGGGTTGATCATAGGCGAAGGCTGTGGTTTTGTGGTATTAAAAAGGCTGGAAGATGCTATAAACGATAAAGATAAAATCTATGCGATTGTTAAAGGCGTTGGAGTAAGCAGTGATGGCAGCGGAACCAGCGTAATGAGCCCGGCGGTAAAGGGACAACTTAAGGCTGTCCAACAAGCCTGGGAAATAGCCGGTACCCCGGCGAATGAAATAGGTTATCTTGAAGCACATGGTACGGGGACTTCCCTTGGCGATAAAACTGAACTGGAGACCCTATCACAATTTTTTGGATTTCATCCCGAGTTGCCAAATGCAGGTATCGGGTCGGTAAAATCAAATATTGGTCATGCCATGCCAGCTGCCGGAATAGCGGGTTTTATAAAAACATGCCTGGCTTTATATCATGACACCTTACCTCCTACTTTGCATTGCGAAAATCCACTGGCTCTAATGGATAAAACAAGGTTTTCTGCCGTGCAGGAGCCTAAAAACTGGACAGCATCAGGCTTGCGCAAATTAGCAGGTGTAAATGCATTTGGTTTTGGAGGCATCAATGCTCACGTTGTATTAGAGGGATTTGCCTCACCTAAAAAAGATAAAGTTTTACTATTAGCTCGTGAAAACCATGCGGCTTTAATAAATGCCTTAGAAACAAATGATCATTCTGAAGGAACAGGCGATTACCGGATAGCTGTATTCAATCCAACACCCGAAAGGTTACAAAAAGCCACCAAAATAGCGGCTAAAAACATTCCTTGGCGTAACAAACAAGATATTTGGTATACCAACGCCCCCCTGATCAGCAATGGTGGAAAAATAGCTTTTGTTTTTCCGGGATTGGATGGCCTGGCAGGCGGCGAGGTTACAACTATAGCCGATTACTTTAATATAGGTTCTGATACTCAAACAAAAACAGAAGGATTGTTAAGCGAAGCCTTAGGCATTCTAAACAAAAGCAGCATATTAGATACAGCATTAAAACAACTGGGCGTAAAACCAGATATGAATGCCGGTCACAGCCTCGGAGAATGGCTTGCCGCACGGTCATCAGAACTGGCTGAAGAAAGTTCTGTTTTAGAATTACTGGATGTTTTAAACCCCGAAACTTTTGATCTGAAAGATTCTCGTTTTGTGGCAGTAGGATGCGGTATAGACCAACTGGAGCCTATCATGGCTGGTATTCAAGATCTTTATCTTTCTAATGACAATTGTCCGCAACAGGTGATACTTTGCGGAAATAAAACAGCATTGGATGGGTTAGTACCCATACTAAAAGAAAAACAAATATTTCATCAAATATTACCTTTTCAATCGGGCTTCCACTCCCCCTTTGTCGCCGATAAACTTGATCTGATACTTGACGGGATGCGTAATATGCAGTTCCGCAAAACAACAACCCCCTTATGGTCGGCTACTACTTTAGAGCTATATCCGGAAGGTTTTGATGCCATCAGGCAACTAAGTGCAGATCATCTGATTAAGCCCGTACGTTTTCGTGAGCTTACCGAAAAGTTGTATGAAGAAGGCGCGTGTGTGTTTATACAGGTTGGCTCAGGCGGCTTAATGGGCTTTATCGATGATACGCTAAAGGGCAAAAACTTCAGTACCATAGCTTCAAGCGTTCCTATACGTTCTGGATTAACACAGCTACAACGTGTTTTAGCGGCATTATTTGTAGAGGGCAAAGAGGTTGATTTAGATTTTATGGGTATTAAAAAATCCGCTTCGCCTACAATCATAAAAGGCATTAAGCTGCAGTTAGGATCACCAATTGTGCACAGCTTGGAAGGGCTTAAAAATGTCGCAGTTAAGCAACAGCTTCCTGTAGCTAAGGAAGCATTACTGGTTGATGTTGCTGATCCAGTTATGAGGGCTTTTAATAGCAATATGACCGAAATGATAAACATTCAAAGTGAAATGCTTCAAATGTTTCAGAGCAGGCCTTTACAACCGGGAATCAGAACCACACAGCCGGCTGCAAAGCAGCCAATAACGCAACAACCGGCAAAACGTGTTTCGTTTACTAAACAATTGGACGTTACACTTGATAACTGCCCCTATCTGATAGATCATTCCTTATTAAGACAGCCCAAGGGATGGCATTATGTAGAAGATATGGATCCGGTAATACCAATGACCATGATTTTTGAGTTATTTGGTGAAATAGCGGCCGAGCAATCGCCAGGTGAACAGGTTCAGAAAATCATGAATATTAAGGTATTTCAATGGATGAACGTTGTTAAGCCATTCCGTGAAATTGTTAAGGGTGAATGGAAAGACCAGCAACGTGTTTATCTGGATCTGGATCGTTTTGCCAATGCTGAGGTTCAGTTAGCTGCACAACTCAATACAGCTCCAAATAGAGATTTTAATATAGGTGAGTTGCTTGACATCCAACGCACCCCTGAACAGATATATGATGCTCATATGTTCCACGGCCCCCGTTATCAGGGTATCAGATCATTAAAAGCTGTAGGTACCAAAGGAATTACAGGCATTATCGAAGGAGCAGCGGGTAAAGGTTCATTATTAGACAACGCCGGTCAGTTATTTGGCTTGTGGCTGCAATTAACGTTAACAAAAGATCGTATAGCATTCCCGGTAAAAATAAATGAAATAGAGTTTTTTGGCGCGATGGAAGATCAGCAGGGACAATTTGAATGTACCTGCGTGCTTACAGAGTTGAATGATGAATTTGCCACAGCTGATTTCGTAATGAAACGAGAAGGAAAGATATGGGCTATTATTTCAGGATGGCAAAACAGGCGCCTGGAAATTGACGAGCCTTTATGGAATGTTTCCATGTCGCCATTACATAATCGCCTATCAGAAGAAATAGCACCCGGCATTTTCATGTTTCATCAGGCTTACTCACGTGTGGTTTCCTGGGATTTTATTCTGAAAAGATATTTTAATCAGGATGAAAAAAAACATCATAACACCATATTACCTAACAAAAGAAAAATATGGATGATAAGCCGCGTTGCGGTAAAAGACGCAGTCAGAAATTTGCTGAATAAAACAAGGCAACAAGCCTGCTACCCTATCACCTTTGAAGTAAAAAACAACGAATCGGGTAAACCATATTTAAGTGGTGGCCTTACCGAAGGTATTCATATTTCTATAGCGCACAAGGGTACCGATGCTGTGGGCATTGCTCAATTTGATAAACCGGTTGGTATAGACATGGAAACTATTGAAGAGCATGGCGCAGGCTTTTTTGATATGGTTTTCACTGAAGCCGAAAAGCTATTGTTAAAAGATAAAGACCAGGCCGAATGGGCAACCCGTTTCTGGGTAGCTAAAGAGGCTTATGGCAAATACCTGGGCAAAGGTTTACAAGGAAATCCCAAAGCTTATACAGTTCAGGAAATTAAAGGTGATGAACTGCGCATTAATGACATTTATATCAAAACATTAAAACATAAAAACTACATAATCGGATGGACACAGTAGCATCAACAACAAAAATGAATAGAGACGAGATCTTTGATCTGATGAAACAATTTATAACCGAAGTTATAGGCGAGGAATTTGTTGAGGAGATGGATATTACCCCCGAAAGCTCTTTTACTAAAGATCTGGAGATGGACAGTATTGAAATTGTATCCTTCTCTGAAAAAATAAAGGCCTACTTTGGTAATCAGATCGACTTTACCGGCTGGCTATCCTCAATGGATCTTGACCAGCTTATCAACTTAAATTTAGGTATGATCATTAATTACATTCACGAATGCCAATAATAAAAATAAATAACAGGGATGTGCATATCCAGGAATTCAACAAGTGCGCGGCCGAAACCGTGCTTCTGATCCACGGTATGTTTAGCAATCTTTCTGTTTATTATTTTAATATAGCCCCCATCCTTGCCGAGCACTTTCATGTGGTGATGTACGATTTGAAAAGCCACGGTATGAGTGAACGTACCCTGCATGGGTATGACCTTACCAGCATGACCGACGATTTGTACGCCCTCATGCAAGCTTTGAGTCTGAATAAAGTACACCTGACCGGTTACAGTTTTGGCGGCTTAATTGCGCTTAAAATGGCGTTACGTTTTCCGGAGAAAATAAACAAACTGGCTATTGTAGAAGCGCCTGATCCTAAAGATGAAAAAGCACGTGGTATTATTGACGATTATAGCAGAGAATTTTTGGAGCATTATGTAGAGAACTTTACCAACACAACCAAAGTAAAAATGGGTAAACGCCAGATGGAACGCAATCACCGGATGTATGAATACCTGTTTTACCAAACCAGTATCAAGAATGATATGATAGCGGAGAAAGATTTTTTGGATAATGCTGGTTTTGTTGCTTTGAACAAGGATACTCTCCTGCTTTATGGTACTGATTCAAACTGCCTGGAAACAGGACAATGGTTAAATGAAAAAATAAAGCATTCAGAGTTGATACAGGTACCTGGCGATCACAACATTCCTATTCAGGAACCTGTAATGGTTGGTAATATGATCAATACATTTTTTAAGAATTAAACATTACACTCAAACATCTCCCTAATGGCAAAGTTTGTATTTGTTGTTCCACCATTAACCGGACATATTAACCCAACCTTAAGCATGGGTGCCGTTTTGCTTCAGCGCGGCCATCGCGTAGGTTGGATAACGCTTGACGAGTCATTAGCTTTGAAATTGCCCAAAGGGGGCGAGTTGCTGCATATCAGCTACAATGAAAACGATGAGCAAAAGCAAGAAAGCGAACAATATTTAGATATCATAACCAAGAAAATCGTATATGGTATTGATAGTATTAAGTTTTTATACGAAGAGGTACTGATTCCATTAAATCGCCACAGTTATGAAGGTATAGTGAGCCTTCTTGATCAATTCGAGCCTGATCTGGTAATAACTGACCACCAAATGTTTGCCGGCGCTATTGCCGCCATCAACAGAAATTTGCCTTATGCCACATCAGTTACCGCGCCGGCAGCTATTAAAGTAATGGACGAACTCCCAAAAGTTCATGAATGGGAAGTAAATCAAATTGTAGCCTTACAACAAGAGTTTGGTATTACCGGCACAACTTCAGTAGCATGTTCAAACTTGCTTACTATGGTACTTACCTCGCAAGCTTTTTTTGGAGAAATGGAATTACCTTCATACTACCATTTTACAGGTCCGGTTATTAATCGCAGATCAGTTATTATCAAGTTTGACTGGTATAGGCTGCAGGCCAGTGCCAAACCTAAAATATTGGTAAGTATAGGTACTACCTTTGATCACGACCATAAAAAGGCCTTTTTCGCCAAAGTTATCGAAGCATTAGGCAATGAAGAACTTACTGTAGTAGTGGTTTCAGACCCCGATCTATTTGAGGCTTGGCCTTCCAATTTTATTGTAAAGAAACAAGTACCACAATTAGAATTACTGCCACATCTTGACGCAGTAGTATGTCATGGTGGGCACAATACCGTTTGCGAAACATTATTAAATGGCTTGCCTATGGTGGTTATCCCCATTGCTTATGATCAATCACATGTAGCTGGACGTGTGGTCCGCACCGGAGTCGGGCAACGCTTAAACTTCAATCGTTTTAAAGCCTCCCACCTGAAAGAAGCCGTTTGGGAGGTACTGGGCAAACCAGAATACAAAGCAGCAGCCGAGCAACTAAAACAATCATTTATAGAAGCTGGCGGTACAGAAACTGCAGCAGATCTGCTTGAACAAATAACCCTTAAGCAACCATTTGAAATATTAAAAAATTAAAGTGTTATTATGGCAAAATTTTTATTTGTTGTTCCACCTTTTTTTGGCCATATAAGCCCTACGCTAAGTATAGGTGCAAGTTTAATTAATCGTGGTCATGAAGTAAAATGGCTGGGGCTTACCCCTCTTGCCGATAAGCATGTGCCTGCAGGCGGTGAATATATACTACCGGAAGCCGAACTGGAAGAACATCAGGATGAAATAGCCCGCATATTAAAACGTCAGGATGATGGCCCCGCATGTTCTGGCCCGGAGGTAATGAAACTCGCCCTGGAGGAAACCTATGTTCCATTTGCGCGAATAATGATGCCAGGCCTGAGCAATTTTGTTGATCACTGGAAACCGGATGTTATCATTAATGATTGCATAACTTTTGCCGGAGCATTATGCGCTCATATAAAAGGTATTCCCTGCGTAACTACCACACCTGTACCACCAGATGTAATGGGCGATACCGCCAGCAGCGCTCCCAAAATATTTGAATGGCAACAAAATCTGATAAAAGGATTACAACAGGAGTTTGGGGTTTATGGAGATGATATCGTTATCCACTCGCACAAACTCAACATGATATTTACTTCTCAGGCTTTTGCAGGGTTCAGTGAGGTACCGCAACATATGAAATTTGTTGGCCCGGTAAAAGGCCGGCCAAATAATGCAGCATTTGATTGGGAACGGTTGTCAAAAGCCACAACCCCAAAGCTTTTTGTATCCTTAGGTACCTTATTGGTAGATATACGTAAAGAGTTTTTTCAAAAGTTAATCACTGCCTTTGCCGATGAACCTGTAACTATTATAGCGGCCACCAATCCTGATATTTTTGAGAAGTGGCCAGATAACTTCATCGTAAACAGCTTTGTACCGCAGGCAGAACTTATGCCTCACATGAACGCGGTAATATGTCATGGCGGTTTTAATACCGTTAACGATACTTTTACAAATGGTTTACCTATGCTGATCACTCCCATCGCATATGATCATTTCCATACGGCAAAACTCATTGAAAACTCAGGTGCAGGTATTAGCATACGTTACAAACGCCTGCGAATAGTCGATTTACGCAATACTGTTTTTAAACTACTGCAAAACCCTCAATATCGTAATGCAGCTTTAAAAATAAAGGAAACATTTACAGCGGCCGGTGGAAATGACAAAGCGGTGCAACTGCTGGAAGATTTTGCCCAGGTTGAAAAAATTTTGGAACCATTGAATTAATCAATAGTTTATGAGAAGAAAATTATTTTTCATTGAACGCGTAATGCATGGAGAGGGGAACTTTGTATTTAACTCGGTCCTACCCGTACGGGTACGCGGTAGTTTTTCAGAAACAGACCTTCAGCTTGCTTTGAAAGGTTTACAAAAAACTCATGCCTTGCTTAATGCCGTAATACAAAATGACAAAAATGAGGAACCTTGGTTTATAGTTGATGACGAACACCCGGTTAATATCCCCATTCGTATTACAGAGCGTATAAACGATGATGATTGGCAAACAGAATCGGTAAAAGAATGGTCTATTCCTTTTAACAGTTACAAAGAACCATTGATGCGCCTGATATGGATAAAGGGCAAAGGTGTTTCAGAGTTTTTACTGGTAGCGCACCACTGCCTTTTTGATGGCCGTTCTATATTGAATATATTGGAAGAGTTTTTGCAATTTTTGGATGATCCCGATACCCTTATAGCTGCTGAGGTTTCCATATCAGGGATTAGCGATGTTGTTCCGCCTGCACGGTTAAATAACAGGATACACCAAATTATGGCTAAGTTGTTGTTGGGTATAATTTCAATGACCTTGTCACTAATTCCAAACAAGGATAAACCAGCAGAGAAAACAAAAGCTTATTTGCTGCATTGGCAATTTGACCAAGAGTTGAGCTTATCATTGATGGCTCGCTGTAAAGCCGAAGGTGTCACGGTAAACACAATTATTTGTTCTATTCTTTTTGATGCCTTTAAGCAGGTTCTGCCGAAAAACGGGCTCAAAAAAATAACGTTTCAGATAGATATCCGCAATTTTAATCCACAGATAAAAAAGAACAACATTTTCTCCTTTGCTTTAATGATACAGGTATTGGCTTATACAGGTCTTAATTTTTTCGACAGCGCACGAGCTATACAAAAAGATATCAAAAATAAAATGGCTAAACTTGATCCGTATAAGGTCTTTATTCTGTCAGAATTTGCGCACAGATACTTTCATAAGATAGTCCGTTTTTTGCGAAACCTGGAACCGGATAAAGAGTGTATGCTTTCAAATCTGGGCAAATTGGATATTCGGCAGCACTATAAAGAGTTTGAGTTGGAAACCATATTTAGCCCCTCGGTTATGGTAGCGGAGGGACGCACTACCGCACTTATAACATCTACCTACTGTGGGCAGATGGGTTTTTCATTTATAAGCAATTCAGGGGTCACTTATGAAGATGCCTGTGCTATCAGAGATAAAATAATGCAAATAGCTGCAGAACATATAGTTACCGAAAGCATAGTATAGTATGAAAAGAAAACTGTTATTTGCCGAAAGGGTAATATATGGAGAAGGGAATAAGGCTTTTAATGCAGTTGTTCCCGTAAAAATCTGCGGAAGTTTTTCAGCGGAAGACTTACATTATGCATTACGTAAAATTCAGGAAAAGCATCCTCTGCTTAACTCATTTATTGAAGTAGATGAAAAGAACATGCCGTGGTTTGTGGTTAACGAAGAAGTTAGCAACGATATTCCTGTCAGAATTGTTGCACGGCTTACCGATAATGATTGGGAAACAGAAGTAGTAAAGGAATGGGCAACCTTGTTTGATACCAACAAAGGCCCATTAATGCGAGTTGTTTGGATCAAGAGTGAGAATATGTCTGACCTTATATTAGTCATGCATCATTGCCTCTGCGATGGCCGTACAGCTATGTCAATTTTGGCTGATTTGTTAAAAATTATAGATAACAAAAAAGTAAACATTGGTAAGCAACCGCCAATATTGAGTATGTATGACATTGTACCCGTCGAGATACTCAAAAATAAAAGGCGGATTTTTAAGGCTAAGTTTAAAGGGCTTCTCAACTTTATACTCTTATGGCTAATTCCGGTCAGTAAAAAACTGCCAGAAAGAAAACAAGATTACATGATAAACTGGAAACTTGATAAAGAACTCGGTGATCAGCTTGTTTCTATATCCAAATCGTCTGGAGTGACCATAAATACCTTACTATGTGTGATTATATTAAACGTATTTAAAGAAATAAGAAAGGAAAAATTCTTTAACAAGATTGCCTGTCCAGTAGATATCCGAAAATATATGCCTAAAATAAATGATGACAGTATTTTCGCGTTCGTCTCTATGGTTGCATTGTCTTTTGACAACAAACTGGATTTTATAAGCAATGCCAAAAAAATGCAGGAAATCATAAATGGAAAAGTATCCAAACTGGATCCCCATCAAATGATAATGATGTTTGAGCAATCACATTCATCTTTTAGTTACCTTGTTGATTTTTTAAAGTATAGTAAGCCCAGTAACGATTTTTTGTTCTCGAATCTGGGAAGGATAAATATTGCTCATGAATACAATTCATTTGAATTAGCGACTATTTATAGCCCATCTGCCGTTGGCCCTTTTGGCAATACAACCGGCTTTGTAGCCTCCACTTTCCGCGGATTAATGGACTTTACCTTTATAGGCAATGAGCTGTTTATACCTTATGATGAAGCGGTGGCTATTAAAAATCGAATAATAACTATTATTAAAGAACAAGTTGGTCACGAATCAGCAATTGCAGTATGAAAAGAAAATTAATGACAGTTGAAAGAATCATGTATGTAGATGAGGCTACACCGCTCAATTGTGTGTTCACTATAAAAATACGTGGAAGTATCAATCCGGATAATTTAGTTATTGCACTTGCCAAAATACAGCAAAAACATCCTCTATTGCGAGTAGGCATAGATAATGAACAAAAGGGTGGGCCTTATTTTATTTTAAATAAAGATATCCAGAAAATTCCTGTACGTATGGTAGAAAGGAATTCAGATGATGATTGGTTAAAAGAGTCGCAAACTGAATGGTTTAAACTTTTTGATGTTAAAAACGTTCCTCTTGCCCGTGTAGTTTGGATAAAATCAGCCGAGGTATCGGAGCTGCTATTAATCATGCCTCATTGTATTTGTGACGGAACTACATCAGTAACCATTTTAAGAGAGATGCTAAGCTTACTGGATGAGCCACAATTGAAACTTGAAGCCTATCAATCTTTTAATTCTGTACAAGAACTGTTACCGGATAATTTCGATACAGCTAAACTCGCCCGTAAAGGTAAGCTTATTTCCTTTTTGAGCAGGCTATATTTTTTATTCAAAAATACCAGAAATAAATTCACTGGAAATAGCTATGCCCTGCACTGGAAACTTAATGAAGAACAATCGCTTGCTATAAGCGATGCCTGCAAATTTGAACGTACTTCTGTACATACTGCACTATGTGTAACCTATATGAAAGCCTTTCAACAAATACTGGGTGACAAGGCTCACGGAAAAGTTATCAGTCCGGTAGATATCAGACGTTTTTTACCTGCAATTAAACAAGATACCATGTTTGCCTTTGCACCAATTGTGGAACTCAGTATTGAAAAAAAAGCCGATAATACCTTTTGGGATACTGCCCGAAAAATTAAAGATGATCTGCTGATCAAAATAGAGGCCATCAACATTTATGAAATGCTCTGGATAGGTGAATATATGCATGGTACCATAGAAAAAATGATCAGTTTTTTAAGAGCTACAGATGGCACCCATGATGTCACGCTTTCTAATATGGGTCGGCTTGATATCCCCGACACTTATAATTCCTTTGAGTTAGAAACCATTTATAGCCCAACCGTTGCTTTTCCGTGGCGTAATCCAAATACCATAGTTACTACAACATTTAAAAATCAAATGGATTTTACATTCATGTCAAACGATAGTTTTTTAAGCCAGGCTGATGCTTTAAAAATAAAGGATGTAGCGATGGAGATGTTATTTTTAAATCTAAAGCAATTAACGCATGCCTGATATAGTTAAACTTAAAAAACAAGTTACCATTAAACAATTTACCAGGAAAAAGCTCCTTGTTGCCATATTACTTAATGTGATCTTTAATCCAATATTTTGTTATTTTAATTTTATCCAAGACAAGGTGCTTTATCTAATTGAGGGTTATCATAGCTTGGGCAAAATGATGTTAGCGATGGCTGCCTTTATACCTTTTATGATCACGTTTGACATCCTATGGAATGCCAGGCAAATGTCTCAAAAAGGAGAAATTGACTTTGTTTTAGATGAGTATTTCGAAAAAAACAAATCAATTTTTAAATTATGCGGTATTAACAGTCTTTATACCTGGCTATGCGCATTTGCTGTAATAATGATATTACATGTGAGTTTACCGGATCAATATCAATTTAACAGCATTAAAATGGCTGTTGTCTGCGGTATTATTGCTGGCGTTTATACAATTATATTTACGCTTGTATCAGTCAGACAATTAAAAAAACACATTATTATGCCAATCAAACTACCTATTGCTGTTTAATAGGTAAATTATTTAAGTAATTTTCGCTCTCTCCAGAAAAAACATCAGCTATCTCGGATGCTGATAGGGGTTGCGCAAAAACCTTTATTTTATCCATATAGCCATGAAATATCCTTTCAGATGGAAATTCTTCATTACGGCCTATTTGCCATTTATTAGCAACAGACAAATTTACCGGCCCCTCCACAACCGATGTTCCGCTTAACTTTCCATCGATATAAACTGATAGCATATTTCCATTGCAAACACCGGCAATGTGATGCCAATGCTGTTTCCAATTAGCAGGCAGGTTTACTGTGCAATCGCCCCTGCCCCAGCCACCTGCAAAAAATGTCAGCGTTCTGTTATAGGTCATTTGCAAAACATGTGTATCCCCTTTCGTTAGCATATCAACCAAACCACTTTCCTGCCCTTGAGGATACACCCAGGCCATCATGGTAATGGTTTGTTCCATATTATCAAGACATGGAGCATTTTGCACTTCAACAAAGCAATCATCACCTAACAGTACTTTCTGTCCTGATTTAGTTATAACTTGTTTATTTTGAATGATTTGGGCACTGTTTTTAAAGCCCGATCCGTCTTCCAGGTATTGATCATTAGTAGTTTTTACAAGAGAAAGATCGAGTAATAGTGAGCCGATATTATTATCAAATACTTTATATAAAGATTTTACAGCGCTTATTTCCAATAAATTAACACCTAATTTCCCGATCATGAAATTATGGTTAATTACTTTTTTTTCCCCGGGAGCAAGTTGCACACGATCTGTATATAAAACAGAATCATTAAGTTTTACAGGGATATCAAACAGCTTATCATTACCTGTCAGATTTTTAACATTATAACTCAAATCCTGTTCTTGCCCTTGCCTGATGAGCGCTTTTAAAGTTAAATCAGTTATTTCAAAAGGATGTTCAACAGGTTTAACTGGCTCAATAACTTCAACCTGATTTTCGGCCATGTTATCTAAATCTACCTTAACCTTTCCAATACGATATAATTTACAGCTAACAGAATCAGTAATAGTCGCTCCCTCTGGCACAAGTACGTTTTTAGTTGCCATCACCCTCCCATCAACATACAACTTAATCTTTTTTGTACCAACTGAGCCAATGTTTTGAGCTGTGTATATAAGCCATAATATTTCATTAGGTTCAACTTTTGATTTCCGGATAGTATATTTTAACAACTTAATCTTTGCAAGCTTTTTTGTTTCTGATAAACCGATAGGGTCTTTTTCCTTTGGCCAGTTATTGTTCGGGGTATTAGTTAATTCAAACTTCATTATTCCCCCTTTACTAATTACTGCATGAGGCATAGATAGCTGCTGGTAAGCTTTTCCATTAACAGCCAATGAGCTCACATACTTGTTTGCAGCTGATTGATTTTCGGCTTTAATAATCCATGTTTTATGATTAGGGAGGTGTAATGTTGCTGACTGAAACAAAGGGGCTCCGATTGCATATTCTGGTCGCCCTGGACTTACGGGGAATATACCCAGCGCATTAAATATGTAAGTGCTTGACATAGCACCCAAATCATCATTACCCGGTAAACCATCCGTGCTATTTTTATAGCGGGTTAACATAATGTCCCGGCACCATTTTTGAGTCAGATCTGGCCTGCCAGCCGCGCTAAACAAATACGGAAGATGTATAACCGTTTCATTATCAAATAATATAACATTATTACTTAAGGCAGAATCCAGACGAGCAACGAATGCGCTATTACCTCCCATTAAATTGACCAGATCTTTAGGATTGTGTGGAACGAAATAAGAATATACCCATTTATCACCCTCCTTATAACCTGACATAGCAGGATTGATCTTAAAATCATTTCCAGACCTGGGCAGCATAAACAAAGAATCCGGATGAAATAGATTTCTGTAATTGAAGCCTCGCTGCTGCAAAAGCCTGTAGTCAGCTTCATTACCCATCACTAATTTAGCATATTGTGCCAATGCCCAATCATCATAAGCATATTCTACCGTACGGGTTACCGATTCAGAACTGGTATAAGGTATATAACACATGCGATGATAGATAGCCATGTCCTTCTGTACAAAAGGCGAATCGACAATGCTACTTTTCATGGCTTTGTAAGCTAACATTTTATCAAAACCTTTAACGCCTTTCAAATAAGCATCTACAATAATTGGCACCGCGTGGTTTCCAGTCATCGTTTCTGTAGGCAGGTGACCGCTTTGTTTGTAAATATCCAGCATGGATAAAATAACATCATTTTGTTTTTCCGGATACAATAAACTCAACAGCGGATGCAATGAACGGAAAGTATCCCAGGGAGAAAATCCACCGTACTGAACCTTGCCCGACGTATGATGAACAACCTCATCCTCGCCCCGGTAATTACCATCAGCATCAGAAATTACCCAGGGAATTAAAAGGGAATGATATAGTGCTGTATAAAAAACGGTTTTGTTAGCTGTACTGTTATCTTCAACATCTATAGTTGCCAATTGCCTGCTCCATTCATTAGCAGTTTGTCTTGCAAGCATCTCCAAACTCATTTTGCCAGCTTCCTGATCAAGATTGTTTTGTGCACTGGCATAACTTACGGTGGATGTACCTAATCTTACCTCAACCACTTTTTGTTTGGTTGAAGTACTCTTAAAAGTAAACAGGTAACCATCTTTTACTTGCTTTTTATCGATAAAGCTTTCATTAAAATTGATAACCGTATTTAATGCAGAGCCATGAACGAGCCGACCTGAAACGACCTCAATTTTTCCGGCATTGCTAATAAAAACCTGCGCTTTTGCTTTTGCTGGAAATGTAAAACGCATTATACCTGTACGTACGCCAGCGCTGGCTTCGGTAATGATGTTGTTATTGTTAAACTTTACTTTGTAGTAGCCCGGACGAGCTACCTCATTCAGATGTGAAAAGTTGCTTCGGTAATTTCCTTGCTCCAATATTTGGTCTTCGATAACCGGCATAATAAATAAACGGCCTGAAGCCCCTTCAGGGAAGCCACTGTGATGACCAAAACAGCTGAAGTAATAAATAGACGAATCAATGTAATTGTAACCCTTAGCACCAGTAACACGCGTTTCCGGACTTATTTGTATAAACCCTGACGGCGCTACCGCTCCTGGATAAGTACCACCATCACCTCCCCAGTGGGTAAGTACACCGCTTTTTGTAGTTCCGATAAAAGGATTTACATAAGAGATATTTGATTTGGTCTGACCAAAAGCCTTATTCATTTGCAATGCTAACAGAAGCATTACAAAATATTTTAACAAACAAGCATACTTCATCTTATATCTTAATGTAGATCTTTTTCTTATCCATGATATAACCAACAAACCAGCAAAGCATCATATAACACAATGCAAATACCAGGGTGCCAAATGCACCTGGAAAAAGAGGCTGATAGAAAGCCTGGTTTATCCAATCATAAAAACTTAAACCAGTTTTTACCCAAATGGTTGAAATTACGGTGAACAGCAATTCTGATAAAAGGTAGATCGCCAGTGAATTCCGGCCAAATACTAAAAAGAAATCAGTCCCCCTTTTAATGTTCTTTATTTCGATAGCATATATTAATATACCAATGATCACCAGATCAATACCTACTGTAAGCAAAGTAAAGGTACTTGTCCATAGCTTTTTGGCAACGGGGAAAAATTGCGCCCAAAATAAGGCAACCAATATTAAACCAACTCCTGCGACCAATAACTTGGTTACTGATTCATAATTGCGCCCTTTTCGTTGAATGTACGCGCCTGCAAGATAACCGGCTATAACATTCACTATAGCTGGTAATGTGCTCAGCAAACCTTCCGGGTCAAAAGCTATCGGTCCACCTTTATCATGATATAAGTGAGCGTTACCCATGATTAAAATATCTAACCGCGTGCCGGCATTACCCAGCATAGTAAATTCTTTACCGGCTTCACCAAATAATAATAAAAACGCCCAGTAACCAATTAAAAGTAAAGCGGAAATAATAACAGCTACCTTTTTTGAACAGTAGTGTACAATAATCGACCCAAAGAAATAACATAATGCAATACGCTGTAATACACCCATAATACGGGTGTTACCTAAAGCGTTAAATATCCATCCGCTTGCTTCACGATGAAAAAAAGGAAACCAATACATTAGGTATCCTAATAAAAATATGATCAATGTACGTTTACCTATTTTACGCAGAAAAGCACTATTACTTTCAAACTTATTTTTTGAAAAACTTAACGCGTTCCCAACAGCGAAAAGGAACGACGGAAAAACCAGGTCAGTTGGGGTAAAACCAAACCAGGCAGCATGATCAAGCGGAGCCCATTGTGTGGCTCCCGAACCGGGAGCGTTTACGATGATCATGAAGCATACGGTCATGCCCCTGAAAATATCGAGCGTTATAAACCTGTCTTTTGATAAAGCCATATGTTATATATAATTTATAGTTTTCCTTGAAGAGTATAGGTTACCCTCCCTGCTTCTTTTTCCTGTTGCACACTTACCTTATCTGGCCGGTTACCACTTTCATCATAAACAACTAACTGATTTAGGCCCGATTTTAGCCAGCATTCGGGTATATACATGCCTATGTTGCCTATTTTTTCCGGATAACGGCCAAGATTATGTCCGTTTACCCATACTGAACCATGACCTAAACCGTCGGTGTGTACACGCCAGATTAACTGTTTACCTTTTATTGGGGATACATTAAATTGTGACCTGAAAAACTGCGGACCTTTAAATGTTTTCGCCAGAGATGATTTATGCCAACCATCATTTGTAAAAGGATCACCCGGCCCACCAAGCATTTTCCAGTTATTGAGTACCATGCCGTTACCTATACTATTAATTTTTACAGGCTGGTCTATCCCTCCTTCATTAGAGTAATTTTCTATAAACAATGTCAGCGTTATTGGTTTTTGAAGTTCGGTTGAATCTTTAACTTCAACAGCAAATGGCGAATTCCAACCTTTGTGTTCTGCCACTTGTTTACCATTAATAAATACGGTAGCGTTTTCATCAACACTTCTGAAATTAATGATCAGCCTGGAAGGCCTACCATCCTGTACGGAGATAACGGTTTGAAACCAGCCAAATCCCTCTTGTTTACTAAATACATCGT
>NZ_JBCECK010000111.1:0-17796 GCF_039207105.1 Mucilaginibacter sp.
ATTTTCTTGGTATAGGTAAGGTATGATTCCGCACTATAATTTTCTATATGGTTAGTTGCTAACTGGGCCATACCGTCTGGCAGTTGATAGTTTTGCGCTTTTGCGGGCAAATAAAAATTCAGCTCGCCAGTTTGCTTATCAACCCCTACTATGGTATTCCACTTTAAATCATCGGTTACTTTAACCTCTATGTTTGGTGATGCTATAAAACGGTTTGTTGTGGTTTGATTTTGGATGATAAAAAAGGCAGCCGGATTCGTGATCAGGTTGTCGTAACTTTTAGTGTAGGTGCCATCCGGATTATAAATGCCAATATTAGGGGCAAATGTATAAGCGGATTGTAACTCATTGTATTTTTCGGCACCGCCGCTATTGCTACCTGTTGCTACATTGCTGCTGTTTATTTGGCTGAAGGTTAAGTTCAATGAAAATTTCACCCTATCACCCAATTGCTGATCGATATTTACCCTGCCTGAATACCGCTTAAAATTGGAGTTTTCAAGTATCGCGGTATTATCATAATAGTTAAATGAGGTAAATATTTTAGTTTTATCGGTACCGCCGGATACTGAAATATTTTGCTCATTAACAGAACCGTTTCTCATGATCAGCCCGAGCCAATCTGTACCCCTGCCAGCATTATTTATCTGATCCTGAGTAAACAATGGAGTAAAGGGAGCAACTGTTGATGGTGAGGTATTGCCATAAGGTGCAAGGCTGTTATCATATAAATACTTATCCTTCGCTAACCTTACCTGCTGAGTTTCAAAACCCGTTGCATCCAATAGGTCGAAATATTTTTTAGGGTTTTGTATAGTATAACTTCCACTGTATGATACTACCGCTTTGCCCGCCTTGCCTCGTTTAGTGGTGACTAATATTACACCGTTGGCAGCGGCAGCTCCATAAATAGCCGTGGCGCTCGCATCTTTCAACACGTCAACACTTTGAATATCCGATGGATTGATGCTGCTCAGCGGATCCTGATCTACACCACCATAAAAACCAAGATCTTTATCGTTGATAGAGGGCACTGCCGATGCATTGCTGGTAATAGGAACACCATCAATTACGTATAAGGGCGAGTTATCTCCATTGGGTGAAAGCGAACCACGGATGCTAACGGTTAAACCGCCACCCGGCTGCGCGCTGCGTGTACCCAAAGTTAAACCGGCGGCTTGTCCCTGTAGCATGTTATTAACAGAGGTTACAGCAACCTGGGGCAGATCACTTGTTTTTACAGAAACCACCGATCCTGTAACATCCTTTTTGTTGGAAGTACCATATCCCAATACAACTACCTCATTCAATGATTTTGAATTGTCAGTAAGCTGTATATTGATTTTATTTCGGCCATCTATGTTTTCTTCTCTGGTATTAAAACCGATATAAGTAAAAACAAGTGTGCCTTTAGTATTGGTAGTTTTTAACGAATAATTACCCTTAACATCTGTTTGGGCGCCTATTGATGTTCCTTTTAACAATACCGATACTCCTATGAGTGGCTCGCCGGTTGTTGAGGTAACCGTACCCGAAACGGTCGCCTGCTGTGCCTGGGCTGCTGAAAAAATAAATAGCTGGAAAAGAAGTAATAAAGGCCAGCTCTTTTTTAATAAAAAAGTAAAATGTTGCATAATACTGGGTTAATTGGTTTATTAATTAATTAGGCTTATTGAATTGGAATTCAATCGGATCAATTGGTTGGTACACCTTTAGCATCAAACAAAAAATGTAAAACAAACAATTAATTGGTTAGGCAAATGAATGACTATTTAGATTATTTGATTTGTTCAATCCATCAAATATTTTGTTCAAACAGTTATTTGTGGGGCGTAATGAATGCGGGCGCATCTTTGTTGTTGATTTATATATAACTTTATTCAAAATCTCTGATTTCTTAAACCATTGTTATAAACCAATCGAACACTATGTTGTCTGGGTACTTTTATCGCAGCCGTGGGCGGCAATTTAATTGGTATTGGGTAAGGTGTACCTGTATCGCTATGATTTTTACAATCATTAGCGCTAAAGCAACCCTTGCGCAAATACTTCATTTCAAATTCACGCATATTAACATTAGTCAGGGAATCTCCAACAGTACTATTGAAACCATATACCAGGACAGTAAGGGATATATGTGGTTTGGAACACGTGATGGATTAAACCGGTATGACGGATACCAGGTTAAAGTGTTTAAAAATCAACCAAACGATCCTAAGAGTATCAGTAATAACTTTATTAAATGCATTTATGAAGATGCTTACCATAACCTTTGGATAGGTACGACAAATGGTTTAAACCGATTTAATCCCTATAAAAACACTTTTGAACGATATAAACATAACCCGCTGAACAAAGAAAGTATTTCAGGCAATGATATCAACTGTCTGTATACTGACAAAAGAGGCACCTTGTGGGTGGGCACCAACGGCGGCGGGTTAAGCAGATTTGATTTTAGCAGCAACCAGTTTAAACACTTTGAGCAACCTGGAAAACAATCAATTAATTTAGATACGATTGAGGTTAACCACTTATTTGAAGATAGTAAGAATAACTTTTGGTTAGCTACAGATAAAGGTGTAAGCCTGCTTAACCGTGATAATGGGCAGCTGCAAACCCGGTTTAATATTAATGGCAATACGGCTTTTACTATTGATTATTCAACCTTAAGGGTACAAGAGGATAAACAGGGCAATATATGGCTGGGCACATTAAACAAAGGCCTAATCAGATTAAACATGGCAGCACGCAGCGCTAAGCAATTTTTACATGATGATAAAAATAATACAAGTATAAGCACCGATTTAATCAGAAGCTTACTTATTGATAATAAGGGCAATGTTTGGGTGGGCGGTATTAACGGCAGCCTGGATCTCTTTAATGTATCAAACAGTTCATTTGCCCATGCCCAGAACGAACCTGGCAACCCGCTCAGTATCTCGCAAAAAACCATATCCTCCATGTTTGAGGATAATCAAAATAACCTGTGGATTGGTACCCATCGGGCAGGTATTAATTTTTATGCACCCCTGGCCGATAAGTTTCAACTATTGCAGGAAGAATCATCTGCCAACAGTCTTAGTTACAATGATGTTAAATCCTTTTACAGCGATCACCGGAACAATATATGGGTTGGCACAGATGGCGGCGGCTTAAACCTGTACAACACAATTATTAATACTTTTACACACTATAAATACAATGCGTACAATAGCAATAGCATTAGCTCAGACGCTATATTAAGCATCAACGAGGATAAGCACAACAATTTATGGATAGGTACCTGGGGTGGCGGCCTAAACTTAATGAACAGGGAAAGCAAAACGTTTACCCATTTTACTAATAACCCTGCCAATAGTAACTCTATCAGTTCAAACTATGTGCAAACTACGCTTGAGGATACGGAAGGAAACTTTTGGGTGGCTACCTACTATGGTGGATTAAACCTTTTTGATACCAAAACGCATTTATTTAAACGCGTTACCAGCGACCTGCATCAAACAACAAGCCTTTATGGCAATAACATCATTTCATTAAATGAAGATAACGACAAAAATTTGTGGATAGGCACAGATGACGGAGGATTGAACTGTTACAGCCTGCTTAAAAAAACATTTACCCACTACTTTGTTAACGGCGAAAAAACACCCGATATACGTGTCATATTTACCGATAGTAAAGGCCGGGTTTGGATTGGGCAAACTGGCTTGTATCTGTTTAATAAGGCTGAAGGAAAATTTGATTTGTACACGCAGAATGGTGGCCTTGCTACAGAATTTATAAAAGGAATAACAGAGGATGAGCAAGGTAATCTATGGATCAGCACCTCAAACGGGCTTACCAAACTGAATCCAACTACAAATGCACTCAAAAAATATAATATAGCCGATGGTTTACAAGGCTTAGAATTTGAAGCCGGTGCCTACATGAAAACCCCTGATGGTGAGATGTATTTTGGCGGCACAAACGGCTTTAACCGATTTTATCCCAAAAACATTAAAGTGAATCAGTTTGTAGCGCCTGTTTATATTACGGGTTTACAAATATTCAACCAAAACATTGTACCTGGTCAAAAAGATTCGCCTTTACAAAATGATATCAGCTTAACACATGAAGTTAAACTTGATCATAAGCAATCAACTCTGTCTTTTGATTTTGCTGTGCTAAACTACACGGCATCTCAAAACAATCAATACGCCTATAAACTGGCAGGATTTGATAAAACCTGGCATTATACATCAGACAGGAAAGCCAATTATACTAATTTAGATGCCGGCAAATATACCTTCTATGTAAAGGCTTCTAATAACGATGGTATTTGGAATACGCGCGGAACTTATATAAACATAATTATATCGCCACCATTTTGGTCTACCTGGTGGTTCAGGATATTGATTCTTTTAGTTGGCTCCGCTATCTCCTATTATTTACTGAGGTTCAAAAAAAATCTTGATCTCCAGAAAATTGAAGAAAACAAGCGTGAGGAAATGCACAAGATCCAGTTGCAATTTTTCACCAATATATCGCACGAGTTCAGGACTCCGCTGAGCCTGATATTAGGCCCGCTTGAAAAAATGATGCAGGAAGATGCCCGGCCAACTTTTCATCAATATTACGACACTATACACCGTAACGCCAACAGGCTGCTTTTGCTGATTAATGAATTAATGGATTTCAGGAAGGCAGAGACTGGCTCACTTAAATTGAAAGTGATGCCAGGCAACCTGAATTTATTTATAGCCGAAGTTGCAGAGGATTTTAAAAGCCTTGCTTCGCAAAAACAAATTAACCTGCGATTACTAATCCAGCGCGATCTTGGTGAAACCTGGTTCGACAGGCAGATCATTGAAAAAATAATCATTAACCTGATTCATAACGCCTATAAATATACTACCGTTGGTGGTGAAATTACGGTTGAATTATACAGTAGCCCTACACAATTTGAAACGCAGCATAAGCATCAAATGGTGGTGCCCAATAATTTCCACGGGAGAAAATATGTCTTTATCCGTATTTCTGATAACGGCATCGGGATATCCAAAGACTCCATACAACATTTATTTGAGAGATACTATCGAATTACCGATGCGCATATGGGTTCGGGTGTTGGCCTTGCGTTTGTAAAAAGCCTTACCTTGATACATAAAGGCAGTATTTCTGCATACAGCACTAAAAATGTGGGTACGGATTTTATAGTCAGTATCCCTGTAGACAGGGCCGATTACACCGCCCGTGAAACATGGATGCATAGCATTGATAATGGCGGCGTACAACTGGAAAGTATCAGTGCTGCTTTGTATCAAACGGAGTATAAAGCTACAGATGAAGAGCCGACTGATCAGGGTGAAACAGCAAATAAGACACACTTACATAAAATCCTGATAGTTGATGATAATAACGAACTCCGCAATTTTTTATACCACAGTTTAAACGAATTTTATGAAGTAATTGAAGCTGTTGACGGCGTTGATGGCCTGGCAAAAGCAGAAGAAGAATTGCCAGATATGATCATTAGTGATCTGATGATGCCTAATATGAACGGAATGGATTTTTGCAAGAAAATAAAAAGCGGCTTAACTACCAGCCAAATACCTTTTATTATTTTATCGGCCAAAGATGCATTGGAATCAAAAATAGAAGGTGTTAAATCAGGTGCCGACCTATATTTCCCTAAGCCGGTAAGCATTAACCTGTTGCTGCTATCCATAAATAATATTTTTGAGCAGAGAGAGGCATTGAAAGAAAAGCATATCAAAAATTACTTTTTTGAGGCGCAGGAAACAGCCGATTCCCAAAACGATCAGCATTTTATGGATCAACTTATCCACCTGATAGAATCTCAGCTAAGCAATTCGGATCTGGATGTGGAATTCATATGCCGCGAAATGGGGATGAGCAAAACAAAACTTTATCATAAAATAAAAAAGGTATCAGGCTTATCCATTGGCGAATTTGTAAGAACTTTCCGTTTAAAAAAAGCTGCCTACATCATTTCACACGAAGACATTTTGTTAACCGATGTCATGTACCGTGTAGGCATCCAAACACAATCATATTTTACCAAAGCTTTCAAAAAGGAATTTGGTAAAACCCCATCCCAGTTCTTGAACGAAATAAAAACCGGCAGAAAAAGTTAATGCCGGTTTTTACTAATCCTATTTTTTAGCACAAAGTGCGATACGAAAACCTCGGTAAGCACTGTCCTCATTAGGTGGGTTTTGAGCACGATTAGCAGATCGTTCATCATTAACTCCGCTGCCAAAACTTCCGCCCCTATTTACGCGATATGTACCTGTTTTGGGGCCGGTTGGGTCAGTAAGGTTACCCCCTGTGTATGGCCCGTACCAATCATAACACCATTCCCATAAATTACCCAGCATATCATACATACCCCATTTATTCGGTAATTTTCCTCCAACATTTCTTGATCCGTTCAATGGTTTGCCAAAACCCTTACCCTCATAGCCCTTGTAACTATTGGCTCCGTACCATGCAGCCTGATCGGTAGTCAACTGATCATAAACAGGACCGGTACTGCCAGCCCGGCAAGCATACTCCCATTGTGCCTCCGTTGGCAGGCTATATTCATATCCTTTGGGTAAGCGGCCAGCAGCACGCTCCTGTTTGGTCAGTTTACGGCAAAAATCCATAGCTTCATTCCAGCTTACAAAGTACATGGGCAACTCATCGTTTTCATTTGCCAATATCTTATCAGGATCGTTTTTATCAAAGCCCATAAAATCACTAATGGTCTTCTTTTTACCCATAAAATCATACAGCGTAGTATCGCTCAATAACTTATTTGCTTTATCGCGCACATTCATTCCGGTTACAGCCTTCCATTGTCCTATGGTAATTTCCGTTGTACCCAACCAATAACCCCTTGTTAAGGTAACGGTAGCTTGCGGTACTTCGTCAGCTTTATGTCCTTGTTCTTCGCTGGAACTCCCCATTACAAACTTGCCAGGGGGTATCCACCCCATAGCTATAAATGCTTTCCCGGGCAAAGGCAAATTCCATGATTTTCCGGTAACCGGAGCATCGGCTTTGGTATGGTGAGGAGGAATAGTGTTTGAGATAAAAACCGTCCAGATAAGGAAAATAAGCGTTGATAAAAATTTCATATGATTAATAATTCAGGTGGTTCAAAGCCAAAGCAACGGGCTTTTGTTTGGCATAAATATAGAGAAACACCATATTGAATTTTGAGGCAGGGAGACGGGCCACAAGCAACTAAGCAGCAATAAAAATCACTGGCTGAGCATGCTTAGGCTAATATTTGTTTCCGTAATATGCCATTTACTAAAGCCAACCAACAATACAACAATTTAACAATCAATAAATTAACATAATTTTCTTTTATCTTATCAGCAATCCATGATGGATACTCAGTTGTTTACAGTTAACAAAAGCGTAAATTGATCGCTCCAATAATAAAACCAATCGCACTAAAAATAAGCACAACTGAACTAAGCCCCAAGATCCTTTTGGCGGTTCTTTGCTAAGCAATCCAATTATAATATAACTGAGGTATGCAGCCTTGCATATCAATTAAATCAAAAAGAATATTAAATATGGCCATGAAGCAAAATCGTCGTTCAGCTATTAAAAGCATGCTTGCCGGTACTGCGGCTATCGGGGCATCCGGTACATTATCATCCTTCGCATTAGCATCGGCAAATATATCCGAAAGCAGTCTATTAAAAGGTAATATCAATCATTCGGTATGCCGTTGGTGTTATGCTGATATTCCGTTGGAGCAACTTTGCGCCGCATCAAAAAATATGGGTATTAAGGCCATTGATCTTGTAGGCCCAAAAGAATGGCCTGTGCTACAGCAATACGGGCTTTATTCGGCCATGTGTAATGGTGCCGAGATAAATCTTGTTGATGGTTTTAACGACAAAGCTTTCCACGACACCCTGATCAAAAATTATTCGGAAATGATACCACTGGTAGCTAAAGCCGGCTATAAAAACCTGATTTGTTTCAGCGGCAACCGAAGAGGGAAAGATGATGAAACCGGATGGAACAATTGTGCGGAAGGATTAAAAAAATTAATGGCCCTTGCCGAAAAACACCAGGTGATATTGGTGATGGAACTGCTCAACAGTAAAATAAACCATAAGGACAATCAATGCGATAAAACAAGTTGGGGTGTAGAACTGGCCAAAAGAGTTGGTTCAGAAAACTTCAAACTGTTATATGATATTTACCACATGCAAATTGATGAGGGAGATGTGATCAGAACCATCAGGGATAATCATCAGTACATTACCCATTACCATACCGGTGGTGTACCAGGCAGAAACGAAATAGACGATACCCAGGAGCTATACTACCCGGCCATCATGCAGGCAATTTTAGCAACGGGATATAAAGGCTTTGTAGCACAGGAGTTTCTTCCGACAAATCCAGATAAGATGGCCTCATTGAAAAAAGCCATACAAATATGCGATGTATAATTTTTACATTGCATTCCGTAAAACCGTTTATAACTAAATACTACACATTGAAAATAAAAAGCTTTGAACTATTTGAAGTTCCTCCCCGTTGGTTGTTTTTGAAAATTGAAACAGACGAAGGTATAACTGGCTGGGGCGAACCTATAATTGAAGGTAAGGCAGCTACCGTTAAAACAGCCGTTACCGAATTAATGAACTATATAATTGGGAAAGACCCGATGAATATTGAAGACCATTGGAATGTGATGTACCGGGGCGGGTTTTATCGCGGCGGCCCTATATTAATGAGCGCTATTGCCGGTATTGACCAGGCACTGTGGGATATTAAAGGCAAATATTACGATGCTCCAATTCATCAGTTAATTGGCGGTAAGGCACGTGAAAAGATCAAGGTGTACTCCTGGATCGGTGGCGACCGCCCGGCAGATGTTGGTCGTGCGGCAAAAGAAATGATTGAAGCTGGTTTTACAGCCGTTAAAATGAATGCCACCGAAGAGTTACAATATGTTGATTCATACGATAAAATTGATCAGTCAGTAGCTCGTATTGCCGCGGTACGTGAGGCTGTTGGCGGTAGCGTTGGTATTGGTATAGATTTTCACGGTCGAGTTCATAAGCCAATGGCTAAATTCTTGGCGAAAGAACTGGAGCAATACCGCCCCATGTTTATTGAAGAACCTGCTCTGCCTGAAAACAACGAGGTGTTACGCGAAATTGCCCAGCATACTTCCATTCCCATCGCTTGTGGCGAACGAATGTTTTCAAAGTGGCATTTTAAGAACCTGCTAAAAGATGGTTATGTAGATATTATTCAACCCGATTTGTCGCATGCCGGCGGTATTACAGAGTGCAAAAAAATAATGTCAATGGCCGAGGCATTTGATGTTGCTGCCGCACCGCATTGCCCCTTAGGGCCTATCGCCCTGGCAGCCTGCCTGCAGGTTGATGCTACCTGCCATAATGCCTTTATACAAGAACAAAGCCTGGGAATACATTACAACCAGGGCAGCGATATATTAGATTACATAACTGACCGGAGTGTATTCAAATACGAGGATGGCTTTGTTAACATACCCAACGGACCAGGTTTGGGCATAGAAATAAATGAAGAACATGTACGTAAAATGGCTGCAATTGGCCATAACTGGACAAACCCGCTTTGGCGCCATGAAGATGGCAGCGTTGCTGAATGGTAAATAGGTTTAAATTACACAATGGATAAGACCAGCTTCCAAAGTAAACCAACAAGGGTACGATTTCAAATTTTAGCATTCCTGTTTATCAATGTGGTGATCAACTACATGGACAGGACCAATATCGCGGTTGCGGCATCGTCAATTAGCGGTGAATTAAACCTGAACAATTTCCAGTTGGGTTTGGTATTCTCCGCATTCGGCTGGACGTATGTTGCCTCTCAAATTCCGGGAGGCATATTGATAGACAGATTTGGGCCTCGCTTGTTGTATAGCATTACTTTAATATCATGGTCGGTAGTAACGCTTTGCCAGGGCTTTATAAAAGGATTTGCGGCGTTATTTGGCCTGCGTTTAGCCATTGGCGTGTTTGAGGCGCCCTCATACCCTATTAATAACCGCATTGTTACCAACTGGTTTCCAAACAATGAAAGAGCATCAGCCATTGCTTTTTATACCAGCGGCCAATTTATAGGTCTGGCATTTTTAACACCCCTGCTGGCTATTGTACAGCAATATTTTGGGTGGCGCGGCCTGTTTGTAATCACCGGCGCCGTAGGCGTTTTATGGGGAATAATATGGTACTATCTTTATCGTGACCCAACAGAACATCCGCAGGTTAACCAGTTGGAACTTGATTATATAGCCGAGAGCACCGCCGGTACAAAAAATGCTATAGCCAAACCACGGCTAACCTGGACATCATTTAAACAGGTATTTATGCACCGAAAATTATGGGGGATTTATATTGGCCAGTTTGCTGTAACCTCAACCCTCTGGTTCTTTTTAACCTGGTTTCCTACTTATCTTATAAAATACCGGGGCTTAAATTTTTTAAAAACAGGATTTCTGACATCTATACCATTCCTTGCAGCGTTTGCCGGAGTGCTTTTAGCCGGTTTCTTTTCTGATCATCTCATCAAAAAAGGATATTCATTTGGTGTAGCCCGTAAAACGCCAATTATAGCGGGCTTACTTTTATCAATGGTTATTGTAGGTGCCAATTATGTAAGTAGTACTCCGCTGATTATACTTTTCATGTCGGTGGCCTTTTTTGGTAACGGCCTTGCTTCTATTACCTGGGTCTTTGTTTCGGCGTTAGCACCCCCCAACTTAATAGGTGTTACCGGTGGCGTATTCAATTTTATTGGCGGTTTATCATCAATTATTGTCCCGCTGTTTATTGGCTTATTGGCCGGTGGCGGAAACTTTAAACCTGCACTGATATTCATCAGCTCGCTGGCCTTTATAGGCGCATTATCTTATATATTTTTGGTTGGCAGTGTTAAGCAAACAAATTCTTTAGTAGCTTCACAATCATGAACGTTTTTTTAAGCTGCGACTGGGGCACAAGTACCCTAAGGTTAAATCTTGTCAATGGCTATGATGGAAGCATTATAGCTCATGAAAAATCCGACCTCGGGATAGCCAAAACCTTTGCGCTATGGAACGCGACTGACAGCGCTAACAAAAACTCCCGCGTGTCATTTTACCTTGATGTTTTGCAGGATCATATCCGGAATATGGAGCGTAAACTAAATACATCTCTAAGCTGGGTAAAACTATTTATCTCGGGTATGGCTTCATCAACAATAGGGATTATAGAGTTGCCTTATAGCGAATTACCTTTTGCCTTATCAGGCGCTGGATTTAACATGACCCAGCTACCCGTGCAGGAAGACTTTGACCATGAGGTTATCCTGATTTCTGGTGTTAAAACTATGATTGATGTTATGCGTGGCGAAGAATCTCAACTAATTGGATGTATGGAGGCTATTGAAGATAGCAGCAAACCACAGCTGTTTATATTTCCGGGTACCCATTCCAAACATATTTATGTAAGTGATAACACCATTACCAGCTTCAAAACGTATATGACGGGTGATTTTTTTGAGCTTCTATCGCAAAAAAGTATTCTTCATAATTCAGTCGAAAAAGAAAGCACACTGGACGATCCTGATTGTTTAACAAGCTTTAAGCAGGGCGTTAATGATTCCATTAATTCAAACCTGCTTAACGGGGCTTTTAGGGTACGCACAAACAGCTTATTTGACATCTACAACAAAAAACAAAATTTCACCTACCTGAGTGGCTTATTAATTGGCACGGAATTGAAAGAGCTAATAATATCTAATGCAGAAACAATCCATTTAATTTGCGGTACAGGACTGGAAAAATATTACCGCACAGCTTTTGAAGAGCTAAAACTCTCTAAACAAATAAAAACCTATTTACCGCAGTGGGTTGATGAAGCGGTGATCAGGGCACATCATACAATATATAGTCAAATTAATAATTCATATGAAAAATAAGTTTTCCGCAGAGCTTTTTGAAGCCGTTCCACTAATTGGTATCATGCGTAATTTACCGGCAGAACATACCGCAATAATTGCAGAAAACTATTTGCAAGCCGGTTTAACCTGTATGGAAATTACCATGAACTCTGCAGGCGCTGCTGACAATATTGCCATGCTTACAAAAAGCTATGCCGGTAAATTAAACATTGGCGCAGGCACTGTTTGCGACATGCATGATCTGGAAAAGGCGTTGAAAGCCAATGCTCAGTTTATAGTTACCCCCATTATCAATAAAGAAGTTATAAAAGCGTGTGTTGCAGAAAAGGTACCTATTTTCCCGGGAGCTTATACCCCATCTGAAATATATAAGGCATGGCACTTGGGGGCAGCTATGGTAAAAGTATTTCCTGCAACATCATTGGGGCCTAATTATATTAAAGAAGTATTGGCCCCCTTAAATTATCTTAAACTTTTACCAACCGGCGGTATCGGATTAAATAACCTTACCTCTTACCTATCCGCAGGTGCCAAAGGTGTGGGTCTTGGCAGCCATCTTTTTCCGGCAGATATTATTCAGAAACAGGATTGGGGTGCACTTCAAAAAACGTTTATCCTTTTTAAAGAAGCCTATACCAACTACCTAAATAACTAAAAGCACTAAAATCAGAATCAACAGCACAAATACATCTTATTAAATATTGGTTACTTAGCTTTTAATTAACCAATATAATTAGCCGTGCTTTATAAAATAAGCAGTTAGGCTATAACCTATAATTTATAGCTGATGAAAAAAACTCGATTGTTACTGGCGTTTTCGGTGTGCTTATTATTATGCTCTATGCTTCCCGGGGCAGAGCCTAAAGAAATTTTACTATGGCCAAACGGTGCACCCGGATCGGAAGGCAAAACCGGTGATGAAAATTTAAGGATCACCGAAGAAGGTGACCATGTTGTTACCCATGTAAATAAGCCTGCCATTATACCCTATTTACCCGCAGCAGATAAAAATACAGGCACAGCCATTATTGTTGCTCCGGGTGGTGGCCATAGCGAATTATGGATAAGCCATGAAGGTTATAGTCCGGCAAAATGGTTTCAGGAACATGGCATTAATGCGTTTGTGCTTAAATATCGATTAGCCCGCGAAGCAAACTCAACCTATACCGTTGATAAGGATGAGGTAGCCGATATTCAGCGAGCTATCAGATTAATACGCAGCCGGGCTAAGGAGTGGAATATTGATACCGCCAAAATAGGTGTTATGGGGTTTTCGGCCGGTGGCGAACTTGCCGCTTTGGCTGCCATGCAATTTTCAAAAGCCGATCCCAATGCTAAAGACCCTATTGACCAGGAAGATGACCGGCCAAACTTTCAAGCGCTGATCTATCCCGGTAACATATCAAGGCTCGAGGTATCCAAAAACTCACCTCCCGTTTTTATAGCCGGCGGATTTAAGGACAGAGCCGATATCTCAGAAGGTGTAGCTCAATTATATCTGAAATATAAACAAGCCGGTATACCTGCCGAATTACATATATATGCCAATGTTGGGCACGGGTTTGGCATCAGGGCAACCAACCAAGGCACTTATACCGAGTGGCCTCATCAAACAGAACTTTGGCTAAAAGACATGGGCTTTTTGAAAAGTAAATAATTACCTCAGCCCCATAAAGTATAAAGCGTCAAAAAGCGGCCTAAACCGCTCTTTGACGCTTAAATCAAACAATATTATAGCAATACTTTATTTAGTACCACCCCACTCCTTGTTTTGCAAAATTTTGGTATTATTCAATTCATTTTGAGGTATCGGGAATACTTCATTTCTACCAGCTATAAAGCCTTTAAATTTCAGTACATCTGCCGCCTTACCCCAGCGTACCAGGTCAAGCCATCTGTGGCCTTCACCGGCAAGCTCCAGACGTCTTTCTTTGATCAGGTTATCAAGGGTCACATCAACCGGGCCTAAGCCTACACGTGCCCTTACTGCTGCTAATAAATTATAAGCCCTGCTGCCGACACCTACATTAGCTCCTGAGCTTAGCAATGCTTCCGCTTCCAACAGATAGGTATCTGCCAAACGTATCTCATAAATATCCTGAGGAAAATTTAGCTCGATTGTTCCGGTAGCTGCCTTGTCTGACTGGCGACCGATAAATTTGCCCAAAAAGTAGCCTGTGTTGTTATAACCAGGGCTGTATGTAGCTATCTTATTGGTTTGTAAGCTATCCAGATTAGCTACCGTGGCTGCGTTTCTTGGATCGAAATGAATGAAATCAAAAAACTCTTTTGAAAATACTAAAAAGCTATAACCTGTGTAGTAATCAGGTGCAGTCGCTGTCAGAGTTTTATAGCTTCGCGGCCCTGTAGTGATATTATTCAAGTTACCTTCAGAAGCTCCGGCATCGGCCCACCCCCCATTTGAGGTACTGGTATGTACTATCTCCAATATCGATTCGGTATTGAACTTATTTTTAGCTTTCCACAGATCGGCAAAGTTGGCTAACAGTTTGTACCCGTAAGTTGGGTTGGCCTGACCCGGTGTTGGCCCGTTTACTATAGCTAACTGCTCTGCAGCCTGTTGATATTTTTTCTGCCATAAATAAACCTTTCCTAACTCCGCCTGTGCTGCGCCTTTAGTAACCCGGCCACCTTCAGTAGCAGTAGGAACTGTAGCAGGCAAAGATGGGATAGCATCTGTCAGATCCTGTTCAATCAATTTATAAACATCTTCAGGAGGAGCCTGTACCGGTGTGTAAACCTCGTTAAGTTCTAACTGCTTGGTTATGATGGGTATATTTTTAAATAAACGAACCAGGTCAAAATAAAAGATGGCACGCAGCGCTTTTGCTTCGGCAATGTACCTGCTTTTAGTCGCGGCATCTAAACCCGAAACGCCGTCAATTTTAGCCAAAAATATATTTGAACGGTATATACCTGCATAGCCTTTATTCCACAGTGAACCTTGAGGACCAACCAAAGGTGTTAGTGTGTAGTTAGATATTACCTGCAAGGCATTGATATCTGACGGACCGCCGCCGCCTGCCACCTGGTCATCTGACGCAACGTCCATTACGGCCATTTTATCATATAATCCGCCATCCTGCGAGCCAAAACGGTCATATATGGAGGTTAATGCCGCAAAGGCATCTACCGGTGTTTTATAATAATCATCAACCAGGATACGCTGCTGCGGATTTACCTGTAAATATTTTTTGCAAGAGTAAAGCCCCTGCGCTGTAAGCACTAATAAGGCTCCGTATATTATTTTCTTTTTCATTACCTTATATAATTATAGTGTGACTTGTAAACCTACCATGAATGAGCGTGCCTGAGGATAAAAACCACGGTCGATACTGAACGCGCCGCCGCCACCAGCATCATTACTGATACCCAGCTCCGGATCATAACCTGAATATTTGGTTATAGTAAACAAGTTTTCTGCAAGTACATACACACGCAGTTTTTGTAAACCTATACGCTTAACTACTGATTGATCAATAGTATAACCCAATTGCAAGGTTCTTAACCTGAAGTAGTTGCCGCTCTCTAAATACACTGAAGAAAATCTTGAATAATTTTTATTGGGATCACCATCAACTAATCTTGGGATGCTGGTATTTGTGTTGGTTGGTGTCCAGGCATTTAATATTTTGGTTTGATAGTTGGCCACAGGGATATCCAGGCGCCTTAAGCCCTGGAATATTTGGTTACCACCGGCACCACTACCAAAGGCTACCAGATCAAACCCGGCATAACCGACGTTTACAGTAATACCGTAGTTTACTTTGGGCAGTGGATTGCCAATAAAAGTACGGTCGTTCTCATTGATCTGATTATCGCCATTCAGGTTGGCAAATTTAATATCACCAGGCTTAGCAGTTGGCTGCAGCACGGTACCATCCGGAGCCTTGTAGTTATCAATTTCGGCCTGTGATTGAAATAAACCCAGGTTTTTGTAACCGTAAAACTGGTTATAAGCACCGCCAAGCGCGGTACGGGTAATGTTTCCTAAAGTTTGGAATGATCCGGCAAAATCCTCGTTAAATAGTATACCCGGCAGTAATTTAGTTACTTTGTTTTTCACGAAAGAAACGTTACCATTAATGCCGAAATCAACTTTTCCGATGCGGTTACGGTAACCTAATTCTATCTCAAAACCCGTGTTCTGCATATCCGCGGCATTTTGTACCGGCGATGCATAACCTAAATATCCGGGCAGTGTCGGGATCTGGAGGATACCTGTGGTTTTCTTTTTATACCAATCTGCTGATAAGGTAAAGTTAGTAAACAGTGTAGCGTCGAAACCTGCATCGATTTGTGTAGTTTGCTCCCATCTCAAGTCTTTGTTGCCGATAGCTGCGGGGCTGTAGCCAACAACAATAGTTTCATTGCTTCCAAACGGGTAATTACGTCCTGATTGAACTTGTGATTGGTATGAAAAAGCATCAGCGTTAAAAGCATCATTACCGGTAACACCATAGCTACCACGTATTTTCAAGGTATTTATCACATTGCTTTTAGGAAAAAAAGACTCCCTTGTTGGCACCCAGCCCAAACCTACAGAGGGGAAGTAACCATATTTGTTATTGTCCGGGAAACGGGATGAACCATCACGCCTTACTAAGGCTGTTAACAGGTATTTTTCGTCGTAGTTGTATTGCAAACGCGAGAATAACGAAAACACTTTATGATCGGTACCATCACTGGCATCAGATGTTCTGTTTGCTGCAATAGGTTTGTAATTGAATGAGGCCGAGTTAAAATCAGTTGCAGGTACATCATAAAAAGTTGTACTCACTCCCCGGGTGTAGCCATCTTTATACGAGCCCTGGCCAACTAACAAGGTAATATCATGCTTTCCAAAAATCTTGTTATAAGAAGCGGTATTTTCAAGGTTATAAGCGATACTGTAATTTTCGGCACGGAAAAATGTAGAACGTGCATTGCTTTGCGATGTGCTGAAAAATGCAATCGGCGTAAAGGCATCATTACCATAAAAAGCAAGCTTGGTTCCGATGGTTGAACGTAAATGCAAGCCTTTTATCGGCTCAGATTCCAAAAACGCATTACCGATAATGTTATGATCCCAGTTATAGTTTCCTAAGCGGGTTTTGATATAAGCCAATGGGTTGGTCATTTCCTGGAAACCATTGCCCGGTATTCCGTAAAGATTGCCGTTAGCGTCCCTAACGCTTCTTGGATCATTATAAGCTGCAGATGCTGCAACTGCCGGATCGGTTACTATGGCCGGTGTAATGGGATCAAGGTTTACAGCTGAGCTTAATGGACCGCCAAATTCACGGTTAGTTGGTCCCACTCCGCTCCAAACAGAATGGCTGTAACCCAGATTTTCACCGAATGTAAGCCATTTTTTAATCTTATGGGTTGAGTTTAAACGTACGTTAAATCGATTCCATTTGGAGATCGGGGTTGCTACTATACCATCAATGGTGTTATAACCAAAGGAGGTATAAAAGGTAGATTTTTCGTTACCTCCTGTAATACTCAATTCATGATTTTGCTTAGGGGCACTGTTATTGAATATTAATGATTGCCAGTCGGTTCCAACACCTAACGATACAGCATCAGGATAAGGCAAAGGTTTACCCGCGTTTGCAAGAGAAGCAGCAAATGATTGGTTACGTACATCTGCATACTGGGAAGCATTTAACATATCCAGTTTTTTGGCAGGCCTTTGCGTAGCATAATATCCTGAATAGTTTACAGATATGGTTCCTGCTTTGCCTCTTTTGGTGGTTACCAGGATAACACCGGCCGCAGCACGTGTACCATAAATTGATGCCGACGCCGCATCCTTCAATACTTCGATAGATTCAACGT
>NZ_JBCECK010000112.1:0-17711 GCF_039207105.1 Mucilaginibacter sp.
ATTGGTTATAGCCTATAACTAAAAGTTCTAACGGCGCAAATGTCGGAAATTATCACTTATTTTAGATTATAGTGATAAAAATTTTACGTTAAATGGAGGTAAATCTTCAATTTAAATATGGTAACATTTGAAAATAGATGATTAAAATGATTTAAACCGATCACGCCGATCAATCAATTATTACACTATCTATTTAAATAACAGGACTTTATATAATGACAAATTAGCAGATATCAGCTATTGATATTTTTAAATATTTCCTTACCTTTGAATCAAATAAGTGGAGAATAAGGGGCTCGAACCCTTCGGGCATGCTGTCAAGACTCACCCGATACACCTGTATATTCCCCTCTGAAATTTTAAACAGTCTTACCTTAAAGTTGCAAGCCGTAAGTAAGACTGTTTTTTTATGCCCTTATATTTCTTCAAAAGGACCTAAATATTCATTTTTAACTTTGTTCTCCCCAACAAACCATTCCTTTAAACCATAATATACTTGATGGTTAGAACCAACCTGATTTTCTTCCGTTATCGTTGGATTAAATGTGTTTATAACACCTGCTTCTTTCAATTTATAAAATGGCGTTGATAATCCCTTATCAAAGGAACTATCAAATTCCTTAATTGTACTAATTATTTCAGAAGCCTTAGAAATTCGGTTTAGATATTTCAGTGCAAATAAAACTTGCTCGGTAGCTGGCCAATTTCTATCAAACACCATCTTGATAATCTTAGGCTCATTGTTTGATGCAATCTCTTTCGAATCTATAGGAACAAATGATTTTAATTCATTTATTAAATTATATATTCTTTGAGCATCAGGGCCAGAGCGAAAAAGCAACTGTTCTAAATCTGCTATTGTGTCTTTGTATGCCATTGTAATATCTTAAAGTTGCATAGCAAATATGAAAACATTTTTTTTCTTAAACAAGAAAAAAGAAAATAAAAATCAAAAGGAAACAAAATTAATTTTATTTATCTGATTTACAGCTAATTAAATATATATATACATTTAAAAAATGAGTACTTTAACTAAGTAACAATAAAACTACCTAACATTCTACTGCTATCAATCTTATCATTAACTATAAACCTTTACTTCTTCTATTTATCATTCTTTCTACTTGTATAATTAATTCTTGTCTTATTATGCAAACTGTAGCTATTGATTTTGATCTAATACTTCATATTACTGCTTAGATGACTAACACTATGCTTAATACTATATTATACCTCGCTATCTTAATTGCTTTTAATAAATAGAACTTGGGATGTCTTTAAGTCTGCTTAGATTATTAAAACTATTGACATTATGAAAGAGAGAACTTCATTTACTCTTATCAAAGTCTCAAGATTTAGTTTATAATCTTATCTAATTGAGTTTTGGAAACTCATGATAATATATAGAATTTTAGCTTGTTCAAAACCAAGGTAGGCTTATAAGGCTATTTAAGACTATGTTATATTGAACAAATTGCACCTGTTAAGAGCTTTCCTAACAGGTACAATTTGTTGCTGACTTACGCCATGTTGCTGGGGTTGTTGTTGTTTGTGTCCTGGTCTTTCTTAGGGTCTGTTGCCTGGGCGGCTGCCTTTATGGATTTGTAAAGCGGGTTGGTTCCTACTTTACCCGCCAGCATCTGCACGTCCAACTTTGGGGGCTGCACTTTAGTTTTTGCCATAACCTTAGGGATTAATTTATAATTAACACAAATATAACACCTAATAAAGCATTGTGTATCAACATTATTATACAAAAAAAGGGCAAAACCAATTAAGTTTTACCCTTTTTTATAATGATCTTTCAGTTGAAGCATGCCTGACCAGCCAGGCCGTTTTAAACTAATAAGAAATCAACCTTCTATTTACAATTAATGTTACTTGGTATACCTGTTAATAATATCTACGATCACTTTGTTCTCATGCAGCTGTGGCAGATAATCAAAAAGGATGTAATGCTTTTCCGGGTCGGAGGCCAGCGCCAGTTCCAACTGGTTAAGCGCTTCATTATATTCGCCTTTGGCAAACAAATAAGCTACCATACGATAGTATAGCTCTGCTGCTTCCGGGTTATTCTTGATCGCTTCCGAGATAATTTCAATAGCGCCCTGCAACCTGCTTTGCTCATACAATATCGACGAATAATCAAGCCAGGCATCCACATCAAGCGGATTAAGCTCAACCACCTTTTCGTAGGCTTGTTCAGCTTCGGTCATGTGGCCCAGTTTATATTCGGCATCGGCAATAGCAAACCAGTAATCGGCGTTGGCTATATCCAGGTCAAGCGCTTTTTTATAAAAGTGCAAGGCCTCAAAATAGCGTTCTTCAAAATCAAGTGTAACACCAATCCCAAACCAGGCATCGGCCAGCTTGGGATCCATCTTAACCGATTTTTTATAAAAAGCACGGGCATCATCCATTTGCTCCAGCTTTTCGTAGCACTCGCCTATAGCACAATAAGTATCGGCATTAGGCTGCTCATACTCAAAAGTGTGGCGGTATACCTCAATAGCTTCAGCATATTTTTCAAGGTTAACTAACGCGTTACCCTTATTAAAGTAAGCCGATGCAAAGCTATCTTTGATCAGTATGGCATAATCATACGCGTCAATAGCTTTTTCAAACAGGCTAAGCTTGGTATAAGCGTTACCTAAATTATACCATGCGGCATAACTGTAGGGCTCGTTATCAATATATTGCTGATAAAATTGAACACTTTCTTGTTGGTTGTCCATTACGTCGTAGCAAAAAGCCAGCTCGTAAAGGGCATCCTGGTTTTCCATATTTTGCTTCAGGCAAAGCTTCAGATAAGTTATGGCCGTGTCATAGTCGCCCATGTTTTGATACACGTAGGCAATATGCAGCAATATCTCATCGGTTTCTTCGGCAAGGCCTAATGCTTTTTCATAATTTTCCAGGGCTTCGCCAAAACGCTCCATGCTCTCGTACAAATTACCGCGGATAATGTAAATATCAGCGTCAGAAGCTTCAAGCATGGCGGCCTTCTCTAAAGCAGCAAAAGCCTCGGTTACTTTGTTGGTTACTACCAGTAACTGGGCCTGTTTAATTAAAAATACCGCTGCAAAAGGGTGTTGATTAAGCGCGTACTCTGCCACTTGTAATGCCTTGGCCGGATCATTTTTCTCGATGTAGTAGTCGATAATGTTCTCAAACGCCTGGGCATCAAAAAAGTACTGGTCGTGATTTCGAATCATTTCCTCGTACCGTTCTACCGAAAACTTTGGATCTTCGGTAAAACCAAATTCAAATTCTTCTTCCATTCAATTTTGTTTGCAGAACATCCGCTTTAGATTAACAATTGTTATTGCTTTTTAAAGACTTATTGAGATCAAAATACGACAACTATGTATCAAAATGACAATTAAGTTTTCAACATTCACACATTTATACAACTATTATATTGCAATTCATTGATAATTAATAAGTATCAATTTAAAGGCCAAAGGTGGGTAAACAAAAAATTGCCTTAAGATTTTTACCTTTGACAAAAGTACAATTATGAACCTCGATATATCAGATATTCTAAAACGTTTACATATAAACGATATTAATGATGCTTTTAGTACAGGTGGTAACTGGGGTAGCAGTGCCAACTCTACGGTTAAAAATATTATATCGCCGATTGACGGTAAAAAAATAGCATCGGTAAAATTTGCTACCGACGGTGACTACAACCAGGTGGTAGAACAGGCCGCCAAAGCTTTTAAAACCTGGCGCACAGCACCCGCTCCCAAACGCGGCGAAATTGTACGTCAAATTGGCGAGGCCCTGCGCACCCACAAACACGACCTGGGCAGCTTGGTATCATACGAAATGGGCAAAAGCCTGCAGGAAGGCTTAGGCGAGGTTCAGGAAATGATTGATATTGCCGATTTTGCCGTAGGCCTTAGCCGCCAGCTTTATGGCCTTACCATGCACTCTGAAAGGCCTGAGCATCGTATGTATGAGCAATACCACCCGCTGGGTATTGTAGGCATCATTTCGGCATTTAACTTTCCGGTAGCCGTTTGGAGCTGGAACTCGCTAATAGCTTGGGTGTGTGGTGATGTTTGTATCTGGAAACCATCAGAAAAAACACCACTCACGGCTATTGCCTGTCAGCATATTGTACAGGCGGTTTTTAAACAAAATAACATTCCCGAAGGTGTATCAAACCTGGTTATCGGCGACCGTAATATTGGCGAGCTGATGGCTGCCGATACCCGTGTTCCTTTAATTTCAGCCACAGGATCAACCCGAATGGGTAAAGCGGTGAGTGCCGCAGTTGGTGCACGCTTAGGCAAAAGCCTGCTGGAACTGGGTGGTAACAATGCCATTATCATCACCGAAAATGCCGATCTGGACATGTCGCTCATTGGCGCGGTGTTTGGCGCGGTGGGTACTGCTGGCCAGCGTTGCACCAGCACACGCAGGCTTATTATTCACGAAAGTGTTTATGAGGCCTTTAAACAAAAGCTGGTAAATGCCTACGGCCAGATCCGTATTGGCAACCCGCTTGATGAGCATAACCACATGGGCCCGCTTATTGATCACGATGCGGTTAATCTTTATCTTGATTCTATTGAAAAATGCAAGGCCGAAGGCGGCAACTTTGTGGTAGAAGGCGGAAAACTTACGGGCGACAACTATTCATCGGGCTGTTACGTAAAACCGTGCATTGCCGAAGTGGAGAATCATTTCAAAATTGTACAGCACGAAACCTTTGCGCCTATACTATACCTTATTAAATACAGCACTATTGATGAGGCCATTGAACTGCAGAATAGCGTTCCGCAGGGCTTGTCATCCGCTATCATGACTAATAATTTACGGGAGGCAGAACAATTTTTATCATACGCTGGTTCTGATTGCGGTATAGCCAATGTAAACATCGGCACATCGGGTGCGGAAATAGGCGGCGCGTTTGGCGGCGAAAAAGAAACCGGCGGCGGTCGCGAATCGGGCTCTGATGCATGGAAAGTTTATATGAGGCGCCAAACCAATACTATTAATTATTCAAAAACGTTGCCTTTAGCGCAAGGCATCAAGTTTGACCTCTAAAAATATTTTACTACTAACTTTTATACATGTTTAATTTCCGCAACTACATTACCGGTACCGCCTTATCAGTTTCACTCTTATTAACTTTAAGTTTACCCGCTTCGGCACAAGTACTTCCCAAACCTGATCCTGAACCACCCAAAGGCTGGCAGTTGATGGATTTAAAAGAGAACGGATTTTACGGTATCAGCCTTAAGCCCGCCTATCTTTTTTTACAAGGCAAAAAAAGCAAAACCGTAGTTGTAGCCACTATTGATAGCGGTGTTGACACGCTGCAAAAAGACCTGAAAAGTATTTTATGGGTAAATACTAAAGAAATCCCCGGTAACGGTATTGACGACGACCATAACGGTTACATTGACGATATTCACGGTTGGAATTTTTTGGGCGGCCCCGGTGGTAAAGCTGATTTTAACGAAACTACAGAAGAAGTTAGGGAATACAATAAGCTAAAAGGCAAGTACGCCTCTCTTACCGATACTAACGCTATTGATAAAAAGGATTATGCCTACTGGAAACATGTTAAAACGGTATATGATACCACCATTAACAAGGCCCATACCGAAACCGAGCAATTGCAGCCTATCATGAACGCGCTGATGGTAACCAGCGGTTATATAAAAAAGGGACTGAACCTGCCTGCCAACGGCACTTTTAAACAGGCCGACCTGGTAAGGCTTAAAATGACCAACGATACCCTTACACAAAGCAAATACGTGTGGGACTCCATCTTCTCGCAGGAAGGCAGCAATCAAAACAACGCGGCCATTATAAAAGATTTGAGCGAGTACCTGGCTAAGTTAAATAACGACCTCTCGCCCGATTTGGAAGCACGCAAACGTATTGTTGGCGACAATGTGGACAGCATGGACCATAAGCCTTACGGTAGCAATCAGCTCAAATTTTCGGATGCATCGCACGGAACAGGCGTGGCCGGCTTAATAGGCGCTATACGTAATAATAACTACGGTATCAATGGCGTGGCTGATAACGTACGCATTATGGCCATTAAGGCTGTACCTAACGGCGATGAGTATGATAAGGATATTGCCAATGCCATCCATTACGCGGTTGATAACGGTGCCAGGATCATCAACATGAGCTTTGGCAAACAGGTATCACCCCATAAAGAATGGCTGGACGAGGCTTTTAAATACGCTGCTTCAAAAGATGTGCTGCTGGTACAGGCTGCAGGTAACGACAGCCAGGATATGGATGTTAAACCCGATTTTCCGAATGACATATTTTTGGATGGCTCATCAACAGATGCGGATAACCTGATCAACGTTGGTGCATCCGGCCCGAGGCTGGATGAGCACCTGGCCGGTGAGTTTAGTAATTACGGCAAAAAGAACGTGGATGTTTTTGCGCCAGGCGTTAAAGTAACCACCGTTGATACCGATGCTGAGTTTATGACCGAAGATGGTACAAGCTTTTCATCGCCCATCACAGCTGGAGTAGCGGCTTTGTTATTGGAGTATTATCCAACCCTAAGTGCCAAACAGCTTAAACAGATCATCCTGCAATCGGCAACGCCTTTAACCGGCACAGAAGTATATAAACCCGGCAGCAAAACTATCAAAGTTGATTTTGCCACGCTGAGCAAAACTGGAGGCATTGTAAATGCTTATAAAGCCTTGCAAATAGCTGCTAAAACCAAAGGAGAGCGGGTTAATTAGCCTTGTTTTGTTATCCTGAGGAACTAAGGATCTGTTCGTGAACTATGCACAAGCAGAAGATTCTTCACTTCGTTCAGAATGACAACTTATCCATAAAGAAGAAAACCCAGCTAACATGCGTTAGCTGGGCTTTCTTCTTTGATCTTAATTCTCCTATTTAATCCTGCTGTTTAACTCAGCAAGTGGCATGGTAACCATACGGCCTATTGGTTTTTTACCCCTGTAGGTAATCACCCTTAGTGTGGTGGCATCCTTAGGAGCATCAATAGGTTCGGTGTATTTAGGATAAAACCTATCCGGGAACGAATTATCAAAACTATAATAGGTATCCAATCCCTCAACCTCATTGGTCAGTGTTATTTTTAAAGTACCATCGGCATTGCGTATGGCAGTAAATGCTGGATCATAGGCACTTGGCGCATATTTAATTTCGGCCGCGTCAAAACGGTTAAACTGTTTCTCCACCTTTCCGAAGAAGTAATTCCAGTTTTTCTTTTCTTTCGGCGACCATACCGATTCGGCTATGGCCATACCTCTTGGCCAGGTCATGTACTCTGCCTGACGAAGGTTGTAAACCTGCTCAGTCCATAAATTAGCCTGACCACCTTTAATTAATTTTGCATCAACACTATCCGGTACAGGTTCAAACTCGTATGATTTGCTGAGGCGCAGCGAAGCGTATATTTTGGTTTCGTTTACACGGTCGCTTTGCATATAGTCAAGGTAAGCAAAGGTAGTTGGGCTCATCACTACCTCGTGGCCTAATTTGGCAGCCTCAATACCACCTTTAATACCCCGCCAGCTCATAACAGCGGCATTGGGGCCAAGGCCTCCTTCAATGATCTCATCCCAACCCATGAATTTTTTACCTTTTGATTCTACTATTTTTTCCAAACGTTTTTCAAAATAGCTTTGTACTTCCTGTTGGGTTTTCAGGTTTTCTTTGGCCATTAACGCTTTAATGGCATCACTTTGTTCCCAGAAATTCTTGGCGCATTCATCACCGCCCATATGTATGTATCCAAACGGAAATAACTGTGCTACCTCAGTTACAACCTTATCTAAAAAAGTGTAAACATTTTCGTTAGCCGGGCAAAGGGTATTATCAACGAGTGCCTTGTTATGTGGGCCGCTCCAATCCATAAAAGGCTCGCCGGAGTTAACCACATATTTATCAGCACCTGGGGTACATGACAGTTCCGGGTAAGCTACCACCGCGGCAAGGCTATGGCCCGGAACATCAATCTCCGGCAATATATTTACAAACCGGTCTTTAGCATATTGTACCAGTTCTTTAATATCATCCTGGGTATAAAACCCGCCATAGGTACGTGGTTCATCAGCAGCTGGCGGCGTAAACGTACCAAACTGCCCTACCTTTTTTACGTTGTGCGATGCTACCTCTGTTAATCTTGGCAGACTTTTGATCTCTACACGCCAGCCCTCATCATCAGTTAAGTGCAGGTGCAGCAAGTTCAGTTTATACTTCACCATCGCATCTATATATTGCTTCACCTCTTCTTTGGTGAAAAAATGGCGCGAAACATCAAACATCAAACCCCTCCAGCCAAAGCGCGGGTAATCGGTAATTTCAACACAAGGCGCAGTCCATTTGATGTTTTTAACCAACTCTTTGCTCTCAATTTCTGATGGCAGTAGTTGCAGCAGGGTTTGCACACCGTAAAATAAACCGGCAGCCTCATTGGCCCTGATCACGATTTTTTTTGCCTTTACCGAAAGGTTATAGCCCTCTGTACCTAAAACCTCATCGGCTGTTTTGTTCAGCACCAATTTGATAGATGCCGTAGGCGCGAGGCTTTTAACTGTAACCGCTGAGCCCGTCGCAGTGCTGAGCTTACTTTTCAGGTAACTGGTTACCGGTAAAAGCTCAGGCTTGCTGCCGGCTTCAACAATTACATTTTTTGGCAGCACAAACTGCCCGGCGAATCTGGCGGTTTTAACTGGTTCGGGAATAATTGATAAGCCGCTTTGAGCCACCTGGCCAAAGGATAAAAAATGCGCCACACAACAGCAGAGCAATAAGGATAGTTTTTTCATACAGAATGGGTTAGTAATTGGATACGTTAACGCAAATTAAACTTTTTAAATAATATTAAAAAGTTGCAGGCTAAATTTTGTTCCATTATATTGCATTATAAATAAAATCCCGTTGCTGTTCCCCACAATAAATCGGATGTTATTAACCAATTATTACCATTTACCTAACCTAAATTAATCTTGCTTATGGCAACTGACAGAAGAAAGTTTTTAAAACAATTTGGCACCTCGGTTATCCTCACTTCGGCATCACTTACCAGTTTGGCCGCTAAAGAGGAGTATGAAAAACGGATACTACAGGCAGAAAAACGCATTACCCCAAACGATAAGATCAGGATTGCCACCATTGGCATGGGTATAATGGGATTTAATGATACTCATGCCGCGCTTAGCGTACCAGGCGTAGAGTTGGTGGCTTGTTGCGATTTGTACAAAGGCCGGCTCGACCGCGCCAAGGAGCTTTACGGTGCTAATCTTTTTACCACTGATAATTACCATGAAATATTAGACCGCAAAGATATTGATGCCGTAATTGTGGCTACCAGCGACAACTGGCATAGTCCTATATCCATCGAAGCTATGCACAAGGGTAAAGCCGTTTACAGCGAAAAGCCAATGGTGCACCACATTAGCGAGGGCTTAAAAGAGATCAAGGCACAACAAGAGACCAAAGCGGTTTTCCAGGTGGGCAGCCAGCGGGTAAGCAGCATTGCCTTTAAAAAAGCACAGGAACTATACCAAAGCGGGGCCATTGGTAAAATAAACGCGGTGGAAGCCTCATTCAGCAGGCAAAGTGCATTGGGTGCCTGGCAGTATACTATACCGCTTGATGCTTCGGAACAAACCGTAAGGTGGGATCAGTTTCAGGCCAACAGTAAAAAAAAATATGATTACGATAGCAATCGCTTTTTCAGGTGGCGCAATTACCGGGAGTATGGTACCGGTGTAGCGGGCGATTTGTTTGTACACCTGCTTACGGGTATTCATTTTATAACCGGATCAAAAGGGCCTGATAAAATATTTTCTATTGGCGACCTTACCTACTGGAAGGATGGGAGGAATGTGCCGGATGTGATGAGCGCCGTGGTTTCATACCCCGAATCGCCGGAACACCCCGCTTTTCAGGCTACTTTGCGGGTGAACTTTGTGAGCGGTGAGGGCGACAGGGCGACAACCAAAATAATAGGATCGGAAGGGGTGATTGACATGAGTGATGGCGGAGGTTTTACCATTCATAAAAGCAAAATGCCTGTAGCTCCCGGCTACGGCGGTTGGGATTCATTCAATACCTATCCCGAAGCTATGCAAAAGGCCATTGTTGCAGAGTACAATAAAAAATACTCCGCTGCCGATCAGCAGGCACCTAAAATGGATGGCATTGTTTACCATGAGCCTGATAACTACAACGACTCTAACGAGCATTTCGCCAATTTTTTTGATTCGATGCGTACCGGTAAGCCAGTTGTTGAAGATGCTGTTTTTGGGTTCCGCGCGGCGGCGCCGTGCCTGGCTTGTAACGATAGTTATTTTGAGAACAAGGTTATTAAATGGGACCCGGTGAATATGAAATTGGGATAGGCCTAAACGTATCTTGTTATTTCCTTTAGATTAACTTGTTAGAGCTAATCTAAAGGAAATAACAAGCTTTTATTTTTTTGAATATTTTACCATTATATCAGTTCTATTTTCTGATGCTGGTATGGTATCTCAATATGTTTAAAGCCCTGTTCTTTTAGCTTATGACTAAAATGTTGCTGCACATCATATTCGCCATGAACCAGGAATATGGTTTTAACCTGTTCAGGATCTTGTCCTGCCAGGAAATGGATGAGGTCTTCATAGTCGCCGTGAGCACTCATTGATTTGATCGACCTTACCTCGGCCTTCACCTCGTACAGTTCACCATAAATATGTACCTCATGATCACCATTGATGAGATGTCCGCCAAGCGAGTTTGGTTCGGCATAGCCTACCATTAAAATGGTGTTTTTACTATTGTTAATGTTATTTTTGATATGGTGCTTTACCCTACCCGCTTCGGCCATGCCCGATGATGATATGATAACGCAGGGGCGCTCATCATTATTCAACGCCTTTGATTCTTCGGTTGATTGAATAAAACGCAGCCCTTTGAAGCCAAACGGATTAGGATCGGTTTTTAAAACCTCCTTCACTTCGCTGTTATAAACTTCGGGATGGTTCATCAGCACTTCGGTAGCTTTTTGCGATAGCGGGCTATCTACGTAATAAGCTACATCGGGCAGTACACCCCTGATTTCAAGTTCATTCAAGGCATATAATAACTCCTGAGTGCGGCCAACACTAAAAGCCGGAATAATTACCTTGCCTCTTTTTATCTCACAGGTTTGTTTGATTACATCCAGCAGGGCATCCTCAATCGGGCCCAGGTCTTTATGCAGTGAATCGCCATAGGTTGATTCAAGTAGAATATAATCTGATTGGTCAAATTTCTCCGGATCATTGAGCAGCAGATCATTATAACGGCCAACATCGCCGCTAAAAGTAATGCGGGTAAGCTTACCATCTTCCAATACGGATAAATGCACTGCCGCGCTGCCTAAAATATGCCCGGCATCGGTAAAGGTGAGTTTAACCCGTGGGGTAATTTCATATTCTTCATGATATTCCACTATCTTAAACAGCCTTAGCGCTTCCATAGCTTGTTCGTCGGTATATAGCGGGGTTAACAGTGGCTGACCCTTACGTGCTCGGTGTTTATTACTGTAGGCTACATCCTGCATTTGTATATGTGCCGAATCCATGAGCAGGATGCGCGCCAGGTCCATTGTTGCCGATGTGCAAAATATGGGGCCATCAAAACCTTCGGCCACCAGGCGGGGTATCAAGCCGCAATGGTCAATGTGTGCGTGCGAAAGCACCATGCAGGTTACCTTTTTAGGGTCGAAGCCAAAATGCTCGTTCATGTCTTCAGAATGCTCGCCCATGCCCTGGAACATGCCGCAATCCAGCAAAATAGAAGTGTTATCTTTTAGCTTGATTAAATGCTTACTGCCGGTAACATTACGGGCAGCGCCGTGAAAGGTTATATTCATGGATAAATGGTGTAAGAAATTGCTAACGAAGATGCACAATAAAAGTTTATTAAAACAAAAACTAAAACTTTAGTTGTTATTTTAAGTTATAGTATTTAACTTAGTTTAACCAATTGGATGTTTGATGTAGTGTTGGTTAATACATCAAAGTTTTTATCATGAAGTGCTATGGAAATTAAAGAGTTAACGCGCGCCGAAGAACAAATTATGCAGGTATTATGGCAACTTGAAAAAGGGTATGTGAAAGATGTGATCGATCTGTTGCCCGAACCCAAGCCTGCGTATAATACGGTATCAACCATTATCAGGATTTTGGAAACAAAAGGCTTTGTAGGGCATACGGCATTTGGTAAAAGCCACCAATACCACCCGGTGGTGAGTAAAGATCAGTATCAGAACTTTGCTGCCGATAAACTATTGAGTGGTTATTTTGATAACTCGGTAAACCGGATGCTATCGTTTTTTGTGAAAAAAGAAAAAATTGACCTGAAAGAGGCCGATGAGATCATGAAACTGATAGAGAAACTTAAAGACAAATAAAAGCAAACTATTATGAACTGGTGGCAATACTTATTACTGGTAAATATTTACCTGGTACTGTTCTATGCGTTTTATGTTTTACTGCTGCGGAAAGAGACCTTCTTTCAACTTAACCGGATTTACCTGGTAACGGCCGCGTTACTATCGTTTTTTATACCACTTATACAGGCAAATTGGGTTCGGGATCTGTTTATTACGCAGCAGGTAAAATATACCATTTACAGTAACACGGTAATGATATACAGTTTTAAGCCAGCAGTTGCTGATTACATCAGTATTGGTCAGGTAATTGCCGTTTTGTATGGCACCGGTATTTTGTTTTTGTCTGCACGCTTTATATGGCAGCTGATAGTGTTAAAAAGGGTGATCAACCAACCGCAGGTAACTGCCGCTTACTCTTTTTTTGGCAAGATCAAGCTTAATGAGGCCGATGCAGAAAACCCGATCATTGAGGCGCACGAGCAGGTGCATGCACAGCAATGGCATTCGGCCGATGTGCTGCTTATTGAACTGGTTATGATCATTAACTGGTTTAACCCCGTGGTTTACCTGTATCGAAATTCTGTTAAGCACATTCATGAATACATTGCCGACAGGGAGGCCATACAAGCTGGCACCAATAAAGCCGAGTATGCCCTGCTGCTGCTGAGCCAAACATTTGAAGCGCCAACTCATCGGTTAGTAAATCCGTTTTATAATCACAGTTTATTAAAACAGCGTATTATCATGTTACAAAAAAATAAATCGCAGCGTATATCGCTCATTAAATATGGCCTGTCGGCACCGTTGTTTATACTGATGCTCATATTATCGTCAGCAACAATAAATAACAGTAAACCGGTTTCGGTTATTAAGATCAGGGCCAATCAATTATTTACTGCACCCGCGCAAACAAGCCTTTTGGAAAGCAAAGTTACCAATGAACAGATAGTTAAAAAGGCCGACACGGTAATAAACAAAACCACTGTGTATACCTCGGTTGATAAAGTGCCGGAGTTTCCGGGTGGCCTTGAGGCCTTTGGTAAGTTTTTGGGTTCAAACATCAGGTATCCGAAAATTGCACGTGATCAGGGAGTACAAGGAAGGGTTATAGTAACCTTTGTAGTGGAGATGGATGGTTCATTATCGGGCTATGAAATTGTGAGAGGGGTTAGTAAAGATTTGGATGAAGAGGCTTTAAGGGTGCTTAAAACATCTCCGAGCTGGACGCCAGGTATAAAAGATAATGAAAAGGTACGTACCCAATATACAGTTCCAATCAGTTTTACCCTTGCTAAGGAAGATGACAGTTCGCCGACAACAAAGTCAGACCAGGTATTTACCGCTGTTGAGCAGGTACCTGAATTTCAGGGTGGAATTAGTGGTTTAGAGCACTTCTTGATAACTACTATCAAATATCCTAAGGAAGAACGGGAAAAAGGTATTCAGGGAAGGGTTATAGCTATGTTTGTAGTAGAGCCCGATGGTTCCCTGTCAAACATTAAGATTCTCAGAGGTGTAAGCAAAGGTTTGGACGATGAATCGCTGCGCGTTCTGGCATTGTCGCCCAAGTGGAAGCCCGGCTATCAAAACAATAAGGCTGTAAGGGTTCAATATTCTATTCCTATCAGTTTTACCCTGAGTGATCACGATAAAACAGGAAAACCTCAACAAAATAAATCCGGCGATGTAGAACACGGTAAAGGGCTTGGCGCTGTTACCGGCTACCATGATGTAAAGGATACTGGCAAAGCATATTTTGGTAACACAAAAATTTCAATCAATCCTAAAGCCGAAACCATTTCCGTTCCGTTGTACATAGTTGATGGGAAAGCCTTGGTATCGGGAGATGTAGGTACTTTAAGTGCGGATGATATTCAAAGCATAAGAGTGGTGAAAGATAAAATGGCAGTTTCTATAGCTGCCATTTACGGCGAGAGAGGCGCAAATGGCGTTGTGCTCATTACTACTAAAAATAAGAATTTGAAATTTCCGGAGGCTAAAGGTTAATACAATTTAGAACAGCTTAATTGAAATAAAAGGATTGCTTTATTTTTTGAAAGCTATATATTTGACCCGTTATTACAGCAATTGGTTAAACATAGCTTTTTAATTAGTAATAAACTTAATACAGGAGTATTTCATATTATCCACATTTTTATGTGGAAACTGCCTGTATAAATGCTTAGCTTTGCAACGATTTTTGATATACATATAATAGATAATTACATATCTCGCTTAAAATGAAAAGTTTTATTTCGCCAACACTGTATGCAGGTTTAAACTATGTGATAGCCCTTGTGCTAATAGCATCACCTTGGTTATTTGGTTTTGAAGGTCATAAAATAGGTGCCGCTTTACTTTTACCTATGATCATTGGCTGGTTTCAGCTTATCATGGCTATCTTTAGCAACAACAGCTTAGGCTTTTTAAAGCAGTTCCCTATGCAAATGCACTTCTTTTTAGATGTACTTTCAGGTTCATTCTTGTTTTGCTCTCCTTGGATATATGATTATGCTCATGTAACATTTTGGCCACAGGTATTGATGGGTGGCTTATTGGTAATTATGGGTGCATTTACCAAAGGTTCAAGATTTACTACACCTCCGGTTCATCATTATGATAAAGGTTTAGCCGGAATTATCGACTAATTACCGGTTCAGTTTTAAGACATACTTTAAGTAAAGGGCTGTACAAATATTTGTGCAGCCCTTTGTTTTTATCGAGTTAAGATAATTATCTAAAATACCTCATTAAGCCCTAAAAAAAAGCCGCTTGACCCATAAGTACCCCGGCCATAATCAATACACAAATTGGAACGTGTGTATTTGTTAAACAGTAGCCGAAGCCCTACCCCTGCTCCCGGCTCCCAATACCTGAGCAGTTTGATGTTGCGCTGGTTATCTGCCGATTCTATATTTACAAACGTAACGCCACTCAATAGCTTATTATCCGTGATAGGGAAACGGTATTCGGCCTCGTTGTATACAAAAGATAGGCCTTTAAAGCGACCGATAATAAAAGCGCGCCCTATCCGGCCATAAGCATCAGAGCCGGTGCCAGGCAGATCAAGATAGGGTAATGAGCCGCTGATAAGATAGTTGGCCCAATGCCATATGGCAAATACATTTTCAGGGTTTGAGCTCGACAGGCTCCAGTACTTCCTGAACTCGGTTCTTAACTGCAATGCTTTGCGGTTACTGCCCAGCCACGTTTCATTTTCCTTCAAAATAACATCGGCATAAATACCCTTAAACGGGCGATTAGGCTGATCTCGGTTATTGAATTGAAAGTTTACCAGTATGCCGTTGGCCTGGTAGGCGGTGGTAGGGTAGCCATTTTGAACGCTATACCTAAAATTGTGTGTTTCAGTTATTGGTATGTTTTTACGGTCGTCGTCAATATGGCTGTACAGGTTGAAACTCAGGCCCGCGCCAATGTAAAAGCTCGGCGCTATTTTCCGGTAAATGCGTTCATTTACTTTGAGGTAAACATACCGTACAGGAAACTCATTAGGGTTGTTGGCAAAATGCTCATTGTTCATGTGCAGTTCGCCATCGCCAAAACTGCGCCGGCCGGTACCAAGGCCGTTATCTTTGGCTATAGTTTTACCTATTTGAAAAACACCCTGCAGGTTCCATTTATTTTCAGACGAAAACGCGTTGTGTTTGAGCTCGAAAGTAGAGAGCTTATTGGTTGAAATATAAACCCCCGCGTTAATTACCGAAAGGGTAGTATTGGCCGGGTTGCCAAAGTATTTACCGCCCGATGAAATAGCCCCAATGGCAAAACCAACACTAGGGTTATAAGCTGCTGATGGCAATACCGACCAGCTGCCTTCTTTGGTCATATCAACAACTTTTGGGGTTTTACTTTTTCCACTAAAAAAATCGCTCAAAATACCATTAGCATCCCTTTGCGACTCCAGTGAATCGGCATGGTTTGCATATGATTGTGCAAACAAGGAGGCGGTACTTAAAGTTACCAGGTACACGGCAAGCGTATACCTGCAAACAGATCTGATCAATTAGGTTAATTAGTTAGTATTACCGCTAATATAAAATTATAAGGTGATTATAAAAATGAGGCAGTGCTAAATGACTGTTAATTTTATAGTTGAAGGTTACTTTACAACGGTTGCTTGTATTAATATAAAATGCAATGAAGTATTCTTGTAAAGTGATTGTTGTTATTGGCATGCTTGCTCTTATGGGATGTGATAGTTTTTTTAATAAAACTATTTATTTGAATACTCAAAAAATGCAAGAATCAGATAAGAATATTGGAGATTCTGAAATGGAGCTTGCTTTTATATCTGCATATTTTTGCCATAAAAATAATGTTAACAGTGCTGCTGAGCCTTGGGCCGATCTTTTTATTTGTTCAGTACAGCACAAGGGAAGTCAATTAGTAGATACTATTTTGGTACTCGACACGAATTTGAGAAAAGATGGAAAAAATATCATAGATGATAATCGATTTTCGCTTGCCTTGAGAAACGCCAAGAAATTAAATAACTGCAAAGTTTTAGCACCTGAAAAATGGCGAATCTTATTCAATCGCTATAAATATAAATACGCGTCGGTTACTATAGCAACCGATGATTAAGGCCTGAATTAATAGGGCTGTTTTCATTAAAATTGATCTGCTTTGTGAGACTGTGATTCAGATGAAAGCTTTTGATTGCATTTTATCTCTCAATAAAAACTTCAAAACCATTTGCTTATAAAATAAATAGCTGTATCTTTGCAGTCCCGAAAATGCGGGGTATAATAAACGTTTAAACAATTTAATTTAAAGCAAGTGAATACGTTAAGTTACAAAACTGTCTCAGCCAACAAAAAAACCGTTAACAAACAATGGGTTGTTGTTGACGCACAAGGCGAGATTTTGGGGCGCTTGTCCACTAAGATCGCAATGATCATCCGTGGTAAAACCAAGCCAGATTTCACCCCGAACGTAGACTGCGGTGATAATGTAATAGTTATCAATGCAGACAAGGTAAAGTTGACCGGAAACAAATTCAGTGACAAAACTTATGTTTCGTACACTGGTTATCCAGGTGGTCAGCGTTTCATTTCTCCTAAGGAGTTAATGGCGAAACATCCAACCCGCGTAATTGAAAAAGCGGTACGTGGTATGTTACCTAAAAGTCGTTTGGGCAAAGCATTATTTGGTAATCTGTATGTATATGCAGGTTCTGAGCATCCTCATGCAGCACAAAACCCAACAACCATTTAACTTTTAATTTTTAAAGGAGAAAAGAAATGCCAACAACTAACACTTCAGGCAGAAGAAAAACAGCCGTTGCCCGCATCTA
>NZ_JBCECK010000113.1:0-17458 GCF_039207105.1 Mucilaginibacter sp.
ATGTTTAGGCTTTTATTCGTTTCCTACTTGTAACTTCCTCAAAAGTAGTATCATAGTCAGACCTTAAAGTACCCATTGACCTGTCCCAAAATGTAAAGTACAAACCGTAATTCCCTTTAAAATAATGATGATGCTGATTATGGCAAACAGAAGTGATCATCCATTTACCCAGCCAATGCTTATTAAATCCGTTAGGAAAAAGCTCAAACCCAAGATGCCCGTAAACATTATAAAACATGCTGAATGCGAAATAGACTGCAATGTGGATAGGATGAACAGGAATTGTAAATAAATAAATTACAAATATTAATGATTCTAACACGGCCTCCAAAGGGTGAAACGCATATGCAGCAAGAGGAGAAGGGTTAGTGGATCTGTGGTGTACCAAATGAAAAGTTTTGAATAATAAAGGCGAATGCATCAGTCGATGTATCCAATAAAAATAAGTATCGTGCATCAGCATCATTATTGGAAAGGCAAGAAAAAAATACACTTTACTATGTTCATTAATGTTTTGATAAAAGGTGGTGTGCGGCCTGATAGCATCGTTTTGTAAGATAAGCAGGGGCGGAACAGCAAAGAGGATCATTGACAATATCGAAAACAGAGTATCCCTGATATGGTCTTTTGATTTAGGAAATTTTGATTGTATTTTTTTATGAGCGATTCTATTTTTTAAGAGCACATAAAATATAAAAAATACAGGTACCGCGATAAAAAGATATTTAATGGCGACATCTATTAGCTGTAAAAGAAAATTATTCCAAGTCATAGGTATGATTATTTGGAAGACAAAAGTATAGCCCTGGTTTTTATTATCAGTTAACCCGGGTTAATTTCTTACTTTGCTGCAAGTCTTTTTCTAAGGCGGCTCAGGCTTGGCGCCTCAATGCCTAAATAGTCGGCAAGGTATTTCAGCGGGATCTTTTGAAAAGCGTTTGGGTATTGTTGTTCAATATTCAAATACCGCTCCTTTAAACTCATTGTTTTGTCGGCTTGTTCATTTAACATTAACCTTCGTATTTCTTCTGCCAGTATTATATTTAAAAGAGTTTCATATTTAGGAGTTTCTTTAAAAATAACCTCAAGATCTTTTTTGTTTAGCATTAACGCCTCGCAATCTTCCAGCGCAATAAAATTTTTATGCGAGGGTACATTTAAGTGGAGGCCTTCGGTATAGGTAAAATAGTGGCCTTCATAAATAAAGTTGGTAGCTTTGGTATTTCCTGTTTGGTCTGCTATGGTTGTCATGATCAGTCCTTTATTTAAAAAACCAACAAACCTGCAATATTGACCCGCGTGTAACAGGTATTCGCCTTTAATGAATGTTTTTGGCTGAAAATAAGTAAAACTGCTTTCCAGCTCCTCATCGCTGATCGTGATCCTTTCCCGAATATATTCGGTTACACTGCTATACATCTGATTGTTTAATAACAAAATGCAATAATAATTATTGTTATTAGTGTCAACGGGAGAAGTAATGCCGTCAGTTGCCTGTAAAATAATATTTGACAAACATCTGATATAAAGTAACCATACAGAAGGCTGCGTATGGCAGGTTTGGGCTGATTAGCCCTGCTTAAGCCTGGCTAATCCCGCTCCTTTTAAATTCACTTGGAGTGCATCCGTATTTAGCTTTAAATACAGTTGAAAAGTAATTGGGACTGGAGAAGCCAACCATATAGGTGATCTCTGAGATAGAATAGCCTTCGTTGATAAGTAAATATTTAGCTTTTTTGAGCCTTCGGTTTAAAATATAATCTGTAATGCTGCAGCCAAGCAGGGCTTTTACCTTACGATAAAGCTGAACGCGCGAAATGCCGATAGTTTTACATATGTCGTCCACATTCAATCCTTCATTCCCTAAGTTTTGTTCAACAATACCTGCAAAATCATTGAGGAATTTTTTGTCGAGCGTTTTAGATACCGGCATTTTACCATGACTGATTTCACTGGTAAAATGCTCTTTGAGTATTACCCTGTTTTTAATCAGGTTTTTTACGGTGGCCAGCAAATGCTCGTAGTTAAAAGGTTTTACCATATACGCGTCGGCCATACTGCGCACGCCATCAATTTGCTGCTCAACGCTGGCCTGGGCTGTTAATAAAACAATAGGTATGTGCGATGTGCGCATATCGGTTTTCAGGTACTCGGTGATCTTTTTTCCTGATAATCCGGGCATAACAATGTCTGAAATGATCAGATCAGGCACTTTTTCAAAAGCTTCGCTCAACCCTTGTGTGCCATTATCCGCGGTAAATAGCTCATACTCGTTACTCAGCTTATCTGTTAGATAGCTCAGTAAATCTGCATTATCTTCAATAATAAGTATAGATTGTTCTTTAGGCGCAGCATCAAAATTTGGTTCAATCTTGCTTAATGGTTCGTCAAGATCCGTGGTATACATTTTCGCCCTTTCATCAATAACAGCACTATCAGTTATACGGATACAGCATGATTCATCCTGATCATTCAATGGTTCCAGAGGCATCGTTATGGTAAAAGTAGTGCCCTGCCACTTTCTGGTATTTACCTTTATACTGCCATGATGATTAGCAATGATCTCTTTTGATAAGGCCAAACCCAGTCCCGAACCTTTAGATGCTCCATTATCGGCCTGATAAAACTGATCAAATACATGAGCTGCTTCCTCCGGTTCCATTCCTATACCACTGTCCTGTATGGCAATATCAACCGTAGTAGTATTTTTAGTGAAAATAATCTGTATCCTGCCGTTATCATTAGTGAACTTTAAAGCATTTGATAACAGGTTGAAAAATACCTTATCAAGCATATTCATATCAAACCATACGGTGATGTTTTTTTCGGAGGAGGTAAGTACCAGATCAATATTTCGCTTTTGGGCATTGTGCTGAAAACTATTCAGAATATCTCTTACAAACTCAACGATATTATTGGGCGATGCATTGATCTGCTGTTTATCATATTCAATTTTGCGGTAATCAATTAACTGGTTAACCAGCCTTAAAAGCCTGAAAACGTTTTTATGCATCAGTTTTAAGCTTTTACCGGCCACCAGGCTCAGTTTTTCATTAGCCATCATATCCTCAATGGGCGAAAGGATAAGTGTTAAAGGGGTACGGAATTCATGAGAGATATTTGTAAAGAAATTTAGCTTGGCCTCTGTAGCGGCCTCTGCCTTGGCCGACATTTCTATCAGCTGGTTGCGCTGCAACAATATTTCCTTGTTTTTGGCTTCCAGGCTTTTGTTGATCTTGCGGTTTTCCATGAGTGAGTAAAAGGCTACCCCGCCAAAAACAATGGCCAGCACCAGTGTGATCACAATGATATTTAAGATCAGCTGCTGGCTGTTATATATTTCACGTTGTTCGGTTAATAATGATTGCTGCCGCTCAATATCTTTTTGCTGGTTATTGATCCTGGCCCATTGTACTTTCATTAACTGAACATTACTTGAATCAATCACCAGAGATTGCAAAATGTTCTCTTTTGAAAAGGTCTCTTTGTTTAATATCCTGAAAGCAGTAGTAATGGCCTCCTTACCACCGGTTGGGTAAAGCATACTGGCATCAATGGTTTTAGATGCTACCATTTGCAAGCCCCCGCCGTTCCCTGGCAACGCGTCGACACCAAGTACTTTAATAGGGTGCGAAAACGGTAGTTTATTCAAAACCTTTCTGGTACCTTGTGCCATAACATCGTTATGAGCAAACACCGCGTTAGTGTTTTTCAGTACAGGCTGTATTTGTAACAATTGCTTTTCGGCATTACTTTGTAGCCAGTCGCCATATACCTGCGATACGATATGTATACCGGGATATTTTGAAAGAGCATAGCTAAAGCCCTTTTGCCGCTCAATAGCAGGCGACGAGCCCGGCAAACCCATTACCTCCACTACATTGCCATGCCCCTTGAGTGTGGTGCCTAAATATTCTCCTGCTATTTTACCTACCTGGTAGTTATCAGCTCCCACATATGCCGTGTACAGATCGGATGATGTTTTACGGTCGATAACAATCACAGGAATACCTTTGCTATAGATCTGTTCAACTATACCAGTAAGTGGCTGGGCCTCATTGGGCGATATGATCAGGAGGTCTATACCTTCATCAAGCATTTGCTTTACCTGCTCAATCTGTTTTTTGCTGCTGTTATCTGCATCGGCATAAAGGAACCTGGCGCCGGGATGCAGCGACAATTCCATCTTCATTTCATCAAGCATATTGCGCCGCCAAAGGTCAGAGCCTACACACTGGGAAAAACCTATGGTGTATTGGGATGTTTTATCAGCGTTCTTGCAGCCACCAAACAGGAGTAACGGTAAGATAAGTGACAAAATAAAGGTGCGCAGTTTTTGATGCAAAGCCATTAGCTTTTAATGCTGTGATTAATTAATTTATATAGTTGGTTTATTGGGGTTGTTTACCGGCGTCGGGGCCGTTTGATATCAAAGTTATCAATAAATGCAGCTACAATACAAATAAGGCGGGTATGGCAAGCCTATGATAAGCCAAACCAATGTATCAAAATTGAAATAAGCGGGTAACATAAACTAAGATTTAAACAGTAACGTTGATCTGTTTTTATTTTATATATCTGTAAATGAGGTTTTTAAATTGAATTTCATTTTTGTACGCTTCTGGTACAAATTCAGTAACCACTGCCCGGCCTATCAGGTTATTTTGCAGCTATAAATCCAATTACACCTTTATAATTTTATGAGAAAATATTCCGTCCTGGCCTGGTCTATGGTTGTGGCCCTCGGTGGCTTTTTGTTCGGGTTTGATACCGCAGTGATATCCGGTGCCGAAAAATCTATCCAACAATTCTGGCACCTTTCAGTTTTTGAACATGGTTTAACCATATCCATCGCTTTAATAGGTACTGTAATAGGCTCACTGCTTGGTGCCAGGCCATCTGACTTGTTCGGGCGTAAAAACACCTTGTATTTTGTAGCGCTGGCTTATTTATTATCATCGGCTGGTACCGCGCTGGCTGGTAACTGGTATGTGTTTTTAATATTTAGGTTGCTGGGCGGTTTGGGGGTAGGCGTATCATCGGTAACTGCGCCCATTTATATTTCAGAAATATCTCCGGCCGACAGGCGTGGCAGGTTGGTGGGTTTATTCCAGTTCAACGTGGTGCTGGGTATATTGATCTCCTACCTTTCCAATTACCTTATTAGCCAGGGCGGCGAATCATCCTGGCGCTGGATGCTGGGTGTACAGGCTTTCCCTTCACTGCTGTTTCTGGTGTTAATTTACTTTATACCTGAAAGCCCAAGGTGGCTTATCCTTAAAAAAGGAGCGAATGAAAAGGCGCTTAAAATACTTAAGGTCATCAATCCGCTTAATAGCGAACTGGAACTGGAGTCTATAAAAAAATCAAATATTCAGGAGGGTAGTGTAAGCGATAGCCTTTTCTCGGGGCAATATAAAATGCCGGTGATCATGGCTGTGCTGTTTGCCTTTTTTAACCAGGTATCGGGTATTAACGCCATCATTTATTATGCCCCCCGCATATTTGAAATGGCAGGGCTTGGCGCGCACTCTTCCCTGCTGTCAACCGTAGGTATAGGCCTTATCAACTTTATATTCACGTTGCTGGCCATCAATGTAATTGATAAGGTGGGCAGGCGCATGCTCATGCTTATTGGCTCTTTTGGGCTTATCATTTCCTTGTTTTTGGTGGCTTTCACTTTTTATTCGGGCCACTTCAACGGCTTTGCAATTCCGGCTTACATGATGGTGTTCATCGCGTTTTTCGCTTTTTCGCAAGGCGCGGTGATCTGGGTGTTTATATCCGAGATATTTCCAAATCAGGTGAGGGCAAAGGGACAAACACTGGGAAGCTCAACCCATTGGGTAATGGCGGCGCTGATTGCATTTTGCTTTCCCTACTTCGCCGAAACGCTGGGTGGGGCTGTTACCTTTTCCTTTTTCGGGGTAATGATGGTTGGCCAGCTCATTTTTGTTTGGAAAGTGATGCCCGAAACCAAAGGGAAATCATTGGAGCAGATTGAAAATAACCTATTAATGCACTAACAGGCATAGTATACTGATCAATTAACTATACCAATTACAGCTTAGAAAATAGCTGAATTTCAAAAACCAAATACTTAACCTATAACAAAAAATGATGAGAAAATTACTACTAATTGCCTTTGTAATGCTGGTTACGGCATTGCAGGGTTTCGGGCAGGCCCGAAGTATTACCGGCCGGGTAACGGATAAGACTGCCGGGCCGCTGGAAGCTGTTACCGTTGTTGTGGTGGAAACACAAAAGGCGGCGTTAACAGATAAAGATGGGAAGTTTACTATACAGGCCACTAACGGCCAAACATTAAAATTCTCTTATATCGGCCTCAATACGCAAACGATTAAGGTAGCTGCGGATACCAAAAATTTACAAATAACCCTGGAAGGTAATTCTAACTTAAATGAAGTAGTGGTTACCGGTTATCAGAAAGAACGTAAAAAAGACATCACCGGCGCTGTAGCCGTGGTTAATGTAAGCGAGATCAAAGATATTCCGGTAGGTAACCCTATTAAGGCTTTACAGGGCCGGGTACCAGGCTTGTTCATCACTTCAGATGGTTCGCCCAATGGCGGCGCTACGGTACGGGTACGTGGTAATACCACATTGCCCTTACCAGGCCTTCCGGGTAACGATCCGCTTTATATTATTGATGGGGTACAAACCCAGCGCGGTTTACAGGAAATTAACCAGAGCGATATAGAATCGATACAGGTATTGAAAGATGCTGCCTCGGCTTCTATTTATGGTTCGCGCGCGGCCGCCGGTGTCATCATCGTTACCACCAAAAAAGCGAAAGCGGGTTTCAGTCGTATTAATTTTGATGCATCAACCTCGCTGCAATTTTATACCAGCAAATTAAAAACCCTAAATACGCAGGAAAGGGGTGAGGCCTATTGGCGTGCTTCGGTAAATGACAAGCTTGATCCAAACCTGAATCAAACTTACCAGTACGATTGGAATAAAGATTATAACAACCCAGTGCTTAACCAGGTTATATTACCCGAGTTCCTGGATGCAGCTAAAACCATGAAGCCTGCCAACACCAGCTGGTTCGATGAGATCGGGCAAACATCGGTTATACAATCCTACAACTTATCGGTAGCTAATGGTAACGAAAAAGGTAACTCTCTGTTTTCAGTCAGTTATTACGATAATAAAGGTATCATCAAAGAAACGCATGATCAAAAGATAACCGCTCGCTTCAACTCGGAGTATAACTTTTTCAATAATCGTTTAAAGGTAGGCGAAACCTTTACCGGCACCTATATGAAAGATGTGCTGATCCCTACCGGCGATGTTACAGGCCTGTCGCAAATTGAAGAACCTGCTGTTCCTGTGCATACCGTGGATGGAGTAGGATGGGGTGGTCCCGGCCCGGGCATGGCTGACAGGCAAAACCCGGTAAGGTTAATTGAAGACAACAAACAGAACAAAAATAACTTTGGCCGTATACTTGGTAATGCCTATGCTGAATTAAACATTATTAAAGGGCTAAATTTCCGTACCAGTATCTCTGCAGATTATAGCGGCAACTATGCCCGTACGTTGCGTAAATCATATGTTTCCGGCTTCCTGTCAGATCCAACAAACCTGGTAAACCAGAATGCCAACTATGAAGGCAACTGGATATTCAGCAATACCTTAACGTATAATTTAAATAAAGGCAAACATAAACTGGATGTTTTAGCCGGTCAGGAAGAGTTAAAATACATTAACCAAACCTTTTATGGAACCAGGCAAGGGGTAGGCGAGGAAAATATTGATTATGCCTATTTAAGTTCCGGATCAACCAATATTGATAATGGTGGTTCCGGTGGTAATTATTCCCTATTGTCATATTTCGGAAAAGCCAACTACTCTTTTGATGATAAATATCTGGCGTCGGTAACGGTACGTCGCGATGGTTCCTCAAGGTTTGGGGCAAATAACAGGTATGGTGTATTTCCCTCAGTGTCGGTAGGCTGGCGCTTAAGTCAGGAAAGTTTTATAAAGGATAATGTATCTGCCATATCTGATCTGAAATTACGCTACTCTTACGGGCAAACCGGTAATCAGGCCAGTCCTTACTATGCGCCTTATACACTCTATTCGGCTATTTATGGTGTTAATCACGTATTTGGTTATGAATCAGGCTCGGCCTATGATATCAGTGGCGCAGGTACCGGTCAGCTTCCATCGGGTTTTACCCAAATACAACAGGGTAATGATAACCTGAAATGGGAAACTACAACACAATCAAATTACGGTTTAGATTTTGGGCTTTTTAACAATACCATTACCGGTTCGGCCGATTATTTTGTAAAAAGCACTAAAGACATCCTGCTTACCCCGGCATATTTAGCCGTTTTAGGTGAGTCAGGTAACCGTACTATTAACGCGGCATCGGTTCGTAATACCGGTTTTGAGTTTTTGCTGAATTATAGCGGCAGGGTATCTAATGATCTGTCGTTTACTTTAACCGGAAACATCGCGGCCTATCGTAACAAGATCACCAGCCTGCCGCAGGATGCCATAGCTTCATATCCCGGTAACGGAACCGATCAAACCATTTTAGGACGTTCGGTTAATTCTATTTACGGATACGTTGCCGATGGTTTATTCAGGTCACAGGCCGAGGTTGATAATTCACCGGAGCAGCCAGGTAAGGGTTTGGGCCGCATCAGGTATAAAGACTTAAACGGCGATGGTATAATTGACAGTAAGGATCAAAGGTTTATAGCGACTACCGATCCTGATTTTACTTATGGTTTGAATGTTTCTGTGAGCTATCGCCAGTTTGACCTCGTATTCTTTTTGCAAGGTGTACAAGGGGTGCAAGAGTATAATACCTATAAGGGACTGACCGATTTCTCGTCAATAGCACCGGGTGCAAACTGGGGAACAAGAACACTAAGCGCCTGGACTCCTCAAAACCCAAATTCTACCATTCCGGCATTAACCACTGTTGACAGGAATAACGAAGGACGCTCATCTACCTACTATATTGAAAACGGATCATATTTAAAATTAAGGAACATTCAGTTGGGATATAACTTAAAGGATGCGCTCAAAAGCATCAATGTTAAAACCGCGAGGGTATATGTACAGGCAAGCAACCTGTTTACGGTTAAAAGTAAATCCTACACCGCTATTGATCCGGAAAACCCTAATAATATTTATCCTATCCCGGTTATTGGTACCGTGGGTGTAAACCTTTCATTTTAAATATTTAGCGCATAACAACATGAAAAATAAAATATATATAGCGGCTTTGTTTTGTGTTTGCCTGCTATCATGCAAGAAAACACTGGATACCGTGCCACAAGGCACGGCCGCGAGCAGCGATTTAAATACCCCGGCCAATATTGATAAGATGGTTATTGCCGCGTATTCGGCTTTGGGTAATGATGAGTACATGACGCCCTACAGCAGCATGTGGCCTTATGGCAGTATTAGGAGTGGCGACGCTTACAAAGGCGGTGACGGTCCCGGCGATATTAGCGAGTTTCACGGCTATGAAACATTTTCACTTAACCGTGTAGACTACGGGCCTACCGATGCCCTTTGGTTTAGACTTTATGTAGGTATTGGCAGGGTAAATGATGCCTTAAGCCGTGTTAACGCTATATCCGACGCGGATTTTCCGAATAAGGCGGTAAGGCAGGGCGAGCTGCGCTTTTTACGCGGGCATTTTTATTTCCTGCTTAAAATACTGTTTAAGTATGTACCTTACATTGATGAAACTGTAGTCAAAACGGATTACCCTACGATTTCAAATAATGCATTGACTGATGATGCTTTATGGAAAAAAATAGAAGACGATTTTCGTGCCGGGGTAGCCAGTTTGCCTAAAACACAACCAGAGGTGGGCAGGGCCAATAAGTATGCCGCAGAAGCTTATCTGGCCAAGACTTTATTGTACCATGCCTATACCCAGGACGAAAGTAACAACGTAACCGGAATTGACCAGGCCAAACTTACAGAAGTTAACACGTTATGTGATGATGTTATTAACTCTGGCGGTTATGCGTTATTGCCCGATTTTGCCAACAACTTTTTGTCACAGTTTGAAAACGGAAAAGAATCTGTTTTTGCCATTCAATATTCTATAAACGACGGTACTCCGCAGGGCCGTGAGGATTTTGGTCACGAGCTTGACTACCCGATGAACCAGGAATACGGTTGCTGCGGCTTCCATGTTCCGAGCAATAACCTGATCAACGCGTTCAAAACAGATAACAATGGTTTACCGATGTTCGGCACTTTTAACAATGCTGATATTGAACCAACCGGCGACTATAAAACCAACTCGTTTGATCCGCGTATAGATCATACCGTGGCCACGCCGGGACATCCTTATAAATACCGGTCGAGCTTTATTTTCCAAACTTCATGGGCACGCGCACCGCAGGTTTACGGGCCGCATTTGAGTATGAAAGAAACCGTTTTGCCTGATGATCCCGCATTCAAAAAATTCCCTCCGTTTATGTCAAGCGGAAAAAACTGGGCTATTATCCGTTATGCCGATGTGCTATTATTTAAAGCCGAAGCTTTAATTGAAATGAACAGAGAGTTGGAAGCAGTACCACTGATTAACCAGATCCGTCAGCGGGCGGCTAACAGTGAATCGTTGTTGAAACAGGCAGATGGCAGCGCTATCTCTAATTACAAGATCGCTACTTATCAACCCGGAGTAAATTGCGTTTGGTCGCAGGATTTTGCCAGGCAGGCGCTGCGGTTTGAGCGCCGCTTAGAATTCGCGATGGAAGGCTACCGCTTTTTTGACCTGGTACGATGGGGAATTGCAGCTGAATATATGAACAGCTATTTTGCAGTCGAAAAAACAAGAAAATCGCATTTGCAGGATGCTGTATTTAAAAAGAACAGGGACGAATATATGCCTATCCCATTAAATCAGATTAACTTTAGCAAAGGATTATATAAACAAAACCACGGTTGGTAATATCTATGTTAGCCGGGAGATAATTCTCCTGGCTAACATTATATGTAAGTGAATATTCAATTATCTAAATTTATATCAAATGATTAGAGTTAACATTATTAGCGCGTTGCTTATAGTTTTGGGCTTAAGCTCAAATGCTCAGCAAAGTACAACGCCTACGCCGCAATGGCGGCCGGTTTATCATTTTTCGCCACCTACTAACTGGACAAATGATCCAAACGGACTAATAGTTTTAAACGGCGAGTTTCAATTGTATTATCAGCATAATCCGTTTGAAAACAAATGGGGACACATGAGCTGGGGGCACGCCACCAGTACAGACCTCATCAGTTGGAAAAGTCTGCCGGTTGCTATTCCGGAAGTGCTTAGTAAAGATACTACCACCTGGATATACTCAGGATCGGTGGTTAACGATAAAAATAATACCAGCGGCTTTGGTACAAAAGGTAAAGGTCCATTAGTTGCCATTTTTACGGCCGATCAGCCTAAGCAAAAAAAAGAGTCGCAGTTTATAGCTTATAGCCTTGATAACGGCTTAACCTATAAGCAGTATAGTAGTAACCCGGTAATTGATTTGAACAAACGCGATTTCCGCGACCCCAACGTGTTTTGGTATGAGCCGGCAAAACAATGGATCATGACGGTTGCTATGGTTGATGAGCACATGGTACGTATTTATGGCTCAAAAAATTTAAAGGAATGGACAAAGCTGAGTGATTTTGGTCCGGCAGGTTATACTAAAAACGGATGGGAGTGCCCATCGCTGTTGCCTATAACCGTTGATGGCAACGCTCAAAAGGTTAAGTGGGTGCTTTTTGTCTCGTGTGGCGGCGACCACGGACCGCTGATGCAATATTATGTGGGTGATTTTGATGGAGTAAACTTTAAAAATGATAATGCAGCCGACAAAATATTAACAGTTGATTATGGCGATGCCTTTTACGCGGCTATAGCCTGGCGCGATGCCCCTGCCAATAAAAAGCTGCTGATAGGCTGGTTACAGAATGGCAGGCGTGAAACCTATCCCTGGAAAGGGCAAATGTCCATTCCGCATGACCTTACCTTAAAAACAACTGATGAGGGTTTAAGATTATTTCAAAACCCGCCAGCAATGCTTAGCAAAGGGCTCGCGAAAATTACCAGGGGAAGTGTGCTGTCTATGAAAAACGTAGTGGTTAATAATGAAACCGTTCCTTTATCTAAAAAAGGAGCCTATGATAGCAATGCTATCTGGATAAATGCAGAGTTTGCCATTAATGATTCAAAAAAGATGGGCTTTAATGTTGCAGAAAAACAGGACAAGTCAAAAAAGGTAGTTGTAGGTTATAACACAGAAAAGCAGGAGTTGTTTATTGATTGCAGTACATCAGAAAAAGAAAATAAACAGGCAGTAAACCTGGTACAAACTGCCTCAATGAAACCGGTTAATGGGATAATCAAAATAAAGGTTTTGGTAGACAAATCATCGCTGGAGGTATTTGGTAACGATGGAGAAAAGGTAATATCCACTATGATTTATCCGGATAAAGATGCAACCGGTGTTTCAATGTTTTCAGAAGGAAAGTCAACTTTGCGTGACCTAAATATTAGGGAGCTGAAATAGTGGTGGTTATTATTGGTTTTATATTCGCACGGACTGTAAATAAACAGCAACATTCATGCTTAATGGTACGTACAACGCCTTAGTTTTATTATAAACTATAATTAGGGTAATGAGGGTGTTAGTTTTTTTAACTAACGCCCTTTTTTGCTATGGCAGCATATTCAAAACCGCTTTCGCGGCCACAATATGTGGTAATTCAGAAGGTATGTTGCGGGCAGGTAACTTTATACCTGTTGTTAAGCAGAATTCCTATAACGATTTCATGGGTTCCGCTACTCACAGTCCTTAATTGGGAAGTGGTGAAATCATAAGAATATCCGACATTAACAAATGAGCTGATATTAATGCCAGCCAACGTCGCAAATGAGTCGTCACGCCTGTAAGAGCCTCCCACCCAAAGTTTATCCCGGAAAGACAACTTCATATTGATATCAAAAGTAGTAGGAACAGGTTTGATCATTTTTAGTAATACCGAAGGCAAAAAGGTTATATCATCATTTAAAAAAACTTTAAAGCCACCGGTAAGGAAATAGTGCGGCACAGTTTTGTTTTGATAAGTATTGTTCCTGGTGGTAATAAACAGATTTTGAGGAAGAAGCTGCTGAACGGAAAGCCCTATAAAATAATCGGGTGCATAAGCCCAAACACCAAATCCCAGATCCGGTTTCCATTGATTATTATCAAGGTTAGAAAATATAGGATCAAGTGAATTTACCAAAGTGACTTGTGAAAGATTAAGAACGTTATGGCTGAAACCACCAGCTACACCAACTGCCAGATTGAGTCTTGAAGTTAAACCCAGGTGGTATGCATAAGTTGCATCGATAGTGGTTTGTGATATAGGTCCGGTTTTATCAGTGACGATAGTTAGGCCAATACCATGATGAGGTTCAGCGGCCTGATATTGTTGTGTGTACAGCCTGCTGGAGGGATTGATTCCACCACCGGCCGGAAAAGCGGTGGCATCTCCCCGAACAAAGTTTTTCCCGATCGGGGCATTGATGGTGAGGTAGCCGGTTACCGGGGCTCCTTCCAATCCGGTCCACTGGCTGCGGTATCCGGCCTTCACATCTGTGTAATTTTCAATGCCTGATAAAGCCGGGTTTAACAAATAATTATTAAAAACGTACTGGGTATATTGCGGCTTTTGCTGAGCCAGGCAAAGCTGGCTTAACACTGTAAGGATAATCAGGGATAGCGTTTTTAAACGTTCTAACATAATTAAGTTATCGTAATATGGTAAGCGGGCCGGTTAGAACCTGGTTATTAACTTTGGTGTTGATAATATAGTAGTAAGTACCCGGCGATAATGCCTGGCCATTAAAAGTGCCATCCCAAGGGGCACTGTAACCGATGTTATGGTATAATTTTGTACCATAACGATTAAATATGTCAATCACCGCATCCTGGTAAGCGATAAGGCCTTTAATTTCCCAGAAATCATTGATCCCATCACCATTAGGCGTAAACGTATTAGGTATAGTTAAACTTGGTGATACCTTAACAAGAACCTGGCTTTGGCTTGTACAACCATGGCTATTAATTACCTTAAGGGTGTAAACCCTGTCTGCTTCTCCGGTAATTATGGGATTTTTTATTTTATCATCACTGATGCCAATGTTAGGTGTCCATAAATACTGCACATCAGGATCGCTGACAAATGGTTTTAATGTTAAATCCCTATTTTGTAATACATATACTACCCCACCGGCGTTAACTGTTGGTGGCAGGATAAATTTAACCATAAGGTCATCTGTTGTGGTATAACACGGGTCATTAGTAATAGCCATTAATGTTAATTTTACGGTACCGGCTTTAATATCATCAGCACTTGGCACATACGAAGCATCGGGGTTGGTGGCAGCAGGAAAAAATGTGCCGCTTCCTGAGGTTATCCAATTACAAGGGAGTGCTACCAGCATTTTACCTGCCAATGGAACAGTGGTACTTTGGGAACAAACCTCTATATCCTGCCCGGCATCAACAGCGGGTGTCTTTCCAAACTTTACGATCATGTTAGATGCAGAGATTTGGCAATCATCATTACTGGTAGAAGAAAGTGTCAGGGTCACAGATCCTGCAGATCTATCCTGTTCAGAAGGAATATATTGGGCATTTAAACTATTATTTGACGGGGAAAATCTACCCTTTCCACTACTATTCCATATTCCTGTTACGCTGCCTCCGGATACACTTCCGGACAGGTTGATAGCAGGTATATTGATACAAACAGATTGGTTAGGCCCGGCATTGGCCAAGGGCGGCTGATTCACTGCCACCTGAGTGATACCAGCCTCGCTGGTACAGGTGTTTACCGTAACAAATAGCTTATAAGTCCCTGCATTAGCCGGGGTAGCATTTGGTATATCTGCATTTTGTAATGTTGAACTATAATCATTTGGGCCAACCCAAAGGTAACTTGCTCCTGGGACTAAAGCCGACCTCAATTGAATTGTACTGCCCTGGCAAACAGGAGAATTACTGTTAGCCTGTGGAATATGCGGGCGCGGATTAACAATTACACTATAAATAAAAGGAGGATATAAATACCCATAAGCAGTGGGCGTAATAGTGTAGTTAACACGAATTGGGATATATCCGGTATTTATTAAACTTTCATTGATGTTGGGTGTAGTTTGATTTGTTACAGCTGCATTAGCAATATTAGGTACGGCATCCCGTTTCCAGCTAAAGGTAGCTTCATTTACATTTGAAGTAATCGTGTAGTTTTGAGGTACGTTGCTGCATGCAATGCCATTATTTGCGCTGGTTATAGTGGCCGTAGGATAAACTGTAGCAGTTAAAGTAATTGGAGAATCAGCGCAATTCGGAAAATATTGCAGTAAATAGGTTACATCAATTGGAGCGTTGGTGGTGTTAAATAAAACTTCAGATATAGTTGAGTTTGTTTGACCCGAAATGCCTGCATTACTTATGCCGGGTATAGCTGGCCGGCTCCATTTAAAAATAGTATTTGGTAAGTTAAACTTGATCTGGAAATTGCTGCTGGTTTTATTGGGTATACTTGTAGTAGTTTTTCCAATAAAGCTGGGTTTAGGGTAAACAGTAACCATATAATGGAATGGAGCAGCTGTGTTGCCATCAACAGCGATGAGATAAGTTACAGTAACAGGAGTGTTGGTGAGGTTAATTAGCGCTTCCTTAATAATCGAGGTTTTTTGACCGTTTACTGCCGGATTACTAATTCCAGTTACTGCAGCTCTGCTCCAGGAAAAGGAAGCAGTAGATACATTTGCCATAATATTATAATTCAGTTCCAAACCGCTGCAAACATTATCTGCGGATGAGCTATTAATTTGGGGTAAAGGTGTTACCTGTATATCCACTTTAGTTCTAAGGCTACTGCAACCATCCACCGTAGTCTGTACATAGTAAGAGGTGTCATTTGTTAAGGTGGGGGTTAAGTATGAATTTGTTAGAGAAAGCAGCTTACCCCCGGTTGGGGCAGAATACCATTCATAAGTACCTGTTGACCCGGTGGCTGTAAGCGTTACTGTATTCCCTGTCAGCACCGTTAATCCTGAAGCATTTGGTGCAGGTGGGGCGCTAACGATAACCTTAACAGCAGTGCGAGAGCTGGCAACCCCGCTATATATTGCCTGCGCGTAGTAAGTTGTAGTTCCACTAAGGGGATTAGTTAAAAAAGTAGGGCCAACTGAAAGCAAATTTCCTCCGGTAGCCGTATCATACCACTGGATTTCGCCTTTTGGCGCTGTTGCAGCAATAGTTGAACGGCTGCCTAAACAACCAGTAACATCCGAGGCGGTTGGCGGAGTAACAAACGGTTGAATGGTAATAACCATTTGGTCAGATTTGGCTTCGCAAACTTTAGAATCGTTTGTAGTTAAACGAAGTATAACCCGCCGTTCTTCAGCAGCCGGTGTATATATAGCATTGGTTAGCGTTGGGTCTGAAAATGAGCCCGCTCCCCCAGACCACTTTCCACCAGAGGCCCCATGAATAACACCCGCCAGCTGGATTGGCTCACCTATGGCCGAAATTTGATCGTCGCCTGCCTGAACAGACATTTTTTCATTAATAGTAATGGAGCAAGTTTGCACAGTACCATCAGAACTAATTACGCGGGTTACAGTATAGGTGCCTGGGGTACTTGCGCTTAAATTAACTTCGCCTGTGCCTGTGTCTACAAAAACCAGTCCCGGAGAAGAACTATATGAACTTGGAATAAAATCTAAATTGGGTCTGGGATTAATACCATCCTGGCAATAAGGTCCTTCATAAAAAAAAGCCACACCATCTCCCGGGACATAAATGTTAATAGAACTACTATAAGGAATTTGACAGGGGTTGTTACTCATGCGTGTAACCGTGTACCTCCCGGGTTTACTGGCGCGAGCATTAATTTCGCCTGTAGTGGTATTTGCAAAAACCAATCCTTCAGGCTGAACACTAAATGTTCCTTCTGAGCCATTTCTAACAGCCGGTACAATAAGCTTTGGGTATGTTGTTACATAACCGCCAGAAGGGTATAGAAATTTAATGTCGGGAATGGTGTCCACCGTCACGGTTACCGGAGCTCTCGCACTATTACAGCTTTCCGTTGAATACTGAACGTAATAAGTAATGGTTTCGAATAAGCTGGGCGTAGTAAAGGTACTGCCTGAAGCTAATAAACCTCCATCGGCAGCTGCATCATACCAGGTGATATTACTTCCGGGAGGAGCCTGGGCAGTCAGCGTAGCAGCTGATCCGGTGCAAACCCTTGTTCCATTAGCCAATGGCGCAACAGGAAGGGGATTAACAGTTACAGTTACCGGTGTTGGCGTGCTTTCACAGTTATTTTCTCGGGTCTTAACATAGTATGTTATTGTTGCATTCAATTGCGGGGTCACAAATGTTTGCGAGGAGGA
>NZ_JBCECK010000114.1:0-17356 GCF_039207105.1 Mucilaginibacter sp.
CGCTGCCTTCAATAACTAAACTGATGACCGTGCTATCGCTGTATTCCACTTTTAAGAGGTGAAAGTTTGCATTAAAGATAGCTTGTTTGGCGGTCAAATTCACAACAGGGAATGTTAAAAGCAAAATTTCAGGCCAGTTGTATCTGTATGGTATACAGCGAATGGTGTATATCAACCTTGCTGCAAACACCGTTGCTGTATGAGTAAAAGTTATAATTGCCATCGGGCAGGTCGATACGATACATGTGGTCAGAAACTCGCTTTACCTGCAAAAACTGCTGAAAGTTATCCGAGTAGATCTGCGCGTTATCATCCGGTTCATGGCAGTACAAGAGCATCAGGTTTTGGCTGATGTTTTTTTGCTCAACGCGCGGCCCACATTTACCTTCGGCCAGGGTTTGGTAAGTATCGCCGCAGACTTTAGTTTGCCGGTTTGCTTTTTCTTTGCCATTTACATTTCGGCACACACTGGAGCTGATCAGTTTACCATGTTGAAAGACCGATTCTTCATGAATGTTTACATTAATGCTCATGATAAAGCGCATTTTTACCTCTGATATCATTTTCAGATACAGGTTATCTCCCTCATGTTTCTGGTACAGATCCATATGGCCAACAATCTTGCCACCGTGTAATACATTGTATTTAACAATTTGCTCCTGCGCCAATGACGTGCCTGAAAAGCAAATAAGTGCCAGCAGGGTAGCCAGTTTTTTAAGCGGATCAACAAAAACAGACAACTTAATATTTCTTTTTTTAAGGGCCGGAGCCACATAATTTTTAAAGAGCCAGATAAGCAGCGTAGTTATCATAACAGTAAATTTTTTATAGATTAATACCTGTATTCCTTTTAATTACAGGTATTACAACCCATTAAGGTGTTACCCCTATGTGAGAGGAGGAAAATGTTAAACTCATCTGATCTGCGCTATGCCGTATCGCCCTCTCTTCGCCATTTGACGGAAAGCGGGTAAATTGCTTTTTCCCCCGCCCTCTTTCCAGCGAAGCTGAAGAGAGGGTCGACAAGCGGAGCGTCGTCGGGGTGAGTCTACTGGAATGACAAGCGGCTAAACTCACCCATCTACCCTTTCCCGAATAAAAGAGCGTTATCTGACTGGTAAACAATAATTAAAACAATTATTTTTACTTACACTTTAATCACAACAATATGCAATGGTTTGGTAGACGCGAAAGCGACAATGTAGAAGATGATCGCGGTGGTGGCGGCGGTGGTCGCTTTGCTCTGGGCGGCGGCATAGTAAGTATCATAGCTTTGGCCATTTATTACTTTACAGGTGTTGATACCTCGCAACTGCTTAACCAGGTAGCAACCAATACCCAGCCCCGGACCGAACTACGTGCTGCAGACCCCAATGCTCCCGAAGACAAGCAAAAGCAATTTGTAAGAGTAGTTTTGGCCGATACGGAAGACATATGGACGAAAATTTTTAACGAAATGGGCCGAACCTATCAGCAGCCCCGCATGGTGCTGTTTACCGATGCCGTACAATCTGGCTGCGGTAATGCCAGTTCGGCGACAGGGCCATTTTATTGCCCGGCGGATGCAAAGGTGTATATAGATCTATCGTTTTATGATGAACTGCAGAATCGCTTTGGAGCCGCCGGTGATTTTGCCCAGGCCTATGTAATAGCCCATGAAGTTGGTCACCATGTGCAAAACCTGCTGGGCACATCGGCCAAAGTTGATCAGGCGCGCCGTCGCCTCAGCGAGACACAGTACAATAAGCTATCCGTAAAATTGGAACTACAGGCCGACTTCTACGCCGGTGTATGGGCGCACTACGAGCAAAACCTCAAAAATGTGCTTGATCCGGGCGATATTGAAGAAGCCTTAAATGCCGCCAACGCCATCGGCGATGACCGCCTTCAAAAACAAGCCCAGGGCCACGTAGAGCCCGACAGTTTTACCCACGGCACCAGCGCCCAACGCATGTACTGGTTTAAAAAAGGCTACGAAACCGGGGACATTAATCAAGGGAATACTTTTGCGAATGAGGAGTAGAAGCCGATGAGTCAAAATAAAATCTGCAAAAGTTTATAAGTCATCGCTATGCAGATTGTGATTGCTTCGTACAGTAATGACAAATTAGTATTGATATTGATGTTATTGAGAGGAACACAACAATCGCTAACCATTTAAGCATCCGGTTTTTTCAACAAGATATATTGTCATTTCATCTTTTTTAAGTAACAATTCTTTGACGGCAATAATGTCGGTCAAAACACTTTTTCCACTTATCACCTATTTCCTTACATTAGCTATTCTACAAAGCTTTACATGAAAAACAATTACTATAGTTTACTTTTAATAGGAGCCTTTGCGGCGCTGGCTTCCTGTTCGCCTAAGGGGCCGTATGCCTTAACCAATAAGGTATATAAACAGCATGCCGATACTTTGGCACAAATTATTGAGCAAACGCAGCCTCCTTTGCTGACCGATAGTGCGGGTACCGCCACCCCCGGCGAATGGGTGGGTACGGTTAACTTTAACTTGCGCAAGCCTAACTATGTGATCATCCATTTTACAGCGCAGGATTCCATTCAGCAAACGCTTAAAACGTTTACCATAGTAAAAACACAGGTAAGTGCTCATTACGTGGTTGCCAAGGATGGCAAAGTATACCACATGCTGAACGATTATCTGCGGGCCTGGCATGGCGGTGTAAGCCGCTGGGGGAGCATAACCGATATGAACAGTTGCTCTATAGGTATCGAGATTGATAATAATGGCAACGAGCCTTTTACAGATCAGCAGCTAAACAGTCTGCTGGCGCTATTGGGGCAGCTTAAAAAGGCTTATGGCATACCTACGGGCAATTTTATTGGTCACCAGGATATTGCCCCGCTACGCAAACCCGATCCCGGGCCATTCTTCCCCTGGAAACTGCTGGCCCAAAAAGGCTTCGGCTACTGGCGTGATGAACTGCTGGAGCTGCCACCCGAAAATTTCGACTATGCCACGGCACTTAAGCTAATCGGTTATGATACCCGTAACCTGCCCGCCGCCATTGTTGCCTTTAAACGCCACTTTGTACAAACAGATGAAACCCCAACCATGACGGAGTTTGATCTGAATGTGTTGTATAATGTTTATAAGAAGTATTAGTTGAAGTGTGGGGAGCGGGGATCGAGATGTGTTTTGTCATGACGGGCGGCGATAAAAAAAGAGGGTTTTCCAATCAGAAAACCCTCTTTTTTTATTTAATAATATTGGAGACGCTCTCCGCACTTCAATCCCCGCACTCGCTCCGTCCATCTATTTTTTCACCCAGCCATCCTTCAGTGTTACGGTACGGTTAAATACCAGCTTATCTGGGGTAGAGTATTTATCTAAAGTAAAATAGCCTTTGCGCATAAACTGAATGGCCTTGCCCGGTGTGGCATTGGCCAAATCAGGTTCAATGTAGGCTGTTGGTATAATGTGCAGGCTGTTAGGGTTCAGGTAATCTTTAAAATCACCGTCTTCATGCTGCGGGTTTTCTACCTGAAACAAGCGGTCATATAATCTAACCTCAGCGGTTTTGGCATGTGGCACGCTTACCCAGTGAATGGTTCCTTTTACGTTGATGCCACTGGTATCATTGCCCGATTTTGATTCAGGCAGGTAGGTACAATGTATCTCGGTAACATTGCCGTCGGCATCTTTCACAAAATCATCACAGCGGATGATATAGGCGTTTTTCAAACGCACCATCAGCCCAACACCTAAGCGAAAAAACTTCTTGGGTGGTACTTCCATAAAGTCTTCGCGTTCTATCCAAAGTTCGCGGCTAAAAGGAAATTCGCGGCTGCCATCGCCATCTTCTACCTCGGGGTTGTTTTCACCGTGCATAATTTCGGTTTCGCCTTCCGGGTAGTTAGTCAGAATACACTTGATCGGGTCAAGCACAGCCATCCGGCGCCATGCCGTTTTATTCAGATCCTCGCGGATGCAGAATTCTAGCAAACCCACGTCGATCATGTTTTCACGTTTGGCTACGCCAATGCGATCACAAAACTCACGGATACTGGCCGGCGTATAACCACGACGGCGCAAACCGCTGATGGTAGGCATACGCGGATCGTCCCAGCCTTCCACATGCTTTTCCTCAACCAGTTGCAGCAACTTGCGCTTGCTCATTACGGTATAGTTAAGGTTAAGACGTGCAAACTCGTATTGTTTAGACGGGAAAAGCTCCAGGCGCTCAATAAACCAATCATACAGCGGGCGGTGAGGCACAAACTCCAGCGTACAAACCGAATGCGTAATGTGCTCAATAGCGTCTGACTGGCCGTGGGCAAAATCATACATCGGGTAAATGCACCAGGCATCGCCGGTACGGTGATGGTGGGCGTGTTTAATCCGGTACATCAGAGGGTCGCGCAGGTGCATGTTTGGCGATGCCAGATCAAGCTTGGCACGCAGCACTTTGGCACCATCAGGGTATTTACCGGCTTTCATATCGGCAAACAATTGCAGGTTTTCCTCAACCGAACGGCTGCGGTATTGGTTAGGCGTGCCGGGCTCGGTAGGAGTGCCTTTTTGGGAGGCTATTTCTTCGGCAGTACTGTCATCAACATAAGCCAGATTATTTTTAATGAGCTCAACAGCCAGGTCATATAATTTGTCGAAATAGTCAGACGCGTAAAACTCATTGGCCCAATCAAAGCCAAGCCATTTTACATCCTCTTTGATACTGTCAACGTATTCAACATCCTCTTTGGTTGGATTGGTATCATCAAAACGTAGGTTGGTTTTGCCGTTATATTTTTTTGCAAGCCCAAAGTTCAGGCAAATAGATTTGGCATGGCCAATATGCAGGTAGCCATTAGGCTCGGGTGGAAAACGGGTTAATATATCGCCTCCGTTTTTACCGGCAGCTATGTCTTCTTCAACAATTTCCTCTAAAAAATTCAGTGATCTTTCTTCGCTCATAAATAAATAGCAATAGGCACAAAAGTAACAAACTTTTTGATGTGATGAGCGGACTTTTGGACTTGAGGACTATGTGACTTTAGGGCTTTTGGACAAAGGACGAAAAGACTATGGACTTTTGGGTTATGGAGTAAAGATGTAATGACAAAAGATAAAGAATTTAGGGGTTTATCCTGAAGTTTGTCTTTTGTCCTTACGTCCTTTGTCCAAAAATCTCATAGTCCCAAAAGTCTCAGGGAGCTGGCGGGCTTTGGATAATGTTATGGCTGGCCAGTATGCGCATCAGCACATCTACAGAAATATCTCTCGTAATATCAATGCAAAGGTTAATGCGGCCGCGGATCTTTACCTGGCAAAAGTTATAATGAAACTCAAGGATAAGCCCACGCAGGCTGCCCGAATTGATAATAATAGTTTCATCGTCAATCACCGTACAGGTATTGCTGGTGCGGTTAAAGTAACTGCTCAGGTTTTTAATAAGCCGGTATATGGGTAATGACAGGATCATAAATTCACGACTCTAAAATAGTGTTTAATCTTCGTTTAATTATACTATCTTTTACATAATCAGGGAGTAAACTATTCAATAAAACCAATAGCTTGTTCACCATGCCGGGAATAATTTCTTTTTTGCCTTTCAGCAAGCCATCAATGGCTATGCGGGCCACTTGCTCGGGCTCCAAAATGGTGGCTTTGGATATTCCTTTGAGCGTGTTGTTCATTACCAGCAGCTCAGGTTTGGTATTGATACCTCCCGGGCTAAGTAAACTGAGTTTTACATTTGAACCATGCAACTCCAACTGCAGGCATCGGGTAAAATAACGGATAAACGATTTGGTTGCGCCATACACCTGCTTTTTGGGCACCACAAATAAACCACCCAAACTACCTACATTTAAAATGTAAGAGGTTATGGCGACATCTGTCTGGGCCAGAAATAAACGGGTAAGCAATACCGGGGTAATCACATTCAACTCTATTTGAGTTTTATAAAAGCAGATACTTTTTTCTTCAAACCATGACCAATTACCTAAGCCTGCGTTATTAATGAGCAAGTGTGCAGTAATTTGCTGCTTCTGTAAATAATTGAATATCTCCGGATAGCTTTCGGTGCAGGTAAGGTCGGCTTCAAGATAATTCACATCTATGGCAAAGTTTTTACGTATAAATGAAGCCAATTCAGGCAGACCTGATGACGGTAGCGCTACCAGTACCAGATTAATATTACGGCTGGCCAGCTCAATGGCAAATGATTTACCGAGGCCTTCGCTGGCACCGGTTATTATAGCGGTTAATTGTGACATAAATTTATTTGATTGCTTTCTGAAATAGGATTTACAGGATCATATGATTCCACCGATATTTTATCATTGATCATTTCGTCATTGCTCTTTGATCCCATAAAATAATCAACTGTTTTTTGTAATCCTTCGGCAAAAGGGGTAAGGGTATAATTTAATTGAGCGACCGCCTTATTGCTGCTATATTTTTGATCATAACGCAGGCGCTGAGCAAACTCGGGTAGAAACACCGGCGGTGTTCCGGTAAGCCATGTTTTGAACTGTTCCAATCTGCTGTAAAGTTCAATAACCTTTAGCGGCACTCTGATCATGCTAAGTTGCCTGCCAGATATTTGCTGCAGCGTTTTAAAAAAATCATTAAAGCTTATGTCGTGCCCGCCCAAAATATAGCGTTCGCCAGGAATACCTTTATGCATGGCGGCAATATGGCCCGCAACTACATCATCTAAAAAAGCGTAATTGGCTATCTGTTCGCCACTGCCGGGAATAAAACGCCAGGTACCGTTTAAATAGCCTGATACCATTTTGGCTACGGTATTGCTATCGGTAACCGGGCCGGCGCCATATACCCGCGATGGGTTTACGATAACCACATCCAAACCACGTTTTACAAAGTTTTGTACTTCCAGTTCGGCCAGGTATTTGGTGCGCTCATAAGCTATCGGGAAGCCACATATGCGGGGGGCGTTCTCGGTCATGGGGTGTTTAATGGTTGGCCCCCATACACCACAGGTAGAGGTATATACCATCTTTTGGATGCCGGTTTGCAATGCGGCCTCCAGTACGTTGCGGGTGCCATTAACATTGGTTTCATGAAAATCATCTGGGTTGCGGCACCACATTTTGGCCATAGCTGCCGTGTGATAAATCTGCGTGCATCCGTTCATCGCCTTTTTGAGGCTTTGCGGATAAAGGACGTTGCCCAGTACGGGCTCAATGTTGTGGTGTTTTATTAAATATGGATGGTTGGTATCACGGCATAATGCTTTTACCTCATAATCTGCCGCCGCCAGTTTCAGCGAAAGCTGTCTGCCAATAAAACCTGTTGCTCCGGTAACTAATACTTTCATACCGGTATTACAACCGGATTTATACTTACCCCTATGCCCGGCGCAATTTTTTGTTAATTAAAAAAAGTAACCTTCAGGTTTGCAAATTCGCCGTCAGATCCGTTACCAACCCAGAGGCCCAGCTTGCCGCTTTGGCGATTGTTTAGTTGTTTAACGGTTAAACATGGCTTGGGTTGATTGTTAACAAATACATATACCTGCGGATACCTAACCTCTATTCGAACATGAAACCATTCGTCAGGATTTGGAGGAGATGAGATATTTTTTTCATACTGGGCGTTAAATTTTTGTCGTAATACATCCCAAGGGTACAAAGGGTGTGATACGTATTGTACCATGTGTATCCGCTGAACAGAATCAGCCGCGTGAAAGTTGAACGGGCGAAAATAGACCGCATCCAGCGTTTTTTCGTCCACGCCATGAAAAGCTACCCCTAAAAAACTTTGCTGGGGTATGTTTTTACCGCGTACATCAAGCTCTATAATTCCGTTGGCAAAAGTAACACCATCTATCCAGGCTACCCCATCATTGTACTTGGCAGATAAAGCAAGGCCTTTTTTACCATGATCGTTTAAGGGCGATGCCGTCCGGTTATATACACTAACTCTGTGTTCGGAAACCAGGCTTTGCAAATCATAACTAACCGTACGCTGCTGCGCGATGGTGCTTAGAGATGTAAACAATAAAATTAATATTGTAAAGCTTCTTGTTTTTAGGTTTTTCATAATGATAATATAGGCTTCAGGATCAATATATTGCATAGACGCTTGTTATTTTATAACGTTACAAATACATCTGAAAATTAGCAGACAAATATTTTGCTTCAACTTACTTCTTACTGTAAATTGCTTATCGTTTTATATTGTAAAATAATTATTTTTGAGCTAACAGCTATCATTATAAACCTTAACATATGAACATGCATCAAGACCCCTATATGAACTTTGCTGATATGGGACCCGAAGAAATGGGCTTTTTACAGCAGGCGACAAGGGAACTTAGTGAAGAGCAGAAAAAATACTTTTACATGGTTTACAGCAATAAGCGTAAAAACACCAACGAGATACTTATTTTTACCTTGCTGGGTTTTGTTGGTGCTGCCGGAATACACCGCTTTGTTTTAGGGCAGATAGGTATGGGTATTTTGTACTTTTTAACCGGCGGGCTTTGCTTTATTGGAACTATTGTTGATGTGGTGAAAAATAAATCGCTCACTTTGGAGTATAATAAGAACATGGCTTATGAAAGCCATCGCATGGCGGCGATGAGTAATATAAACAATTGATAGCCGGCTATGCTTTATATCCATATTTGTTCATGAAATTAGCTGTACTAACCGCATACCTTGAGAGCCTGGCGCCACTAGTGTACCAGGAAGATTACGACAACTCAGGTCTTATTGTGGGCAACCCGGATCAGGAAGTTAGCCAGGCGCTGCTATCTTTAGATTGTACCGAAGCCATTGTTGACGAGGCTATTGCCACCGGTTGCCAGGTTATTATATCGCACCATCCCATTGTTTTTAAAGGGTTAAAAAGATTTAACAGCAAAACATATGTGGAAAGGGTAGTGGAGAAAGCTATCCGCAACCATATAGCCATATACGCCATACATACCAATTTGGATAATATTATGGGTGGCGTAAACCAACGCATTTGCGATACTTTGGGTTTAAAAAACTGCCGTATACTTTCCCCCAAGCATAACCTTTTAAAAAAACTGGTAACTTTTGTGCCCCAGAGCCATGCTAATGAGGTACGCGATGCTTTGTTTGCTGCCGGTGCGGGCAACATTGGTAACTATAGCGAAGCCAGCTTTAATATTGATGGTGTAGGTACATTTAAAGGCAGCGATGCTACCAATCCATACGTTGGCGAACCAGGAAAGCGCCATGAAGAAAGCGAGGTGCGTATGGAAACCATCTATCCGGCCAATCTGGAAAGCAAAATACTGATGGCGCTGATATTGGCCCACCCGTATGAGGAAGTGGCCTATGATCTTTTTAATTTAACTAACCAGTATCAGCAGGTAGGCTCCGGCATGATAGGCGAACTGGAGATACCGCAAAACGAAGAATCGTTTTTGTTTCAGTTGAAAGACAAGATGCGTACGCACGTGATCAGGCATACGGCATTAACCGGAAAGCCCGTTAAAAAAGTAGCTGTTTGCGGTGGTGCCGGAGGCTTTTTATTAAAGCATGCCATTGCGGCAGGAGCTGATGTTTTTGTGACTGCCGATTACAAGTATCATGAGTTTTTTGATGCCGAAGGAAAAATAGTTATAGCAGATATCGGACACTTTGAGAGTGAACAATTTACGGCGCAATTATTGTATGAAATAATAAGGAAAAAATTTCCTATCTTTGCCGTCCGTTTAACAGAGGTAAATACAAACCCAGTCAAATATTTTATTTAATGGAACAAACCGTAGAACAGAAGCTTAAAGCTTTATACGAACTACAAACCATCCACACCAAAATTGATAGGATCCGTCAGGTAAGGGGCGAGCTGCCAATGGAGGTTGCCGATTTGGAAGATGATGTTGCAGGTCTTGAAACCCGCATCCAAAAGATCAAAGCTGAGCTGGATGATGTAGAGGATGAAATAGTAACCCGCAAAAACCTGATCAAAGAAGCTCAGGCTAATATCAAAAAATACGAAGGTCAGCTTAATGAAGTTAAGAATAACCGTGAGTATGATGCCATATCAAAAGAAATTGAGATACAGGGATTAGATATACAGGTAAGCGAGAAAAAAATACGTGAGTATGGTTTTGAGATCACTTCAAAAACCCAGATATACGAAAAAGCCCTTGCCGATCTGGAAGCACGCAGGAGCGATCTTGATGCTAAAAAAGACGAATTAGGTACCATTACTGCCGAAACCGAAAAAGAAGAAAATGAATTGACTTCTCAGGCAGAAAAAGCGACCGGAAATATTGAAGAACGTTTATTAACTGCATACAACCGCTTACGCCAAAATGCTAAGAATGGTTTAGCTGTGGTAACTATCCAGCGTGATTCATGCTCAGGATGCTTTAACCAAATACCTCCTCAACGCCAGTCTGACATCCGTCAGCGTAAAAAGATCATCGTTTGCGAGCATTGCGGTCGTATCCTTGTTGACGAGCAAATGGCTCTGGAAGCAGAAGAAGCATAAGCAACAGCTTAAAATATACAGAAGGCGCCCACAAGGCGCCTTTTTTTGTAAGCGTATTTTTATTTGTGAACCATGATTATTGGTAATACATTTAACCCTGATAATAAACCGAGAATATAATGGTAGCAGTATTTAAAAAAATTTTTCTAAGAGATTTGGCTAAGCTTAAAACCGAAATTGAACTTTACCGAGATGAGCAAAAGATATGGCATGCCGAAAAGCAGATTACCAATAGTGCCGGTACTTTGTGCGTTCACTTAATAGGTAGTTTAAACCACTTTATAGGTGCCCAATTGGGCAATACCGATTATATCAGGAAACGCGATCTTGAATTTCTGCCGGATAGTGTACCAAGAGCCGAATTATTAAAACGCCTTGACGAAACCATATTGGTGGTTGCTCAGACTTTTGATAACCTGACTGATGCTCAACTTGAAGAAGAGTATCCGCAATTGCTGTTTGATGAAAAGGTGAGTACCAATTATCTATTAACGCACGTAGTAAGCCATTTGAACTATCACCTGGGCCAGGTTAACTACCACAGGCGGTTGTTAGATAATTAAACATAATGCGCCCAAGAATTAGATATCTTATCTTGATATTGTCCACTATTATTGCTGGCCTGCTATCCCGTCATTTTAAATTTATTCCCTTGTTTGTCGGCGATATTCTTTGGGCGCAGATGGTTTACTTTATTGTGAGGTTTTTATTTATCAGCAAGCCGGTAAAATTTATTGTTATAGGCAGCTTGCTGTTTTGCTACGCCATAGAGTTCAGCCAACTTTATCAGGCACCGTGGATAAACGAGCTCAGGCATACGCTTTTTGGCCGACTGGTTTTAGGCGCGGGGTTTTTATGGAGTGATATGCTGTGTTATACTGTTGGTGTGGGTATAGGGGTTTTTATAGATTGTGGTAAATTATCAACAGAATCAACGTAATCACCCAAATCAGCTGTCAAATAGGCTTGTTTGTCTGCCTTTTCTGGGTACAAACAAAGTATAATCATACTCGGGCATCACTCGGCCTGCCATAAAGCGGTTACAGGACATCCGGAACATCTGGTGGATGGATTCTGCTACTTTTCCTTCGCCGCTCATACGGCGGCCAAAATCGCTGTCATTCAGCTTACCGTCATGGCAAGATTTAATCATGTTTAAAACCTTTTCGGCCCTGTCAGGAAAAGTTTTGTATATCCAATCGCTAAAGATCTCGGCAATACTGCCATTCAACCGCACAATGGTAAAACCGGCAGCTAAAGCGCCCCTGTCTGCGGCGGCTTTGATAATGTTTGGCACTTCGTTGCTGTTGAGCCCGGGAATGATGGGGGCGGCCATTACCCTAACGGGGATTCCCTTTTCTGATAGCTTTTGTACCACTGCTAACCGGCCTGTGGCTGTAACAGTGCGAGGCTCCAGTTTCTGGCGCAGCTGTTCATTTAATGAGGTGATAGATACGTTTACGTGTATCAGGTTCATGGATGCCAGTTCGGTGAGAATGTCCAGATCGCGCAGGATCAGGTTGTTTTTGGTGATAATGCTGACCGGGTTTTTATAGTGCAAGAACATCTCGAGCAGTTTCCGGGTTATTTCCAGTCGCCGTTCAACAGGCTGATAACAATCGGTATTGCCCGATAGCATAATGCACACCGGCTTGTAATTCTTTTTATTAAAATATTGCTCCAGTAATTCGGGCGCATTACGTTTGATAATGATCTTACGCTCAAAATCAAGGCCAGCGCTAAAACCATAATATTCATGACTGTTACGGGCATAGCAGTATATGCACCCATGTTCGCAACCCTGGTAAGGATTAATGGAATACATGTGGCTCAGATCCGGACTGTGCGATTCGCTTACTATTTTTTTTGGTGTTTCTTCAAAAAGTTGGGTAGCGCTATTTTCCAGCAGCGGTTCATCCAAACCTTCAATGTGCTCGGCTACGTATTTGGTTTTTAAAAACTTGTTATGGGTGTTTAACTGCGCTCCCCGGCCTTTAAAAAAGTCGGGATTGTCTTCATGTACCATTTAACAAATTTGCTAATTATATTAGCAAATTACAAGTCGATCAGTTTGTTTTTTATACTGTACAAAACCAATCCTACACGGCTTTTAATACCCAGTTTATCAAAAAGCTGGTCGCGATAACTATCAACAGTACGTACGCTGATGCACATGGTGTCGGCAATTTCTTTATAGGTGAGCTCGGTGCCTGTAAGGCGCAAAAATTCAATTTCGCGCGGATTTAGCTTTACTTGTACCGTTTTATCGCTGTTAAAGTTGTTGAGTAAATGCTTGGTAACAAAGTCGGGGTAATACAGGTCGCCATCTGCTACTTTCAGTAAGGCCGCTTCAAATTCATGCGGTTCAGAATCTTTAAGCAGATAGCCTTTTACGCCCATTTTAACCATTGCAAGTACCTTTTCGGCATCTTCAAACATTGATAGTATGATAACACGGATCGCGGGTTGGTGTTTTTTAAGCCATTGAGCGGTTGATATACCATCCATAACCGGCATATTAATATCAAGTAAAACAATCTGGGGGACGTGTCCTTCGGTTATTTTATCAACTAATTCTTTGCCGTTGGCGGCTTCAAATAATATGTTGTACCGGTTAAGGCTCCTAACTAATGACGCTATACCGCTTCTGAAAAGGCGGTGATCATCAACCAGGGCTATTTGTATGGGTTCCGTTAGCATATGTTTCTTGTACGAGCGGATTGAGTGATAGCTTAATATTACAGCCATTACCCGGCGAACTGTTTATAATAGCCTCCGCGCCAATTAACGAGGCCCTGTTAGTAATGTTTCTTAAGCCCGATCCGCTTTTGTCTTTCAGTAATTCGGGTTCAAAACCAATACCATCATCTTCGACGGTCAAATTAAACATTTGTGGTTTATAATACAAACTGATTTTAAAGTTTGAGGCCTGCGCGTATTTTAAAGCGTTGTTCAGGGCTTCCTGAAATATCCGGAATAAAACCAGTTCACGTTGTTCGCCAAGCGGATAAATTTCGCCATCAATCTTGAGTGCCATCTTGATAATATCGCTCTTATTGATACGCTCGGCCTCCATTTCCAGTGTTTTTACAAGACCTATAGAGCTGATGTGTTCAAAACTAATGCTTTTTGAGAGATTTCGTAAGTCGCTGATAGACTGGGCAATCAGCTCCCGGTTGTCGTTAAGTTTTATTTGCCCGTTACGGTCAAGGCTTTTACTTAGTACACCTAAATTAAGCTTTACGAATGATAAAACCTGGGTTACATTATCATGCAATTCACGGCTGATATTATTCAACGTTTCTTCCTGGATTTCCATCCGGGTTATAAGCAATTCTTGTTGGAATGAGGATTTGAGCTGCTCCTTTTCAAACAGGTTTTTATTTTGCTTGCGTTGATAAAGCAACAAAAAGCTCACAATAAATACCCCAAGCAGCATTAACATAGCTGTGCCCGCAATCAGTATCAGGATAACTTCTTCGTCCTTGAAAAGCATAAAAATGAAACAGCTAAAAGTGAATATATGAATATGCAGCCTAAATCTGTAATTACTTTTGCCAAAATATAAAAGTGATAGTTGTTTTTATATAGCATATAGCTAAAAACCGCGTAGTAAAAAAAGTTGGCTAATGAGTAAAATAACAAACCAATAGTAGCGTAAAATGGAGGGTAACGCAATAGGTCAAGATACTCATCGGTGTTATTCAGCAAATTGTGATAGTAAATACATACCAATGTGGCTTGTATGGTGTTTTGTATTACAATACCTATAGTGCCCAGGTTCCAGAAGCCCTGTATGAAAAACATATCTATGAGGGTTAATACTGTACCAACTGCAACTATTATGTAAACTTTTTTACGGTATTGCTTTCTCTTATCTAAGGAGGCCATGAACCATCCATATACAAAAAGTTCAATAATGCCCTCAAGATTGTTACACCAGGCGTTTGAGTGATTCCAATTGAGCCAGCTGTAGATGTTAGCAAACTCATAAACTACAATGAATATCAGAAAAGGGAGAAATATTCTGAAATTTTGATCGAGTTTTTTATAAGAGTACGCACAGCTTATGAGGGCAAGTAATTCAAAAAAGAAATACAGATAATTTAACATGAGCCTGCGTGTGAAAGCGTTTTAATAAAAAGCTAAAATAGAAATATCATTTTAGCTTTTTATTTGCTTAAGCAGTTAGCGTAATAGGATTATTAGCAAAACGGAGGACATTGCTTACCTTTATTAAAGGGTTCCAAACCGCGGTTAGCGTCGGCTAAGGCACCACCGCTGGCAATTACGTCGGTATGATCATCGCCATCGCTTACTGTACCCATAATAACGGCTGTTGTTTGGTTTGGATAATGAGGTTCATGTTGATCATAAGCTGCCAGATAAATTCTTACGCCGGTTGCATTTTCGGGTAAGTTATTGATAAAGTTTTTGAAATGCTCAAGCGGTATCCAGATAGACTCGGTATCATTAACGCCGTGTGTTTTATCAATTAGTTTTTTCCTTGTTTCTTGATAGTGGTCTACCATTTTTTTCGCAGTGCTCAATTCAATCTGTTCCATAATGTTGGTTTTTTTTGCAGCAATCTACTAAATCCGGAATGAAATAGCGCACAAATTGTGAGACTGAATAGAATATATAAATAAAAGTTAACTAACTGAACTATTGATTATTATGCAGGTGTTGCTTTTACACTGAGTTAACTTTGTGATAACTCAGGAAGCACTATCGCTATCATCTAACAAAAACACGAAGAGCTCTTTCGGGCCATGCGCTCCCAGTACAAGGGTTTTCTCAATATCAGCAGTACGGCTTGGGCCGGTAACATTGCTGATCATGGAGGGTAAATTAGATCCGTATTTGTTTTTTATCAGCTTAAAACCATCTTTTAGGTCAAGCACCATTTGCGAGGTATAAGCCAACACAATATGCACCGGAGGGTATATACTTAAACGCCTTCCGGCCATGTTGCCGTTTGATAACAGGATACTGCCGTTGCGCGCTATTAGCGCTTCGCAAAAGGTAAAGCCAACATCGGCTTGTTCAAAGTCTTTGTCGGTTTCGTAAAACGGATATTCAAAACGGGTAAGTATTTCCTGCAAACCAGGCTCCCAGCAATATATTTTTCGCCAGTTGCGCTCTTCGGCAAGGGTAAGCAGGGTTTCAATGAATTGTATCTCATCTTCGCAAAAAATAAACTGACCATTAACGGCGGTAAATTGTTCAGCGAAAATTACCTCAGGAATCTCATCAACAGGTGCGTAATGCGGCAAATCTTCCAGTTGGGGGTATGGGTTATCCCTTTTTTCCAGAAGTGCTTTACGTATCTTTTTAAGCAGTTTTTCTTTTGATGTAGTAATATCCCTCATAGGTTAAAACAAAGCCATCAACTGTGGCTGATGGCTTCTTTTTAAGTTTTGTTTTATTATTTGGTTTCGGTGCCACTGGCATCCTTTTCTTCCGGGTTGCGGTTAAAGGTTCCTGAATGGTCGCTTACACCTTCATGAATCAGGTTTTGCGCTACCGGATCCTGGTTTGATTCTTCAGAACCGTTTACAAACTCATCATAAGTTGTACGGTGATCAAATGGACGTTTACCTAAAATCTCTTCCAGATCTGATTGGAACAGGATCTCTTTTTCCAACAGTTTGTTGGCCAGTTTTTCCAAGCCTTCACGTTTATCAGTAAGCAGTTGTTTAGTGCGTTCGTAAACTTCGGCTATCTGGTTGCGAACCTCGTCGTCAATCAGCTCAGATGTTTTTTCTGAGTATGGTTTGTTAAACTGGTATTCGCCCTGGGTATCGTTAAATGAAACGTTACCAACTTTGGTATTCATACCATAAATGGTTACCATAGCATAAGCCAGTTTGGTAATGCGCTCCAGGTCATTTTGCGCACCGGTTGATATTTTACCAAAGGTAATATCTTCGGCAACACGGCCACCCAGTGTCATACACATGCCATCAAGCAATTGTTCTGTAGTATATAAAAATTGCTCTTTGGGTAGGTATTGCGCATAACCCAACGCAGCAACTCCACGCGGTACTATAGATACCTTCACCAACGGATCGGCATGTTCAAGGAACCAGCCGGCTATAGCGTGGCCAGCTTCATGGTAAGCCACAATGCGTTTTTCTTCTGGCGATATGATCTTGTTTTTCTTTTCTAAACCACCAATTACACGGTCAATAGCATCTTGAAAGTCCTGCATATCAACTGCCTCTTTGTTTTTACGGGCAGCTATCAAAGCGGCTTCGTTACAAACGTTGGCTATTTCGGCACCGGCAAAGCCAGGTGTTTGCGCCGATAGTTTTTTAGCATCTACACCATCTGCCAGTTTAACCGGTTTCAAGTGTACTTTGAATATCTGCTCACGGCCAACCAAATCTGGTTTATCAATAGATACCTGCCTGTCAAAACGACCCGGACGCAATAACGCAGAGTCCAGTACATCCGGACGGTTAGTTGCGGCTAAAATGATAATACCAGAGTCGGTACCGAAACCATCCATCTCAACCAGCAACTGGTTCAGCGTGTTTTCGCGTTCATCATTACCACCTACAATATTGTTTTTGCCACGGGCACGTCCAATTGCGTCAATCTCGTCAATAAATATGATACAAGGCGCTTTGTCTTTTGCCTGACGGAACAAGTCGCGAACACGTGATGCGCCCACGCCTACAAACATCTCCACAAAGTCAGAACCTGATAGGGAGAAGAAAGGCACCTGTGCTTCGCCGGCAACGGCTTTAGCCAACAGGGTTTTACCTGTACCAGGCGAGCCTACCAATAAGGCACCTTTAGGTATTTTACCACCCAGATTGGTGTATTTTTTAGGGTTTTTAAGGAAATCAACAATTTCCATTACCTCTTGCTTGGCTTCTTCCA
>NZ_JBCECK010000115.1:0-17137 GCF_039207105.1 Mucilaginibacter sp.
TGTAATATTGCAGGGAAATGATAACCGTTTATTCAGTTTCAGCACTCATACTGGCTTATCTCTGCGGATCTATTCCCACGGCCGTATGGATAGGGCTGGCCTTTTACAATATTGATGTTCGGGAGTATGGCAGCGGCAACGCCGGGGCAACCAATACTTTCAGGGTTTTAGGTAAAAAGGCAGGTATACCCGTAATGTTCCTTGATATTTTAAAGGGATGGACGGCTACCAATCTCGCTTATTTTATAGGCGTATCAACTACAGGGGCTTATAACTCAACCGCATATACCAATTACGCACTGGCTTTGGGAGTGGCGGCCGTTATGGGCCACTTGTTCCCGATATTTGCAGGTTTCAGGGGCGGAAAAGGTGTTGCAACTTTGTTTGGAATGATTTTGGCTATTCATTTTCAGGCCGCTTTATTATGCGTAGTAGTATTTGTTGTGGTGCTTTTGATTACGAGGTATGTATCGCTTAGCTCAATTGTAGCGGCGTTCACTTATCCAATAGGGGTATCGTTCATATTCCCCACGTCAATAAGATCGGTGGTAATCTATGGCATGTGTATATGCCTGCTTATCCTGGTAACGCACCAAAAAAATATCGAACGTTTATTAAAGGGCAAAGAATCTAAAGTCAATTTTTTTAAGAAGAAAACTGCCTGATCACCATGAAAAAAATCAAACCTGCCCTTGCTTTGATCGCCATCATTGCATTGTATTCTTGTTCAACTGTGCCGCTAACCGGCAGAAAACAACTAAGCCTTGTTGGAGACTCGGAAGTGAACCAATCGGCCGCTGCGAGCTACAAGCAACTACTGTCTGATCCTAAAACTAAGGTTATCAGTAGTGGTACCGATGCCCAGCGTGTTAAACAAATTGGTGCTAAATTATCTGTAGCCATTGAGAAATATTTAAAAGATAACGGTTACAGCAACCAATATAATTTTCAATGGGAGTTTAACCTGATACAAAGCAGCGAGGTAAACGCCTGGTGTATGCCGGGCGGTAAAGTAGCTGTATACAGCGGTTTATTACCTGTAGCCAATACTGATGCTTACCTGGCAGTGGTTATGGGCCACGAAATTGGCCACGCCATAGCCAGACACTCAGCCGAGCGCATATCGCAGCAAATGGCAGTACAAGGTGTTGGCGGAGCTGTGGGGGTTGCCACTGCCGGACAATCATCTGCAACGCAAGGTATCATTAACCAATTATATGGTGTAGGTGGTAACCTGGTGCTATTAAAATATTCACGTAACCAGGAATCAGAGGCTGACCGTTTGGGACTTACCTTTATGGCAATGGCTGGCTACGATCCGCATAATGCTATAGCTTTCTGGCAACGTATGGCCGCTCAAAATAAAGACGGAGCCCCGCCAGAACTTTTAAGTACACACCCTGCCGATGCAACCCGTATTCAGGATATCCAGAATCGGATACCAGAGGCCATGAAGTATTACAAACCCTGAAGTAATTTTGAGTTTTAAGTGGTGAGTTTTGAGTTAAATATCAAAATGTACCTTTTGGTTACCACTACTGATATTATTACTTAGGCACACTCAAAACGCATCGCTCAAAACTAATTACTCCTATGCCTAAAGCTCAATTTTTAAAAGCGCAGTGGAAAAACCTGGTCATGGTTAATTATGAGGTCGATCCGCAGGTATTAGATGCTTATCTGCCGCCGGGTACTATGCTTGATCTGTGGCAGGGCAAAGCGCTGGTAAGCATGGTGGGTTTTCTATTTGCCGATACCAAGGTACTGGGAATTAAATGGCCCTGGCATGTGAATTTTGAAGAGGTTAACCTGCGTTTTTATGTAAAACATTTTAATGGTACCGTTTAATGGTACCGAGTGGAAACGAGGTGCCGTTTTTGTAAGCGAAATTGTGCCTAAAAGCATGATAGCCCTTATTGCCAATAATTTGTATAAAGAACATTACCGCGCATTACCTATGCGCAGCTCAGTTACTTTAACTGAGGATGATCACACCCATTTTTTATACGAATGGAAATTTAAGGGTAGGTGGAATAAATTGGGTGCTACAGTAAGCAACCAACTGCTGGATATTAAACCTGGTAGTGCCGAAGAGTTTATACTGGAACATTACTGGGGCTATAATAAATTAACCAGTGTGAGTACTATGGAATATCAGGTTGAGCATATTTCATGGAAAACAGGAGCGGTTAAAGATTATATTTTTGATGCAGACGTCGCCGGGCTTTATGGTGCTGCATTTGAGCTCTATTTGAAAAAGGAACCCGTATCAGCTTTTTTTGCAGCAGGATCGGATATTACGGTGCGGATGGGGGATAAGATAGTAGTTAAGCCGTAAGCTTTTTTTTACTTCAATCCGCCTAAAACTTCCATCACGGCCTGGGCTTTGAGGAGGCACTCCTCATATTCCTTTTCGGCAATGGCGTGGTAAGTTATAGCACTGCCGGCATGGAACGACAGGTATTGCTTTACTGAATTATACAGCAGGCTGCGGATCACCACATTAAAATCAAAATCATCATCCGGACTAAAATAACCTACAGCACCGGAATATACTCCGCGTTTGCTGCGTTCATATTGTTCCATCAATTGCATGGCGCTAATTTTAGGTGCACCCGTCATGCTGCCCATCGGGAACGTGTTTTTAATGGCTTGTATAGCTGGTAGTCCATCCTGTAGTTCACATACCACGGTTGATATCATCTGATGCACATATTGAAAACTGTGTATACCAAAAAGCTCTTCGGTTTTAACGCTGCCTTGTTTGGCCGAGCGGGTAAGGTCGTTCCGTACCAAGTCAACAATCATTACATTTTCCTGTAACTCCTTAGGGTGATTACGCAACTGATGTTTAACCTGTTCGTCAGTTTTAGCGTCTGGATTTCTTTTGGCTGTTCCTTTTATAGGCTGGGATATGAGTTTACTACCACGTTTGGCCAAAAAACGCTCAGGCGATGCGCCGAGTATATAATTATCTTTCCATTTAAAAAATGTACTGAACGGATTAGGAGAAACATCATTAAGCCGGGTAAATATGCCCAGGGGATTAATATGCGCATGCTCGGCAAAAAACTCCTGGCAAAAGTTGGTTACATAGATATCACCGCGGTTAATATGTTCCTGTATGCCTGTTACTGCATCAATATATTCCTGTTTAGTAAAGCGTGCCTCAAGTGTTACAGCGGGCTGTGAAGCAGGCATAACTAATTCCTGCTGTTCAATATGATCTATAACAAATTTCGGCAGGCTGCTGATGATCTCGGCTTGATCGTCCCTGATGATAATCAGATGTTCCGGCGCAAAAAAGTACAGATCGGGAAACTGTAATCCATCCGGGTTGGATGATAATAATTGCTCAATCTCATTTTTGAGATCATATCCGAAAAATCCGGTTATCCATCCGGGATTATCCTTGCGGAACGTTTCCAGTTGCTCAAAGGCATTACCGGCTTGCTCGGTTACCTCGGCACGAGCGCCTATGGCAATTAATGTATCAAATTTGCCGTATGGGTCATTAAAACTGTTCGAGTCAAGATAACAGACCGCATTAAAAGTTGATGCCCATAACAGGGCCTTTTGTTTAAATGCGGGCAGATTGGTAAGCGGGATAATCACACTGCAAAAATAACCAAGTAAAATAAAAAAGGCCGCATTGTGCGGCCTTTAAGTAATATAACGTTTGCTGTTAGTGTAATACCAAAGTTTGTTTCCTGTCTGGCCCTACTGAAAGGTATTTTACAGGTACGCCCAACTCAGCTTCTAAGTAATCAATGTATGATTGCAGTTTAGCAGGTATTTCAGACAGTTCAGTAATACCGGTCAGATCCTCGTTCCAACCGTCAATTTCATTCCAAATTGGTTCAGGCTTTACAGAACAAATATCATAAGGCATATAATCAATTTTTTCGCCTAAGTAATTGTAGTGGGTGCAGGCATAAATTTTATCAAAACCACTCAATACGTCAGCTTTGGTCATTACTAATTGGGTAACACCATTAAGCATGATAGCGTATTTTAAAGCCGGCAGATCGATCCAGCCAGTACGGCGGGGCCTTCCGGTAGTCGCGCCAAATTCATGGCCTATACGACGCAGTTCTTCGCCGGTTTCATTTTCCAGTTCAGTAGGGAAGGGGCCACCGCCAACACGTGTGCAGTAAGCCTTGAATATACCAATTACATCGCCAATTTGCTGTGGGGCAATACCCAAACCGGTGCAGGCACCTGCAGCAGTAGTGTTTGATGAAGTAACAAACGGATATGAACCAAAATCAATATCAAGCATGGCGCCTTGAGCGCCTTCGGCCAATACTTTTTTGCCTTGTTTAATATAGTTGTTAACCAGATGCTCAGAATCAACCAATGGGAATTGGCGCAGTACTTCCAAAGCTTCAAAAAACGCGGCTTCGCGTTCTGAAAAATCGGCTACTTCGCCATATAATGAAGTAAGCATAGATACATGCTTATCAACCAGTTTTTGGTAGCGGTCTTTAAAATCAGGCAGGGTAATATCGCCAATACGCAAACCGTTACGGCCTGTTTTGTCCATGTAAGTTGGGCCAATACCTTTTAAGGTTGATCCAATTTTACCATCGCCCATTTTTTTCTCATTGGCCGCATCAAGCAGCTGATGGGTAGGTAATATCAGGTGCGCTTTTTTAGCTATCAGTAAGTTCTTTTTAGCCAAAAGGTCGTGTCCGGCATCCTTTAATTTATCTAATTCCTTTTTCAGGGTAATAGGGTCAATCACAACTCCATTACCAATAAGGTTCATGGTATTTTCAAAGAAAATGCCCGAAGGTATGGTATTCAATACAAATTTTTTACCATCAAACTCCAAAGTGTGCCCGGCATTAGGGCCACCCTGAAAACGTGCTATCAGGTCGTAACCTGCGCTAAGCACATCAACAATTTTTCCTTTACCTTCGTCGCCCCACTGGAGGCCTAATAATACGTCAACAGCCATTTATGTAAATTCAGAGTATAATATTAAGGGAGGCAAAGTTAAATTTTTCTGTCACAATTACCTTCTCTTAATTTTACGCAATTACCGTAAAGGTTTAAGGAGTGGTGTTTGATGTCGAATTTCAAGATATCACCCATCATGCTTTGTATCTGCTGAATGCGTGGGTCGCAAAACTCAACTACTTTGCCGCAGTCGATGCAGATGATATGATCATGCTGTTTATAGCCGTATGATTTTTCAAACTGGGCCATGTTTTTACCAAACTGGTGTTTGGTAACCAAATCGCACGAAACTAATAGCTCCAGTGTGTTGTACACTGTGGCACGGCTTACGCGGTATTTTTTGTTTTTCATGTGGATGTATAGTGATTCCACATCAAAGTGATCGGTGCGCGAGTAAATTTCTTCGAGTATAGCAAAACGCTCTGGCGTTTTGCGCAGGCTTTTGTTTTCAAGATAAGCCTCGAAAATTTTTTTCACCAGCGCTATAGTATCCTGTTGAGGCATAATAGTCTATTAAGGGGACAAAGTTATTAATAAAAGATAGAATCAAGAAATGAGAATCAAGAGACAAGAACTTATAATTCAAAAAATGTTTTTGAACTGATTTTTATCATTATAGAATCAAGAGACAAGAGTCAAGAATCAAGAATAAAAAAGCTGAAAATGTTTTTATGCTGATAATTAAAGCCTTGATTCTTGTCTTTTAATTCTTGTTTCTTAACTCTTGATTCTTGCCTCTATTTTTAAGAAGCTTTTTCAATGGCTGAGTCAAAACGGGTAACAGCTGTAATGCCTTTAACCAGCTTCAGGTTTTTGATCAGGTTATCCAGGTGTTCGGTGTCATTTACGTATACCATTAATGAACCTTCAAAAATGCCGTTGTCACTATCAACCGTAATGGAACGGATGTTTACCTTAAAATCCTGAGATATTACGGTAGTAAGCTTATTGATCAGGCCTACATCATCAATACCGGTAATACGTAAACCGGTTAAAAATGCAAGTTCCTGCTGGTTGGTCCACCGGGCTTTCACTACACGGTAACCATAATTGGCCATTAGTTTGGCAGCGTTGGGGCAATTGGTGCGGTGAATTTTAATACCATCGCTTACGGTAACAAAACCAAAAACATCATCGCCAGGGATAGGGTTACAGCAATTGGCCAGTTTGTAGTCAATTTTTTGCATATCCTCGCCAATAAGCAATATGTCGCTGTCTTTGGTTTTGATGTTGCGCAGAATGCTATGAACCTGTTCTGGCTCAATTTTATCCTGCGGTTTGCTTTCAATTATTTTTTCCGAAGCCTGGTAGTCCTTCAGATCCTTCATATCAATAATGCCTTTGGCAATGTTGTAAAAAAGATCCTGGGTTGATCCCAGCTTAAAAAAGTAACTCAGCTTGTGTATATTTTCGGAGTTATAGGTGATCTTGAGCGATTTTAATTTGCGTTCCAATATCTCCTTACCATCCTCAGCAATTTTTCGTTTTTCCTCTTTTAGAGCCGATTTTATTTTGGCTTTGGCCTTTGCTGTAACTACAAAGCTTAACCAATCTTCTTTAGGGGTTTGCTTGCTTGAGGTAATGATCTCCACCTGGTCGCCGTTTTGAAGCTTGTAGCTTAGTGGTACCAGTTTATGGTTTACCTTGGCGCCAATACAACTGGCCCCCACATCGGTATGTATCTCAAACGCGAAATCGAGCGCGGTGGCGTTTAAGGGTAACTGAATAAGCGCACCTTTTGGCGTAAAAATGAATATCTCATCGCTGAAAAGGTTCATCTTGAAATCGTCAAGAAAATCAAGCGCGTTGGAATCGGGGTTTTTAAGCATATCCCTCACTTTTTGCACCCATTGGTCAAGTCCGCTATCTGTTGATGATTCTTTATATTTCCAATGCGCGGCAAAACCTTTTTCGGCAATCTCGTTCATGCGTTTAGTACGTATCTGCACTTCAACCCATTGCCCGCGGGGCCCCATAACGGTGGTATGTAATGATTCATAACCATTGGCTTTAGGCGATGATATCCAGTCGCGCAGCCTGTCTGGGTTAGGGCGGTAAAGATCGGTTACTATAGAGTAAGCCTTCCAGCAATCGGCCTTTTCATGCTCAGGGGCACTATCCAGAATTATCCTGATGGCAAAAAGATCATATACCTCTTCAAAAGGTATCGATTTCTTCTTCATCTTATTCCATATGGAGTGTATGGATTTTGGCCTGCCAAACAGGTCGGCATCCAGATCCTGGCCAATAAGCACTTTTTTTACCGGTTCAATAAAATCGCGGATAAACTTTTCGCGCTCAGCCTTTTTCTCGTTAAGCTTAACTTTTAAAAACTGATAAGTTTCCCTTTCCATGTATTTCATGGATAGGTCTTCCAGTTCAGATTTGATGGTGTATAAACCCAGTCTATGGGCCAGCGGGGCATACAGATAAACTGTTTCTGACGATAATTTGAGCTGCTTATCGCGCGGCATAAACTCCATCGTACGCATATTATGCAGACGATCGGCCAGTTTAATCAATATAACCCGTACATCATCGGCCAGGGTGAGTAACATCTTACGGAAATTCTCGGCCTGTAATGAGCTGTTGGTGTCAAATACGCCCGATATTTTGGTAAGGCCGTCAATAATTTTGGCCACCTTTTTACCAAATTCCATCTCAATATCGTCCAGCGTCATGTTGGTATCTTCTACCACATCATGCAGCAGGGCACACACTATAGAGGTGGTACCCAGACCAATCTCTTCGGCTGCTATTTGGGCAACGGCAATAGGATGATATATGTAAGGCTCGCCGCTTTTACGGCGCATATCTTTATGGCTTTCCAGGGCCATGTCAAAAGCTTTGCGTATCATACGCTTATCACCCTTTTGCAGGGTTGATTTACAAGCGCGTAATAAGGCACGATATCTTTTTAATATCTCATTTTTTTCCGCTTCCAGATCAATCACTAAATCTTTCATATGCTGATATTAATGGTATTACCTGATAAACTTGTAATTATAAATTATTATTACAGATTATATTCCAATACCACAAAAAATTGCTTTAATTTTGTATTAAGTAAAATTATGAAATTTATTGGTTTTCTGTTGTTGTTTTGTTGCATAATGGGCACGCTAAAGGCCCAAACAGATAAACCTGCTTCAGTAAGTTTAGGCAAAAATGATACCATCAAAACGGCCATGACCGATTTGGACGGAGAATTAGTACCCTGGATTGTTACACCTGAAGTTAAAATTGTAGATACGCGTATATTTGCCAGCGAGGCGGATAGGATAGCCTACCTCAGATTGAGGTATAATGTGTTCAAAGTGTTGCCCTATGCACGTTTTGCAAGCCAACGCTACCGCCAGTTACAACGTGACCTGGCGCTTACCGGCGATAAGCACAAGCAGAAAGAGTTGGTAAAAACCTGTGAAACCGAAATAAAAACATTGTTTAACAAGGAAATAAAAAATCTGACAATTAGTCAGGGTGAGGTTTTAATAAAATTGATTGACCGGGAAACCGGCACCACAAGTTATACTATGGTTAAAGAATTGAAGGGTGGTTTTAAAGCCTTCATGTTTCAGTCAGTTGCCAGTTTGTTTGGCCATAACCTTAAGGAAACCTACGACCCTGAGGAACAGAAAGATATCGAGGCTATCCTGAAACAGGCCGGATATACTTCCACTAACAATTAATAATGGATAATAATAGTATCTACAAGTTTAATGTTCAGACATTAAATGGTGAGGAAATTGGCTTATCTGCCTATAAAAATAAAGTACTCTTAATAGTTAATACCGCCTCTCAATGTGGATTTACACCACAACTTAAAGATCTGGCCCTGCTGAAAGATCAGTTTAAAGACCAGGATTTTGAAATTCTGGCTTTCCCTTCAAATGATTTTGGCGGTCAGGAACCACTGGAAGGTGCCGCGATTGGTGCGTTTTGTGTAAAAGCCGGGGCAAATTATCCCATATTTGAAAAAATAAGGGTACGTGGCCCATACGCTCATCCCTTATATAAGTTTTTTGCTGATAAGAAAGATAACGGCCGGCTTAAATCTGTTCCGAGGTGGAACTTTCATAAATTTCTAATAAATAAAGCCGGTCATGTTACTGACTTTTATTATCCTTTTACGAAGCCAACATCTTCCAAGATCAGAAAAAAAATCGAGCGCCTGCTGGCTGCCGCACATTAATTCACTTTACATAGTTTATGCTTAAATTAGATATATTAGTTTTATCGGTTCATCCCGACGATGCCGAGCTGGGATGTTCGGGCACTATTTTGAAACATGTTGCCCTTGGTAAAAAGGTTGGCATTGTTGACCTTACACGCGGCGAATTGGGTACACGTGGTTCTGTAGAGATCCGCGAGCAGGAGGCTGCCGCTTCTTCAGAAATTCTGGGATTAACGATTCGGGAGAACCTGGGCATACCCGATGGTTTTTTTGAGAACACCCGCGAATACCAATTAAAAGTAATAGCCGCCATTCGTAAATATCAGCCGGAAATTATATTAACCAATGCCTATTACGACAGGCATCCGGATCATGCACGTTCAAGTGACCTGGTAGATACTTCAGCCTTTTTAGCCGGGCTACGCAAAATAGAAACCTTTGAAAATGGTGAAGCACAGGAAGCATGGCGCCCTAAACAAGTGTTACATTTTATACAAGATAATTATATCAAACCTGATATTATCATCGATGTTACCGACTATTGGGATAAAAAGATAGCCAGTATTAAAGCCTTTGGTTCGCAGTTTTATAACCCTGAGTGGGAAGGTGAACCTCAAACTTATATCTCATCACCCGAGTTTATTAATGTGGTGGCTGCCCGTGCCCAGGAATTTGGCAAAAGCATTCAGGTAAAATATGCCGAAGGTTTTACCAGCAGAAAAATTTTGGGAGTAGATAATTTATTTTACTTAAAATAATATTTTTAACTATTACTAAATAAGTCGCAATTTGCGACTTATTTAGTAAATATTCAAGTAAATTAATATCAGGCTTTTACGTATTCAAAGCGGTTGTTTTCGTTACTTCTTTCTCTTCTCAGTTTATTTTCGTTAGCCAATTTTAACAGTATACCTGACAGTTCTGAGGTTTTAAAATCAGAATCAAATTGCTCTTTGCAGTAATTGGCAATTGAAGATATTGAACGCGTTACATCAAAGAAATCAGTATTCAGTAACTGATTCAATATTTTAGTAGCACCAGGTTTTTTGCGACCTGCTGTTGCAACGTTTTCATCATCTGAACGCATCCTGCGGCCTTTTTTGCTGAATAATTCAGATCCATCAGCATCCACTTTCTCGGATTCTATCATTACTTCTAACAACCGGTCAATGATTCGAACCTGTACCGCTTCGGACTGGAACGAGTTTACAACTTCTGCTACCTCAACAAGTTGCTTTTTAAGTTTCTCTATGTGTTTGCTCATGGCTCAAGGAAAAAGAAATGACATAAATTTATTTAATAGGGATGGTACAAATTTAATGCAAATAATAACTAAATATATAGCATATTTTGGCTAAAAAATAGTATATATTAATATTTTGCTCAATTTGGTACTTTTAAACCGTCATTTCGTCCTTGATTTCATCAATTTGGTCACATATTAAATATTAAACTATCTTTTTAGTGGAATAATTAAGTGTTGTAACGACAATTTTTAATAAGCTTTATAAGGTTTTAGATATTTTTTTGAGTAAGTTAAGTCCTTGATCTATATGGCTTTGTTCAATGATAAGTGCCGGCCTGAAACGGATGCTTTTTTCTCCGCAGCCCAAATACATAATATTATTGTCAAGCCCCTGTTTAATAAATGTATCACGCATATTTTTGTTAGGGAAATCAAAAGCTGTAAGCAAACCTTTACCACGTACATTGCTGATAACCGGAATTTCTGCGGCTATTTCGCACAGTTGGCTTTGCAGATACTCGCCAACAGTAGCTGCATTTTGGCATAAATTATCTTCTTCAATAATTTCCAAAATTTTGGAAGACCTAACCATATCAACCAAACTGCCTCCCCAGGTTGAGTTTATGCGCGATGATACCTGGAAAACATTGTTTTCTACCTCATCAACTCGTTTGCTGGCCAGTATACCGCATACCTGCATTTTTTTACCAAAGGCTATAATATCCGGGCGGGCCTTTTCACCAAAATGCTCATGGCACCAAAATTTGCCGGTAAGGCCAACGCCTGTTTGTACCTCATCGTAAATCAGCATGGCTTCATACTCGTCGGCCAGTTCCCGCAGCTTTTCCAAAAACTCTTTACGTACATGGTTATCGCCGCCTTCTGATTGTATGGGCTCAATAATAATAGCGCAGATATCATCTTTATTTTCGGCAAATGCCGTTCTGATCTGTGAAATAGAAAACTGTTCGCGCTGTACCAGATCATCATGATTGCTGTCGCTGTAAGGGAAGTTGATCTGGGGCACGGATACACGCGGCCAGTCAAACTTGGCAAACCATTTTGTTTTATTAGGCTGGGTATTGGTGAGGCTTAACGTATAGCCAGAGCGCCCATGAAAAGCATGTTCAAAATGAAGTATTTTGTGGCCTTTTTCCTTAGTGTAACCTTTGGCAAAGTTTTTCTGCACTTTCCAGTCCATTGCAACTTTTAACGCATTTTCAATAGCCAGCGAACCACCTGCAATAAAAAAGGCGTGCGGCAAATAATCTGGTATGCCAACCCGCGAAAATGTTTCGACAAATTGAGCGTACTGTGTGGTATATATATCAGAGTTTGACGGATTGGTTAAGGCTGCCAACATGAGGTTTTTTTTAAACTCATCATCATTCACCATTTTTGGGTGATTATAACCTAATGGTACCGAAGCAAAGCAGGTGAAAAAATCAAGCAGTGTCCGTTTATATTTAGCATCGTAAATATAAACGCCCTTACTTTTTTCCATGTCAAAGGTTAGGTCAAAGCCATCGGCAAGTACGTGCTTTTGTAGCGACGCTTGTACATTTTCGGGAGAAACAAGTAGGTTATACATATAATTTCGGTTTTAACAAATTTACTAAAATGCCCTCAGAAATAAAATTTAGGCGGTTTTTGAACCGTTGAGCTGAAAAGTAACTTTAAATTGTTTAAAGTTACTTTTTATACCAAAGCAGAAATGGGTATGCGAAGTAAATGTGCGGATGTGCGGATTTTAGATGTGCGGATTATGCTAATGGAATAATAAACGGATTATGTTTGATTGGCTTGTATACTTAGATTGTATCTGATTTTTGTACAATGATTTAAGCCTTACGGGTGGCTTTTTCAATGCTGTCCCACATTTCGGCTGGTATAATCTCCAGCCCATTGAATTGACCGGCCCCTTGCAGCCATTCACCACCATCAATCGTGATCACCTCGCCGTTGATATAGCCCGAAAAGTCGGACACAAGAAAAGCGGCTAAGTTAGCCAGTTCCTGATGTTCGCCTACTCGTTTAAGCGGAACGCGTTTCTTAAAATCAAACTGTTGCGCCATGTCTCCGGGTAGTAAACGCTCCCAGGCACCTTTGGTAGGGAAGGGGCCGGGTGCAATAGCATTGGTACGGATACCATGCCTGCCCCATTCAACCGCTAACGATCGCGTCATGGCCAGCACACCGCCTTTGGCGCAGGCTGACGGTACCACATAAGCCGAACCGGTGAAGGCATAAGTGGTGATGATGTTCAGGATGGAACCCGGTATTTTTTCGGCGATCCAGTATTTCCCCAAGGCCAAAGAGCAATTGGCTGAACCTTTTAAAACAATATCAATAACCGCCGAAAAAGCGTTGGCCGATAACCGTTCGGTAGGGGATATGAAATTACCTGCCGCGTTATTCAGTAAAGCATCAACCCGGCCAAATGTTAAGATAGATTTCTGTAGCATTTGCTCAATAGCATCGTAATTACGTACATCACAGGCTAATGGTAAAACTTTACCGCCGGTTTCTGTTTCCATTTCTTTGGCGGTTTTTTCCAGTACATCCAGTTTGCGGCTGGTGATTACCAGGTTGGCTCCCAATTTTAAAAAGTATGTACCCATTGCTTTTCCCAGCCCTGTACCTCCGCCGGTTATTATGATGGTTTTACCCTTCAGGGCATCGTCTCTTAGCATCCCGGTAGTTGCCGCGCTGTTTATGCTGGTATTGCTCATGGTGCTTGTGATTAGGCAGTGGGCGTTTTTGTTTTTAAATTCTGGATAAGCATTTGCAGGCCTTTGCGTACGTCGGGCGCCCACCATTGATCGAGCATGCGGTTTAACACGCCTTCCTGATCAGTATTTAATTTACTGATCAGTTCATTACGCAGATTTAATTTGCTTTGGCTCCAGGTTGTTGGGTTTAGCTGCATATAAGTCCTGATCTTTCTTTCGGCTATTGTCAGCAAGCTTTCAGCAGGGCATATCTCATCTATCAATCCGGCATCAAACGCCTCATTTACCTTTAACAGTTTGCCCTCCATTAAGTATTGATAAGCTTTATGCTGGCCAAGCCAAAAGGAATACAGGTGGAAAATACTATCGGGCACAATAATGCCTACAGGAATTTCATTTAAACCGATAATGAATGATCCTTCGGCCATTACGCGGTAATCGCTGCAAATGGCCAGCACACAGCCGCCGGCCGGGCTATGCCCGCTTATGGCCGTTACCATTGGTTTTTTAAAACTGACCAGCTTACGCTGCAATGCCAAAAAATCTGTCCATAAGGCACGGCTTTGCTCCACATCATATTCATAAGCCTCAATAAGATCAACGCCCGACGAAAAGAAGCCCGGTTTACCGGTGATGATCAGGCCGCCTACAGCATTATCCAGTTCAAGGGTTTGTATGCAATCGGTAAGTTCTTTAACCATTTGGTGATTAATAGCGTTCGATCTCCCCCTGTCAAGCATGATAACAGCCAGCTTGTCCCTAACAGATAATTGAAACGTTGTATTCATAGTTTTTGAGGTAAGTGGTTGGTATTTAGGATTATTACCCATTTTAAGACTTGTAGATTTTAAGACTTACGAAGTTTTTAAGACTTCGTAAGTCTCCGCGGATGCTAATTAATGAACAAGCGAAGGATTTTCATGTTCTTCGCCGGTATACATTTTATCAATCTGTCCCTTGTATTTTTCTGTGATCACCTTGCGTTTCATTTTACCGGTAGGGGTAAGTTCACCACTATCTATCGACCATTCATCGGGCAGCAGCGTTACTTTCTTAACTTGCTCTACATGGTTAAACTCGGGGTTAAAACCATTGATGATAGAATGATAAAGCTCAATAACCCGTTTATCAGTGATCATTTCATGGTGCGAACTAACAGGAATATCATTTTTGATGCACCAGGGTTTCAAATGGGTATACGAAGGAACGATAAGCGCGGCGGTGAATTTTCTTTCGGCCCCAACCACCATCATTTGCTCAATAAAATAATTCTCCTTCATTTTGTTTTCGATAGGCAGCGGGGCAACATACTTACCGCCCGATGTTTTAAAGATCTCTTTTTTTCGATCGGTTATTTTAAGAAAGCCATTGGAGTCAAGCTCACCAATATCACCGGTATGAAACCAGCCATCGTCGGTGATCACCTCTGCTGTTAGTTCAGGGTTTTTATAATAGCCTGCCATAATGTTATCGCCTTTGGCTAATATTTCGCCATCCTCAGCTATTTTTACTTTAACTCCGCTCAATAGCTGCCCTACGGTACCAAATTTTCTGCCGCTTTCTTCATAACGGTTAACCGCTATCACCGGCGAGGTTTCGGTAAGCCCATAGCCCTCTAAAACCACCATTTTGGCGGCTGTGAATATTTTTTCGAGCTTTATAGGGCAGGCCGAGCTACCGATTACAATGGCCCTTACATTGCCGCCAATGGCATTACGCCATTTGCTGTAAACCAATTTATCGGCAATGGCCAGTTTAAGATTATACCAGGGGTTGCTTTTACCAATCTCAAATTCCTCGGCAACTTTTATTGACCAAAAAAACACTTTCCTTTTGAAGCCCTGCAGTTTTTGCCCTTCTATCATGATCTTTTCAAACACTTTTTCCAACAGGCGAGGTACAGCGGTGAAAAGATCGGGCTTGGTTTCTTTCATGTTGGCGCCAATGGTATCCATGCTTTCAGCGTAACAAATAGCAAAACCAAAAAAGAGGTATATGTAAGTACACGTTTTTTCAAAAATGTGATTGAGCGGCAAAAAGCTAAGTGCCTTTTTTTCTACGAGGGGGATCCTACTAAGCACTTCGCCTGATGCCAACACATTGCTCAGGATGTTTTTATGGGTAAGCATAACCCCTTTGGGCTTGCCTGTTGTGCCTGAAGTATATATAATAGTTGCTACAGTACTTTCTTGTATGGCGTTGTTTATAGGAGCCAAGGTAGCTTTGTAATCTTCGGGTAACGGTTTAAGCAACTCAGTCCAGTTGGTGTAACCTTCTATGGTATCATAAGAATAAATACCTTTTAATGATTCAACCCTGGCGCTGATCTCGTCTATTTTGGAGCATAACTCTTTGTTGCTGATAAACAGATATTTTACCTGGGATTCGGTTAGTATCTGCTCCAGTTCCTTGCACGTGGTATTGGGATATAAGGGTACCAGTATGGCGCCGGTTAGCTGCACAGCCAGGTCAGTAATCAGCCATTCGGGCCGGCCGGCACTGATGAGGCCTATTTTATCCCGGCCCTCGGTTGTTCCATCCCCGGCAGAAACACCCAGGTTTAAAAGTGACATGGCTAACTGGTAAACCATTGTATGGACTTCGGCAGTACTGTAGGCTTTCCAGTTACCGTTTACTTTAGAGCTCAATAAATTTGCTTTGGGCTCTTTGGCCTGTACGCTCATGCAATCAAACAATCTTGTCACCTTTTCCATGTTGCAGCAGTTTAAAAGTAAATTGTTATAATAATTCAAATATGCCGGCAGCGCCTTGCCCGGTACCTACGCACATGGTAACCATGCCGTATTTTTTATCGCGGCGTTGCAGCTCGTTAAAAAGCTGTACCGAAAGTTTTGCACCGGTACAACCCAACGGATGGCCCAATGCAATAGCCCCGCCATTTACATTGATGCGTTCCGGATCAAGATCAAGGCCTTTAATAACGGCCAATGATTGTGAGGCGAAGGCCTCATTCAACTCTATCAGGTCGATATCCTGTTGCTGCATACCTGCCTGTTTTAATACTTTAGGAATAGCCACCAATGGCCCAATGCCCATAATACGCGGAGGTACACCGGCGACGGCATAGTTAACAAGCCTTGCAATCGGTTTAAGATTATTGGCCTTTAAAAAGCGCTCGCTTACAACCATTACAAAAGCCGCACCATCACTTGTTTGCGATGAGTTGCCGGCGGTTACTACGCCTTTGGCATTAAACACCGGTTTTAATTTGGCCAGTGCATCAAGGGATGTATCGGCTCTTGGCCCCTCGTCGGTATCTACCTTAAATTCGCGGCTCTTTTTTTTGCCGTTTTCATCAACGTAGGTTTCTGTGATATTAACGGGAACTATCTCGTTTTTGAACTTGCCCTCTTTTATGGCATTAATAGCTTTTTGGTGCGAGTTATAAGCAAATTGGTCCTGCTCTTCGCGGTCGATGTTATATTCTTTAGCTACAGCTTCGGCGGTTAAACCCATACCCCAATAATAATCAGGATGAGCCAGTGCGACATCTGCGTTAGGTACAATCCGCCAGCCGCCCATAGGCAGCAGGCTCATGCTTTCAACCCCGCCGGCAATAATGCAATCGGCAATACCACTGTGTATTTTAGCCGATGCTATAGCAATAGTTTCCAAGCCCGATGCACAATAACGGTTTACCGTCATGCCGGGGACCTTATCGGTATCCAAAGCCATGAGCGAAATAAGCCTGGCTACGTTTAAACCTTGCTCGGCCTCGGGTGTTGCGTTGCCTACGATAACATCCTCAATCTGTTCCTTATCTACATTGGGTACTGATGTGAGCAGGTGCTTAATAACATCCGCGGCAAGGGTATCAGGCCGGGTAAACCTGAAGCCTCCCCGGGTAGCTTTTCCAACTGCGCTGCGGCTTCCAGCCACTATATATGCATTCATAATTTCTTTAAATTCTAATTTCTAAAACCTAAATTCTAAAATTGACGTTCACTCACTACTCACTACTCACTACTCACTACTCACTACTCACTACTCACTACTCAC
>NZ_JBCECK010000116.1:0-17134 GCF_039207105.1 Mucilaginibacter sp.
AACCAGTTAAAGCGACGTACTTTGTATGGGCAGTTATTTGCGCAATAACGTGTACCAACACAACGGTTGTATGCCATTTGGTTTAAACCTTCTGATGAGTGAACCGTTGCTAATACCGGGCAAACTGTTTCGCAAGGAGCGTGATCACAGTGCTGGCAAAGCATTGGCTGGTGAACCACTGATACACGATCAAAGGCATCATTATCCAATTTAGCTATTTCGTACTCTTCAGTAACGTTTTCATTTTTCTCTTCGTAGCTGTAGTAACGGTCAATACGGATCCAGTGCATTTCGCGACGGCGACGTACTTCGTCTTTACCTACAACAGGGATATTGTTTTCTGCGCTACAAGCTACCACACAAGCGCCGCAACCGGTACATGCATTAAGGTCGATAGCCATAACCCAGTCATAAACAGGGCGGTCATGACTTGGCACATCCCATAAGCTCTCCTCGTCGTAGTTTTTATGGCCACCCTCGTTACCGCTATGTACGGCAGGGTTCTTTTTGTATTCAGAAAATTTAGCTTCGCGAATTACACTACGTCCCTCATAAGAGTGGTGAGTTTGTGTTTGCGCAAGCGGAGATTTAACGTGTGTTTTGTCAAATGTACTAACTACAGCACTGGTTTGGAAAGTTCCGTTGCGGAAGCTATAGAAAGGGAATGCATTTTTACCTACATTATCACCTACCGGACCAGCTTGTGTACGGCCATAACCTAAAGCTATTGATATAGTTCCCTGAGCCTGACCTGGCTGAGCCAATACAGGTAGTTCAACTGTATAACCGTTAGCTGTAATTTTGATCACATCACCTTCGTCAAGTTTTAATTTCTTGATATCGGCAACAGAAACAGCTACAAAGTTATCCCAGGTAACTTTTGATACCGGATCAGGTAACTCCTGTAACCAAGGGTTGTTAGCACGTTTACCATCGCCCAAAGCAGGAGATTGATATACCTGTAACTCAAATTTACCATCACCTGCAACAAGCGCTGCACTGTGGGTTAATATAGTTTGAGCAACCGCGTTCAGATCGCGGCTAAAGGTATAAGCACCTGCTGTGTTTGCAGGGGTATTGATCATACCTGTCTGCAATAAGGTTTCCCAACCTTTTTGACCAGATAAACCACCTTTAGCTAACAGACCGTTGTTCCAGTTATTACGTACGTAAGCGTAGTAATCTTTCACCGGATTTTCTGACCATACCAATAAGCTGTGTTCAGCCTGGCGGGTATTGTAAACCGGATTAATTGTTGGCTGTATTACGGTATAGTAACCTTCAAGCGCGTTTGAATCACCCCATGACTCTAAATAGTGATGGTTTGGAGCAATTACGTTTGATAATCCTGCTGTTTCATCAGCATGATCAGCAAACGATACTTTCAAGCGTACTTTATTCAGAGCGGCTTTGAAATCAGCCGCTTTAAAGTAATCATAAGCAGGGTTAACATTCAGGAAAAATACTGCTGCAACCTCACCGCGATTAACCTCATTGATAAACTCAACAAACTCAGCATCGTTACCGGCGTATTGTTTTGATGGGTTATCCAGATCAATAGTAGTTCCGTAGCTACCTAACAGCGAGTTGATAGCATTAACCAACACTTGTGTAGCTACATCATTTGAACCTGCTACTACTAAAGCTTTTCCTTTAGCGGCAACCAGTTCTTTAGCAGCTAAAGTGATCGCGTTATCAACCGCTTTGTTCTCTAATTTTTTAGAGCCTGGCAATGTTGTACCAGAAATAGCGTTGTATAAGCTGATCAGCGCGATACCTTCTTCAGATGGTTTAACCGGGTAACGGTTATCTGCATTGGTACCTGTTAAGCTCATTCCAGTTTCGAACTGGATATGGCGCGACATTTTTTTGTTTTTAAGCGATTGGTTGTTACGGTTTGATACGTACTGACGGGTGAACTCTTCGCCTGAGATCCAGGTTCCAAGAAAATCAGCACCGAAGCTTACAATAACATCTGCTTTATCAAAGTTATAGTGAGGCAATACGGCTTTACCAAAGCTGTTTTGGTTGGCCTGAATAATACCTGTATAAGATACCGCGTCGTAATTAATATGTTTAGCAGTTGGATATTGCGCAATGAAATCTGCGATAACTGCTAAAGTAGAAGGGCTGTGGATAGTTGAAGTTACTAAACGGATGTTTTTGCCTGCTGCTTTAATAGCTGCAAGCTCTTTAATAACAAAAGCATCAACTTCTGACCAGCCGGCATCGTTGCCGTTTAGTTTTGGGTCTTTTAAACGGTTTACATCGTACAGGTCAAGCACTGATGCTTGAGCCTGCGCACCTAAACCACCTTTAGCGAAAACATCATTCGGGTTACCTTCAACTTTAATAGGGCGACCTTCACGTGTTTTAACCAGGATGGCCTGTCCTTCGTAAGTTGAAGAATAGTAGTTAGCCACACCAGGTGTAACCTCTTCAGGTTTAATCAGGTAAGGAATTGATTTGTGTACAGGAACACGCTGACAAGCAGCCAGTGTTACAGCACCAACACCAAAGCCAAGGGCTTTTAAAAAGTCACGGCGCGGAGTTTTAGCCGATAAACCGTCACCACTAAGTATTTCCTCAATTGGAATTGGTTCGGCAAACTCGTTTTTATTTTTCTCAACAAATTCTGGTGTTCTGTTTAGTTCTTCTAAACCTTTCCAGTATTTTTTATTGCTGTCCATTTAAGTTATATAAACTGTAATGCTAAAAATTCTTATTAATTAATAGTGACATTTACCGCACTCGATACCACCTAACACAGCGGCAGTAACTTTCTCGCCCTTCTTGATCTTGTCGTGAGCAGCAAGTATGCTATCATAGTAAGCGTTTCCTTTACCGTTAACTTCGGTACGTTTGTGGCACTGTATACACCATTTCATGGTAAGCGGTGAATATTGGTAAACCTCTTTCATGGTTTGAATAGGACCATGACAGGTTTGGCATTTGATACCACCAACCTTCACGTGTTGTGAGTGGTTAAAGTAAGCCAGATCTGGCAGGTTGTGAACACGTATCCATTGGATAGGTTTAGCTGCAGTGCTGTCATACTTTTGAGTTTTTGGATCGTAACCCAAAGCATCATATATTTTGTGAATCTCAGGCGACTCGGTTTTAACAACCTTGTGGCAGTTCATACAAACGTTCAATGAAGGGATAGAAGCGTTTTTTGATTTGTAAGCACCTGTGTGGCAATACTGGCAATCAATTTTCATGGTACCAGCGTGTAACTCGTGAGAGTATTTAATAGGCTGTACCGGCTGGTAACCTGTGTGCACGTTAGTGTTCCACAAAGTAACCCATCCCCAGCTGCCCATAGCAATAGTACCGCAAAGGATAATAAAGAATACAAGCTTCTTATTTTTAAGGATACTCTTGATCAGCTCCTGCTTTTTAGCTGAAGCAGCGGCTTCCGCGTCGGCTGTTTCAGTTTCTTCCTCAATTACAACACCTTTACCTTTAAGCAATAAGCGCTCTAATGTAGCTACTACTCTGTTTAATACAAGTATTACTATAAACGCTATAATAATAACAACAATTAAACCCCAGATAACCATGCTGCTTGGGCCTTTATCAGCCGCAGGAGCATTTGGGTCAGCAGCATTTGTTTTAGGGGCAGCTTGCATGGTTTTGTACTCTCCGCGTACGTAGGCTAATATATTACCTACATCACCGTCAGAAAGCTCGGTAAATACCGTCATGCCTGCCTGGTTAAACTTATTGTAAATAGCTAAAGCCTTAGGATTTTTAGCTGCAATCAGCGCCTGATTGTTCTGGATCCATTGGGTCAGATATTTGTCGTCCGTCTCTTCGGTAAGCTGCGGACCCAGAGCGGGGCCGATTAACTGCTGATCGATCTTATGACAGGTAGTACATTTGGATTTAAAGATCGCTTCACCTTTAGCCACATCGGCCTGAGCATAAGCATTTGAAAGACCCCAAAAAGCAAACCCGGCAATTAACACAACCGACCTTGAGAATTGTTTAAAAATCGATGAGAAGCTTCTCATATAGTGTATTTATGCTAAATAATTTTTATATTAATGTTTTAACCCGCTGTAAAAGATGTATGCACCATCTGATATTTACAGGCACAAAAGTAAAATTTATTACAGTATCGCTGACACATAAATGACACCAATCCATAATTTATAATCGTTCTAAATAATCACAAAAAGCCTTTTAAATAAAGATAAAGGCCTTTTTGGCCGGTAATGCATTTTTCTTGTTGATCGATTGCATTACCGGCCTCTTGAAAATTTAAATTATTGTTTTAGTATCCAGGCAAATATCAGCGGGGCAACAATTGTAGCATCGCTTTCTACAATAAACTTAGGTGTATGGATATCCAGCTTTCCCCAGGTTATTTTTTCGTTAGGTACAGCACCTGAATATGAGCCATATGATGTAGTTGAATCTGATATCTGGCAGAAGTAGCTCCAGAACGGAACATCATGCATTTCCATGTCCTGGTAAAGCATTGGTACTACGCATATTGGGAAATCGCCGGCGATACCACCACCTATCTGGAAAAAGCCAATGCCCTTACCCGATGAGTTTTTGGTATACCAGTCAGCAAGCCAGGCCATATACTCAATACCACTTTTCATGGTTGATGCCTTTAACTCACCTTTAATAATATAAGAGGCAAATATGTTACCCATAGTACTGTCTTCCCAACCCGGTACCACAATAGGCAGATTTTTTTCGGCTGCGGCCAGCATCCATGAATTTTTAGGGTCAATTTCATAGTACTGCTCCAGTTCGCCGCTTAATAATATTTTGTACATGTACTCATGCGGAAAATAACGCTCACCGCTATCATCAGCATCTTTCCATATTTTATGGATATGTTTTTGCAAACGGCGGAAAGCTTCTTCTTCCGGGATACAGGTATCGGTAACACGGTTGTAATGGTTTTCGAGCAGGTCCCACTCTTCCTGCGGGCTCAGGTCGCGATAATTAGGAACCCTTTTGTAGTGCGAGTGCGCTACCAGGTTCATAATATCCTCTTCCAGGTTGGCACCTGTACAAGATATAATAGCGATTTTATCCTGGCGTATCATCTCGGCCAGCGAAATACCCAGTTCAGCTGTACTCATGGCGCCCGCAAGGGTAACCATCATTTTACCGCCTTCGTCAAGGTGTGTTTCGTATCCTTTGGCGGCATCCATCAATGCTGCTGAGTTAAAGTGCAGGTAGTTTTTTTCAATAAACTGCGAAATAGGTCCTCTTGTGATGCTCATAGTGTATCAATAAAATTCGGCACAAAAGTAGGGAATTTATTGATGTGCAGAGTGAGGATGTGCAGATTTCAAATGTGCGGATGTGCAAATGAAGAAAATCTTGGATGTGCGAATATGCGGATGTGAGGATGCAAGGATGTCCGTATGAAGAAAATTGCCTGTCTAAATAAGTATCATTTAGAGAAGTGAAGCAACTACATTATCCATTTCCATAATCCGCGTATTTGCACATTTGCACATCCTCGCATTCGCATATCTGCAAATCCACACGTCCCCGCATCTGCACATCCACGCATTTGCACATCTATAATCATATATTTGCGGCCGCATTACTTATGAAAAAAATAATCGCTACTCTCTTTATATTAATAGGCGCTCAAAGCGCTTTTTCGCAAAGCCAGCTATTGCCCAAGTTTATCCGCAAAATGTATTTTGATAAGGATACTTCTAAAAAAAGCAGCTTTGTTATTTTACCGGTACTCAGCTCAGCTCCCGAAACCGGGCTTGAGGCTGGCGGTGCAGGCTTATATTCTTTTTATACTGATACCGTTAGCCGCAATACCCGGGTATCAAACATTTTTGGTTATGCTACCTTAACAACCAAGGGGCAAAACAGACTAAGTCTGAGCACCAGCTATTGGACGCCGCAAAACAAATATCATTTTACCGCGGGCATTGGCTATATCAATTTCCCTTTTGATTTTTATGGCATCGGCAACAATACGCTTAAAGCTAATACGGATCGCATTGGTCAAAAACGCCTCAAAGTAAACTTTGCTGCTGAGAAAAAAGTAGCTAATAATTTTTACGTAGGCCTGGTTGCCGGTGGCGATCATTACAGCTTTAGTGATGGACAAGCCAATAGTATTTTTTATACAGACCCTCGCGTGCAGTTCAGGGATGGCGGAACCAGTGTGTATGTTGGCCCAAGCCTTATTTTTGATAGCCGGAACAATAACACCTATACCACCCGAGGCGCGCTTATCACCAGCTCGCTACAGTTAACCAAAGGTATATCGGGCTTTGATTATAAAGGCGGCTTTTTTAATTTAGAATATAGTCAGTTTTTTCTATTAACCAAAAAACTGGTGCTTGGAATAGATATCCAGGACCAGAGCATGATTGGCGGGCAATCGCCGTTTTTCCTGTTGCCTGCTATGGGTAACGACGAAATTATGAGGGGATACTATAACGGCCGTTACCGCGATCGCAACCTTACCGTTGGCCAAACCGAACTGCGTTACCGCCTTACGGAGCGCATTGGCGTGGTTGGCTTTGTTGGCACCGGCGAGGTATTTAATAAAGATTTTAGCTTTAGCGAATTGAAACCGAACTATGGCGGCGGCCTGCGTTACTTTTTCGATATAGAAAAAGGCCTGAGCATCCGTGCTGATTATGGTATTGGTCAAAAAATTGCCGGCGAAGCCAGACAAAGCGGCTTTTATGTAGGCTTAGGGCAGTCGTTTTAGGGAACGATGTTATACGTTTAACGTGATGCGTTGTACGTTCAAAATTGCACATATTAAAACATATCACGTCAAACGTACAACGTAGCACTTTCTAATACCTAATCAAAAAGTGCTCTTTTTCAGCCCGGCCGGGCTTAAAGAATACCAGGCCTATCCAAAACAGATCTACCGTTACGGATACCTGCGGATGCGCCTTGATCTGCGCCCAGGCTTCTTTCATACCTTCGCTCCAATATATGTCGTCAAATATCAGTAATGTACCTTCATGCACTTTTGGCAGGCACCATTCAAAATATTTCAGCGTGGCATCTTTTTGATGGTTGCCATCCACAAATACAAAATCAAGCTGATCTATATTCTTGATCACCCCTGGCAAGTTATCATCAAAATTACCGGTGATAAGATCAATAGCTGTAAAGCCTGCCTGTTCAAAGTTTTCATGAGCTATTCCCGCTGTTTGCGGGCAACCCTCTAAAGTATAAACTTGTGCATCAGGCGCTGCGTTTTGCAGGTATAGTGTAGTAGTCCCCAGGCAGGTGCCCAGTTCAATAATATTACGGGGCTTAAAATGTACCGCCAACCGGTAAAGCAACTGCGCCAGTTTAGGTTGCTTGAGGGCATTAGCAGCGATATCGCCAACGCGCTTTTGTTTGTTATTGTTAAGGTGCGAACCCGCACCCAGATCGGTAACGGAGATCACCCGATTGTCAACAAGTAGCTTTCGGCGTATATTCTCAACCTCATGGTATACTTTTTGGTCGGCATAATCGTAAATTACAGTATCAACCAGCTTGTAAACAAACGGAGAGTGTAAGCCGTGCCTGTTTTTTGCCCTGAGACGGTGCAACAGGTAATCCTTAACAAACCTAAAATTTAACATCGCTGTAAAAATAAATAAAGGTTTAGTATTTTAGCGTTGCAGCGTATGATTAATCCGAATGAAGTAAATTCCCTGATTCGCCTACTTGACGATCCTGATAGTGAGATATATGAGCATGTGCATGCCAAGTTATTATCATACGGAGCAGAGGCTATTTCTTTTCTGGAAACCGCTTTTGAGCAGGCATTTGATGCCGTACAACAGGAGCGCATTGCTAACCTGGTTCATGAAATTCAATTCAGCAATCTTAAAAACGACCTGAGACTTTGGCACCAGAGCGGCGCTTTTGACCTGCTGCAAGGCATCTTGATTATTAACCGTTACCAATACCCTGATCTGGATGAGCAAAAGATCATTAACCAGGTTGAAGGCATTAAGCGTGACATCTGGATACAGATGATGCATGAAGCCAGTCCCAAAGAACAGATCAAACTCATTAATCACGTTTTTTACAATATATACGGCTTTAGCGGTAATACTACTAATCACCTCGATCCGCAAAACAGTTATCTGAGCCAGGTACTGGAAACCAAAAGGGGTAACCAAATATCGCTGGCCATTATATACTCTATTATAGCCCAAAAGCTGGATATACCGGTATATGGCGTAAACCTGCCCCAACACTTTATTTTAGCTTATTTGGATGAGAGCCAGCAAAGCGAGTTTGAAAACGGTATATTGTTTTACATTAACGCTTTTAACAAAGGTTTCATATTTGGCCGCAGAGATGTGGATATGTTCCTAAAACAGCTGAACTTGAAATTTGATAAGCAGTTTTACGAGCCCTGCTCCAATACGGATATTATCAGGCGTGTGATCCGCAACTTGATTAGTGCCTACGAAAATTTAGGCAATATGGAAAAGGTTGCCGAGATGAACGAGTTGCTGGAAATACTGGAATAATCCAATCTCCCCCCTGCTGATGATAAACACGCTACTAAATGACATCGTTACCCCAAGGTTGGTACTGCGCCTGATGAATAATGAAGTTATTGAAGCGTGTTTGGCGGGTAACCTTCGCATTGCCAGCGGCCTGCTTGGGGCCAGCATTTCTGAAGAATTACTGGAGCATCTCAGCAGTTTTAAATACGGGCAGCAGCAGCTTCATGATGATCCGGATTATTTACCCTGGTCAGCCCGTGCTATCATATTACCCGGGGAGAAGGTAATGATAGGGCTTATCCGTTTCCACAGCCGTCCTGATCCGGAATACTTGCACGTTTATGTGCGCGATGCCGTTGAGTTAGGTTATCGGATTTTTAAAAACTACCGGCGGCTCAATTACGCAACCGAAGCTATAAAAGCCACGATGGCCTGGGCGCAAAGTGAATTTAACATTAACAAATTTATTGCTTCCGTATCACCTGAAAACCAGCCATCACTCCAATTAATTGCCCGCATGGGATTTATCAAAATTGGTGAAGCAATGGATGACGTGGATGGTGTAGAGTATGTGTTTTTACTTGAGGTGAATAAGGAAGACCTGAGCTAAACCTTTTTTCACACTACTGATCGCCACTCCATTTCACCGATTAAATCTGTCCTTTTATCCTTAGTAATTGGTTATTAGCCTAATATGCTTTTTCTTCCTGTGATACGCGAAATATCTTCGTTAAGAAAATAGGAAGCCATGACAGACGAACAAATAATCAGGGACAAAATGACGGGTCTCGGTGATATTTTTAAAAATCCTACCGAGGAGCTTTTCAATGATCTTTTTACTGCCGATTGTGACTACATTACCTTTATGGGTGAGCACTTGAAAGGCGTCGATTAAAACCTAAAGGTGCACACCGCATTAGCTAATAACTGGTTGTTTAAGGGTGCGGAACTTTTTGGAGAAATTAAGCAAATTAAATTTCCCGCAGAAAATGTAGCCATTGTAATCGCGACAGGCGCTATTAAATTCCGCTGGCAAAAGAAGGTAAATAAAAAGAGGCTTTCTATCAATACCAACGTTTTTGTAAAACAAAACGGCGATTGGAAAATAGCTTCATTTCAAAATAACAGGATTAAAGCATCTAATTTTATACAGCGATTGATGATGGGGAAGTAGGTAACTATTCATGGTAGACTTACGAAGTTTTGAAAACTTCGTAAGTATTAATTTTACTTTGCTACTCCACCCTTCAAAAATCCGTTCTCATCCAGCCAGTTAGCGGCCCAGTCAAACCATTTGTCTTTGCTTTTGGAGTTATTTAAGCCAAAGCCGTGGCCGCCTTCCTGAAACAGGTGCATTTCGGCTTTTATATGATTTTTGAGCAGACCATCATAAAACATCAAACTGTTTTGAACGGGTACGGTTTTATCGTCCTCAGCGTGTATTAAAAATGTTGGCGGTGTGTTGGCGGTGATTTGTTTCTCGTTAGAGTACAGGTCGACCTGTGCAGCTGATGGCGTTTTACCGATCAGGTTATCCCTTGAACCCGTATGGGCATATTCGCCGAAAGTAATTACCGGATAAATAAGCATCATAAAATCAGGACGAACGCTGATATTTTCTTTATCCTCAATTACCACCTTATCAAAATGCGTTCCCGCTGTTGAGGCCAGGTGCCCTCCTGCCGAAAAACCGATGATACCTATTTTAGTAGGATCAATACCCCATTCGGCGGCACGTTTACGTACTATCATGATAGCAGTTTGCGCATCCTGCAGTGGCCCAATTGATTTATCGGCCATAATTTCATCACTGGGCAAACGATACTTTAACACAAAGGCCGTAACGCCAATTTTATTAAACTCCTGCGCAATGGCAGTACCCTCATGTGCAGACGCCAGTATACTATAACTACCACCGGGGCACACAATAATGGCCGCACCGTTGGCACTACCCTTTGCAGGTAGATAAGGTGTTATAGTAGGGTCTGTTACCTTACTGATATGAAAATCCTTACTTATATTTTCTGCATAGGTAGCCGGTGCTGGTTTTGAATTGGGTACGCCTTTCGGATACAGAGTTATTGACTTTTCCTGGCTATAGGCCATAGTTGCAGCAACGGTTAAAATAAGGGCAGATAAGAAGAATTTCATAGATCAGTTTATTATGGTGATGGCAAAATACAATTTATGCCTGAAAACAAAAAACGGTGCCGCATAGTGCAGCACCGTTTTTATTGTAACATTATAGTTGTAAACGTTTTAATTAACCTTTTGGCCCGCCAAACTCCATCAGGTAAGCTTTCAGGAAATCGTTAATATCCCCATCCAGCACTGCCTGGGCATTTGATGTTTCATGGTCGGTACGTAGGTCTTTCACCAGTTTGTAGGGGTGCAGAACGTAGTTGCGTATTTGCGATCCCCACTCAATTTTCTTTTTATTACCCTCAATAGTATTGGTGATCTCCATACGTTTACGCATTTCAATCTCATACAATTGCGACTTTAACAAGCGGATAGCATTATCCTTATTTTGAAGCTGCGAGCGCGACTCCTGGTTTTTGATAATAATACCAGAAGGTTTGTGGTATAAACGAACAGCGGTTTCTACCTTGTTCACGTTTTGCCCACCGGCACCACCCGAACGGAAGGTTTCAAACTCAATATCGGCCGGGTTAATGTCAATTTCAATAGTATCATCAACCAGCGGATAAACATATACCGATGCAAAGGAGGTGTGGCGTTTGGCATTCGCATCAAACGGCGATACCCGCACCAAACGGTGAACACCGTTTTCGCCTTTAAGATAGCCATAGGCAAAATCACCTTCCAGTTGCAGGGTAACGGTTTTTACACCGGCCACATCACCGGGCTGGTAATCCTGCTCGGTTACCTTATAGCCATTTTTTTCGCCCCACATAATGTACATACGCATGAGCATACCCGCCCAATCGCAGCTTTCGGTACCACCTGCACCTGCAGTAATTTGCAATACGGCATTAAACTGGTCTTCTTCGGCCGAGAGCATATTTTTAAATTCCAGCTCCTCAACTACCTTGATGGCCTGGTTGTATTGCTCCTGCATTTCGGGTTCGGTAGCATCGCCACCCTGGTAAAATTCAAAAAGCACGCCGGTATCCTCAATTACCGCTGCTACCTTTTGAAATTCATCTGTCCAAACTTTTTTGGCTTTGATAGATGCCAGCACCTTTTCGGCTTCTTTGGGATGATCCCAAAAATGAGGGCCAACGGTTATTTCCTGTTCGGTTTGTAATAGTTCAAGCTTCTTGTCGATGTCAAAGATGCCTCCTCAGGGAAGCTGTTCTATCCCTTAAATCCTGAATCTGTTCTTTAGTCATGTGGCAAATATATACAATTTGATAATCGGCTTAAATAAAAAGGCCTGCAAATTGTTTTACCAATTTGCAGGCCTCACAGCAAGTATGCTATAATATTTTAAGCTACCATTAGTTTGTTAACCAGCAAGCTCAGATCAGCACGGTTACCATTTAGTTTGGTTAACATATTGGTTAAGCCAAATTCTTTGATCTGCTCGCTTTTTGATTCACGAACCAATTGCTGCATCACAGCAGGTATCAGTGAATTGGCTGCTGCCAGCGCATGAACAGGATCAATATGATAAAACGTATTTAAACGGTTTGCAAACCTGTTAACTATGCTTGATACTAATGAATGATTGTAAATACCCGACGATTGAAAATACTTTATAAGTTCCTTTAATTTGCCATTTTCCATCTGGCCTTTTAAAACCTCAATAATTGAACTTGAGGCTTCGATCATCACCGCGTTGTGGTGTTTTGCAGGAATTTCAGGGTTGTTTATAACAGCCGTCCCGGCGTTATTTTTTACAAGCAAAAAAAGTTTTTCAAACATAACCTTCTATATTTTTACCTAAATTTACAAAATGATGATAAATCACCCATTTGATTATCAACAAGACAAATATATTAAATAAACATTTGAAATTTCCAAACAATTGTCAAATATTTTTAAAATTATCATAATTTTTTGGTGTAAAACAAACACTATGTATACAGTGTTGAAAACACACGAAGAATCATTAAAAAATCATTAGTTTACATTTTAACATCTACCTAACAATTAACTTATTACTTTTGATAAAAACCATACAATTATGCTGCCAAATACAGATTTCACCACCACCCAGAGCTATAAATATTTAGCCGATCACTACATTGACATTGTAGCGAAAAGCCTGAAAGGATTATTTGACTCTGATGATCAGCGTTTTAAAAAATTCTCAATTCAGTTTGAAGATATTTTGCTTGATTACTCTAAAAACCGTATCGACGAGCAAACTATTGCCTTACTGATACAGCTGGCAAAAGAATGTTCGGTAAATGAGGCGATTAAAGCCATGTTTTCCGGCGAAAAAATTAATGTTACGGAAGGCCGCCCGGTATTGCACGTAGCATTACGTAACCGCAGCAATACTCCTATTTATGTTGACGGTAAAGATGTGATGCCTGACGTGAACAGCGTGCTTGAACATATGAAAGATTTCAGCAACGCCATCATCTCGGGTACCTGGAAAGGCTATACCGGCAAACCTATTACCGATGTGGTTAACATTGGTATCGGTGGCTCTGATTTAGGCCCGGTAATGGTTACCGAAGCTTTAAAAGCCTATAAAAACCACCTGAACCTGCACTTTGTAAGTAATGTTGATGGTACCCATATTGCCGAAACACTGAAAGTGGTTGATCCGGAAACTACCTTATTCCTGATAGCATCCAAAACCTTCACCACACAAGAAACTATGGGCAACGCCCACAGTGCACGTGATTGGTTTTTAGCTGCCGGCGCTACAGAAGCCGACGTGGCCAAACATTTCGCCGCGTTATCAACCAATGCCGCCGCTGTCGAAAAATTCGGTATCGACACTAAAAATATGTTTGAATTTTGGGATTGGGTAGGCGGTCGTTACTCATTATGGAGCGCTATCGGCCTTTCTATTTCCTTAAGCATCGGTTTTGATAATTTTGTGCAACTTTTAGAAGGTGCCCACGCGACTGACGAGCATTTCCGTACTGCTGAGTTTGAACAAAACATCCCGGTTATTTTAGCATTGATCGGTATCTGGTACAACAACTTCTTTGAGGCTGAAACCAATGCTATTTTACCGTACGACCAATATATGCACCGCTTTGCCGCTTATTTCCAGCAAGGCGATATGGAAAGCAATGGTAAACATGTTGACCGCAATGGTAAAGAAATTGACTACTCTACCGGCCCGATCATTTGGGGCGAGCCTGGCACCAATGGCCAGCACGCGTTTTACCAGCTGATACACCAGGGTACTAAACTCATCCCTGCCGACTTCATAGCTCCTGCTCAATCACACAATCCGCTGGGCGAGCATCACAATATGCTGCTGTCAAACTTCTTTGCTCAAACCGAAGCTTTGATGAACGGCAAAACAGAAGAAGTTGTTATTGAAGAGTTAAAAGCAGCCGGCAAAACCGACGCTGAAATTGCAGCCATCGCGCCTTTCAAAGTATTTGAAGGCAACAGGCCAACTAACTCTTTCCTGCTTAAAAAGATCACTCCGCACAGCTTGGGTTCATTGATCGCTATGTACGAACATAAAATATTTGTACAAGGCATTATCTGGAACATTTACAGCTTTGACCAATGGGGTGTGGAATTAGGTAAACAACTGGCGGGCAAAATATTACCCGAATTAAAAGACAACAGTGAGATCAGCAGTCACGATTCATCAACCAACGGTTTGATTAATCAGTATAAAGCCTGGAGGTAGAGCTTCTTTTAAACAAAAAGAGCTCGCAATCGCGGGCTCTTTTTGTTTAAAAGGGACTTAGCAAACTCAGTTTCGGCTAAAGCCAGACTTTGTTTCCTTTTTGTCCGTTGGCTAAAGCCAACGGCAATGAATTCGATTTGCATAGAATCAATTTATCATCTTAGAATTACAAAGATAAAATTCATTGCCGTCACATTTATGTGACGGATTTAGAAAATGCAAAAGTGGCTTTAGCCAAATAATTTATACATTTAGTTTCTAAAACTTTATCATGTCTTTTGTTAAAATCTGGATACATTTAGTTTTTCCACCAGAAACCGTGAACCCTTACTCAAAAAAGAATTTAGGTACGATGTATTTAAGCACATTGCTGATAACTGTTTAGAAAAAGAAATATTTCTACAAGCTATTAATGGCTATACCGATCATCTACACTGCCTGATCTCCTTAGGGAAGGATCAGAATATTTCTAAAGTAGCTCAACTCATTAAGGGAGAATCTTCCTTTTGGATTAATAATCAAGGCTTACTTCCCGAAAAGTTCAGCTGGCAGGATGATTATTTTGCTGTATCGATCAGTGAATCACAAGTAGAAATAGTGACCACCTATATCAAAAACCAGGAAAAACATCATTCAAAGAAATCATTTCAAGATGAGGTAAATGAGTTTATATCAAGATATGGTTGGCAGATGTTTAAATAAAAAAGGGCGATAAGTGGTAATACTCATCGCCCTTTTTTATTTAAACATTTGTGTTCTGCACATTTGTTCCCCCTTTAGGGGGTTAGGGGGCCTACTTTTTCACAAACTTTACCTGGTACAAGTGCGGCCATCTTTTGCCGGCCACAAACAGGCGTTGTCCTTTAGCATCCCAGGCTATTCCATTCAGTACGTTATTGCCCCAGTCACGGTCCTGCGGCCTGTCGGCCATAGGGTACAGGTTCTTCATGTCAATCCGTTGTAGTACCGCGCCGGTTTTAGGATCTATAACCAGTATATCATCTGTTTGGTAAACGTTGGCATATATTTTACCATCAATATATTCTAACTCGTTGAGCGAATCAATTTGTCTTTTATCGTCGCAAACATCAATAAAGCCTTTTTGCTGATAGGTATCTTTATCCAAAAACCAGATACGGTTAGTGCTATCGTCCATATATAGTTTTTTACCGTCGTAACACATACCCCAACCTTCAACTCCTACGTTGTTGGCAAAGGTGTTTAATAGTTTTAAGGAATTTTTATCATAGACCAGACCAACCTTATTTTTCCAGGTTAGTTGCACAACCTTATCACCAATAACAGATATACCTTCACCAAAATAATCATCTCTTAACTTGGTTGTTTGAATAGCTTTGCCGGTTTCAATATTTACTTTTTGAATAGTGGAGTGGCCTGTATCGCCGGTACTTTCAAACATGATACCATCAACATATTGCAAGCCTTCGGTGTAAGAGCTGGTATCATGCGGAAACACCTTTTCAACCTTGTAGGTAAGCTGTTCCGGTGCTTTAGCGGCAAGTAGTAAAATATTGGTAGTTACATCCTGATCTTTTCCGGCTGCGTAAACTTTGGCAGTGATCAACTTAATCCCCAGCGGAATAGTATCTGTTTTTAAGCTGATGCCCGATGTATCTTTACCTGCACCCAATCTCAAGGCATCAAGCATATAAACTACAGAATCGACTTTGGTATCGGCAGGGAAGCTTACTTTGATCTTTACTTCGTCGCCAGTTTTGTAGGTGGTACCAGCTTCGGGGCTGATGCTATAACTGCCTCCGGTATCTTTAGTGTTATTGTGGCAACCAAATGCCAGTAATGCAGCGGCAATAAAAAAGCCTTTTATTTTGTTATTCATCATGTTATGTAGCCGAAGGCCAAAACGCATCTTCAATATGGTTTAGTATATAATTTTTATTTCTGTCGAACAAAATAGCGATAATATCAAAACGTACCTCGCCCTGGTGATTCATCAGATAAATATATTCATCTGCCGCGTTTGCCAGTAATTTTTGTTTGCGCTCGTCCACAAAATCTTCAGGTTCGCCAAAACTATTGCCTGTGCGGGTTTTAACTTCGGTAAATATAATAACCTTGTCCTTATAAGCAATCAGGTCTATCTCGGCCTTACCATATGTCCAGTTTTCGTCCAGTATTTCATAACCGGCATTTTCCAGATGTGTTTTAGCTAATGTTTCGCCGGCGCGGCCCAGGTCGAGGTGTTGGGCCATTATTTAATAATTACCGACCCTAAAAAGTCTGAGATACTTTTTTCAACCTTTTTCATCCGCATGTATTGGTTAAGCAGTATCTCCTGATCTGCTTCTGTTTCGGCCTTCTGTAGTTCAGTGCGCAGGCTTTCAAGTATTTTACCCACCTTATGCTTTTTAAGATGAAAGATAGCGCCTAAAATAGTAGCCTTCATATTAGCCGTTTCATCGTTCACCAATATGTTATGCATCTCGTACCAGTTTTCGCTCAGGATGTATTTGGTTGCCAGCATAGATACAGTCAGGTCAACAATACCTTTATCCTGATGATGAATAAAATGGGTTTCGTCGGCCAGTACACCATTTTCTACTTCCTGCCGATATATCTCCATAAACAACTTAGCGGCAGGATGCTCAAAAGTAACATCACTTAGCTCCGCTATCATGAACGGACCTATGTAAGTATTGGCAATACCATCCCAGTCAATCATTTTATTGCCGTACAGCAGCAACAGCCTGATAATTTCCTTTTCCTGCGCACTTTCGTCCTTTGCTTCTTTTACCTCAGGCTCATCAAAAAAATTGGGCTCGTCAGGCGGCGGTTCATTAAATCTGGAGGTTTGCTGCTGCTGCTGACCATC